>NZDU01000066.1 GCA_002688875.1 Candidatus Pacearchaeota archaeon | reverse complement strand
GGCATTTACATATATTAAAACTTTAACTCATGCCCACGAAGAACTGTTTGAAGGTGTAACTATGATTGTTGCGTCAGCATTTTTATTTTATGTTGCTGTATGGTGCCATGGTGCCCAGCAACACGTCATGGGTACTGTTGATAAAGCAATTACCAAAGGGGCGGCTTTGGCATTAGCATTTACAGTATTTCTTGCAATTGTTAGAGAAGGATTTGAAATTGTATTATTTTATGCGGCCTTACTCTCTAGTTCAATTTCTGAAATTAGATCTATTGCAGTAGGCGGTGCACTTGGTGGTTGTGCATTATTAGTAATATATGCTGTGTTGAATGGCACCATAGCAATGATGTCAACGAAATTATTTTTTAGAGTTAGTTCTGTACTCTTAATTGCGTTGGCAATATACTTTGCTTATAATGGTGCCCACGAATTATTAGAAGTAGTAGAACACAATGGCTGACGTAATAAATTATAATAAAGACTTACAACAATTATTTTTGGAAATGATGCTGAATGATGCTGAATCATTTGCTAGAGTACAAAATATTTTTAACCCACAATACTTTGATAGAGAATTAAAAACAGTAGCCAAGTTTATAAAAGATTATGCAAACGATTATAAAAAATTGCCAGACATTGGAATGGTTAAAGCAAAAACAGGTGTTGAGTTAAAAAGTGCAGAAAACATTGATCCAGAACATTATAATTGGTTTTTAGATGAGTTTGAAAAATTTAGTAGACATAAGGCACTTGAAGGAGCAATTTTAACATCAGCAGATATGTTAGAAAAAGGTGAGTATGGTGCTGTTGAAGAAAAAATAAAAGAAGCAGTAGAAGTAGGATTAACAAAAGATTTAGGTATAGATTATTTTGCAGACCCTAGAGGAAGATTAACTGCATTAAAAGACAATCATGGAAAAATAGCAACTGGTTGGAGTTTAATAGATCAAAAATTATTTGGTGGATTTAATAAAGGTGAACTTAATTTATTTGCAGGTGGGTCAGGTGCAGGTAAAAGTTTATTCTTGCAGAACCTTGCAGTGAACTGGGTTGAACAAGGATTAAATGTAGTTTATGTTACTTTAGAATTAAGTGAACTTCTATGTGCCATGAGAATTGATTGTATGGTTAGTGATACACCAGCACGTGAAGTATTTAAAAATTTAGACAATGTAGAATTAAAAGTTAAACAAAAATCTAAAGAATCAGGCAAGTTGATAATAAAATATTTGCCATCAGGATCAACGTCATTAAGAATTAGAACATATATTAAAGAATTTGAAATAAAACACAAAGTAAAATGTGATGCTGTATTAGTAGATTATTTAGATTTGATGATGCCAATAAGCAGACGTGTATCACCATCAGACTTATTTGTAAAAGACAAGTATGTGTCAGAAGAATTGCGTAACCTTGCAGTAGATGTAGATACATTATTAGTAACTGCTTCACAATTAAACAGAGATGCAGTAGAAGAAATTGAATTTGATCATTCACATATTGCAGGTGGATTAAGTAAAATTCAAACAAGTGATAACGTAATTGGTATATTCACAAGCAGAGCAATGCGTGAACGTGGCAGGTATCAAGTACAGTTTATGAAAACTAGAAGTAGTAGTGGCGTTGGACAAAAAGTAGATTTAGATTTTAACATTGACACTTTACGTATCGCAGATATGGATGAAGCAGATGACATATCATTTAGCAAACAACGAACTAATATGTATGCTGGTATGAAAAGATCAAGTACAGTTTTGCCAAGTGCCACAAGGCAGAGCGAAGCGACCGGTACTCCGGTCACAGGATCTGGATCGAAAGTTGCCGCCAAAGTAGCCTCCAAAGGCCTACGGGACCTCATCTCAAGTGTAAACACAGACGACGACGAATAATGAAGTTTGACCTTCAAACGTCAATGCATTATCACGTTAAGTCAACTACTCAACAATACTATCCATCAGACACTAAAGAAGCACAAGAAGCCTCTGGCAACATTGCGTGGGACGACGCTCGAGATGGTCAGCATCCAGGCATTCAAACTCACGTAGAAATATCACGACACTTTAGCACACCTTAAATACTGCACTATGACTGGCACCTACTGTGCAATACCATTTTATAACATACGACTTCACAATGGGCCAAGTGTACCTTGCTGTCTGTTAGATTCTGACGTGTATGACTTGTTTGGCACGTCGGGCATGACTGTAGACCAAGCATGGACCAGCAAAGGATTTGAAGACTTTAGAGAATCGTTTAGACAAGGCGAACGGCATTCTGCCTGTAGTGGGTGCTGGCATCAAGAAGACATTGGTAGTAAGTCTTTGCGTCATTCATATACACAGCAAATTACTGAACAAATGAAACTGCCAAAAACAACTGTGGCGACAAGCAAACCTAAAATGATTCAATGGGTGTTTACTAACCAGTGCAACTTTGCCTGCAGAACGTGTGGCATTCATTCATCAACAGGCTGGGTAAAAGAAACAAAAGAACTAGCAAACGCCAACGAACCTGAATACGTTGAACTTATGAAGTACTATGACAAGACGCCGAAGTACAGAGAAGACCGATATGCTGAACTGATGCCTATGTTTAATGAGTGTACATGGCTCGAACTTCAAGGAGGTGAAACGTTAATTCACAGAGAACTAGTGCCAATGCTAACGCATTTAGCAAACGAAGGTCTGGCACAGCAAATGATGTTAGTGCTAACAACTAACGGGTCAATACCACCCAATGACAAGTTAGTTGCTGTATTACAGCAGTTTAAAAACGTTCGCATTACATTTTCAATTGATGCTGTAACACAGGACACGTTTCGCTATGTGCGAACTGGAGACTTTGAACAAGTTAAAAGAAACATTGCTAAATGGCAGTCACATAAAGAGTTTAACTACTTTACTAATCCAACCATTAGCATACTAAACATATGGTGTCTTGATGACGTGTTAAAATGGTGTGACACAACGTTTGGTGTAACATCTGTAGGCACTAACTGGGTAATGCACCCAACATATTTTAATCCAACTATAATGCCTGAGGTGATAAAAGAAACTATACAGTCAAACAGCACATACTGGCGATCACGAAAGTTCTTACCTCGAATGTTTACAGACAAACACGATCCTAAACTGTGGCAAGAATTTATTCGCAAGACTAAATGGATCGATGAGTCACGCAATCAGTCTATGGAAAAAGAAATGCCAGAGTTATACAGTTTAATAAATAATTCATGTTAGAGAAACTAAAAGCAATTGTAAAAGTAAAATGTCCTGAAGCAGATAATAAAGACGAAACTAGAGGGGCAATATTTATTGATGCTGAGGAAAAAGTAAAGTTTACACTTGAAAATGGTGAATCCAAAAGCATAGAAGTAGAATTTGACGTTAAAGATGTCAGAAAGGTGGAACACGAATTAGCCGTGCATCATTTATACACACCAAATCCATTGTCTGCACTTATTATAGAAACTATAATTTTAGATGACATTGATCTGGGTGTTATTTTATACAAAGGTGAATACAAACCTGTATATCCGGAACCATGGTACTCAGATGAGGTTGATGCAGGACGACCACCAAAAGAAATAATTGGTGACCCAGAATCTGGCAAAGATGGGAATGCTCCGTTGTTCATGGGATGGGAAGGTGTTTATACACTTAAATTTACAACTCCATTATATGAATGGCTTCTAGAACATCTGTAATACTTGTAAGTTGTCTTTGGCAAAAATACGATCATCGCGGTAACCACGAACACGTGAATAATAATCCAATCTGGATCATTTTCATCATGAACATAATTAATTTTTTGTGAGTCAAACCATTGCGTAATGTTATAATTTGGATGTTTTAATCTACGTGTGTCAAAAGGATTAACTAGGTGTATTTTAAACATATAAATATGTGTAATGGTTAATCTGTTAGGTAAATTCATTATTGCAAGACCCACAATGCGTGATACACGGTTTCGTGAAGCAGTCATATTGGTTATTGAACATACTAAATCACATTCAATGGGATTGGTAATTAACAAACCTGTTGGAAATCCAAGCATTGCCAATATTGCAAAAGACTTTGGTGTACAATCTACAAAAAAACAATTACAACCATATGTATATTATGGTGGTCCTATTGGACTTAATAAGATTATTGTATTGCATTCACCAGACTGGCAAGCATCAAAAAATACATTTAAATTTAATAATGAAGTGTGGGCATCAAACTCACCTGAGGTAGTTAAGGCTGTACTAGAACATAATACACCAGGACCAAGTAGATGGATAGTATGTATAGGACAATGTCAATGGAGTGCAGGACAGTTAGAATCAGAACTAATGGCAACCAATGGTAGACTTAAAACAGATGCATGGTTACCTACGCCAGCAGATTCTAATACAATATTTAAAATGAAAAACCATAATAGATGGAAAAAGACACTTAAGAATATTGCTAGTAGTCAATTCGATCGAGTCTTTAATCATGCTGTAGCAACAACTGAATAATTTACTTTCTATCATTTTTATACTATAATTAATAACAATGGCTTATAAAGTTTTTTTCATTGCTAGAGTTAAAGATTATAATGATGCGTATGAAGAGATGTCTGAAAAAGTATATGACTATGCTAAAACATTACCAGGCTTCATTAGTCTAGAAGAAGAACATATGGAAGACGAACAAGGTACAACTGAAATAACAGTTACCACGTGGAAAACTAAAGAAGACGTTATGGCATGGCGAACTGACCCAGTTCATATGGAAGCAAAAGCACGAGCAAAAGAATGGTATCATTGGGTAGTAGGTAAACACGTTGAAACAGTTGATGGTGCTGTAACATTAAAAGATACCCAATACAAATAACAAAAACATAAAATGGAACCTGTGTATATACCATGGCGTCATAGATATTTTTGGGACGGTGGACTACATTGTATTACATTAGATTTAGAAAGAGAAGGAACCCAACAAAACTATTTTCCAGAAAGAGATAGACAAGAATAACTTTAATGCTATAATTATAATATATGGGTTTCATAGTTTATAAACATCCAACAATAGAACAAGAAAAAACAAACGATTACAGTACTAAACAATGGCTGTTCAATGAATGGTATTACGATGGTATGCCAGGTGGTAAGCAACGTGAACGTGAATATGCTAAACATTTAAAAGAAAATTCCGATTGCAAAATTGTCTGGGATAAAGTAAAATAGTAATTGCGGTCTTGGTGAAATTGGTAGACACGTTAGATTCAAAATCTAATGTCCTAAAAAGACTTACAGGTTCAAGTCCTGTAGACCGTACCAGGGAGGGTTAAAACATATTAATCTAGAATTTGATATGTGTAGGGCGGATACTAGAGTTCGCCCGCCCTCGCAAAAACTATGATAGAAGATTATAACACATTACCAGAAGATACATTTCGTCCTTTATTGAAGTGTCTGACAATTGCAAAGTCTAATATTGATGGACTTGGTTTGTTTGCAACACAACGCATTGAAGCAGATACAGAATTAGGTATAACTCATATTCAAAGTGAGGCCTTACAAGAACTTAATGATTATAAAGATGCAATAAAATTACACAAGGAACGTAATATTTGGGTTATAAGTGATGATGGGTTAAAGGCATCGTTGGTTATAGCAACAGCAATTGGACAATTCATGAATCATTCTGATTCACCAAATTGTATTAAGAAAGACGTTAAAAGTGGTCATAAAGGATTTAACAAATATATCTACTTATGGACTGATCAAGTTATTGAAAAAGGAGAGGAACTAACTGTAAATTACAAGTTATATACAATAAATCAATATGACAAAAATATATAAACCATTACCGGAAGTTCATTACAGACCCCTACCAGATTATTTAACAATCAAGAAATCAGAATTAAATATTAATAATGAAGA
Organism: Candidatus Pacearchaeota archaeon; assembly: GCA_002688875.1. Classification (GTDB taxonomy): domain Archaea; phylum Nanobdellota; class Nanobdellia; order Pacearchaeales; family GW2011-AR1; genus ARS1285. The sequence continues at coordinate 320 of NZDU01000066.1, read as the reverse complement.
TGTTATATGTACTCATGGTTGTACAATAGGAGCATTAGATGAAAATCATTTATTTTATCTTCAGCATAGAGGATTAACGTATGAATAAACTAATAGAAAGAATATAATATGAGTTTTGTAGATGATAGTATTCCCACAATTTATGTTGGTTATGATCCACGTGAAGACTTGGCATATAACGTCTTAAAACATTCAGCACTCAAGCATACATCGGGTCCAATAAACGTATACCCGATCAAGCAAGATTTATTAAGACGCATAGGATTATATAGACGAGCATGGCAATTAGGCAGTTCAGCACTACCAAGTCCTGTAGATCC
>NZDU01000065.1 GCA_002688875.1 Candidatus Pacearchaeota archaeon | reverse complement strand
TGTGAAATAGATATATTTTGTGAACAATATCAGATTGATAAATTTCAATCCATTCTTGTAGATGATTTTAATTATATTCCGTATAAAAGTAGTAATATTAATTGGAATACATATTTAGGTGGAATTCGTTTTGATTATGATGAATATATGAAATGGTTAAATCAATATAAAGATATTGTTAATGATTATGATGTGGTTGTGAGTGATAATATAGTAGGATTATTAAAATATAGAAATGATATTATTTTATCATCTTCTTTTTTATGGCACGATGTAATGATTGATAAATTTTCTAATAATCCAGATGTTCTAAAATTATATGAGTTTGAACAAAATTTATTGACTAAGTATAGACCTAATATGTTATGTGTAAAAGATATTGTTATGGAAAGTATAAAATACTCAACCAATCCAATTTATACTGGATGGTGCTGTGATTTAAATAAATTGGAAGAACCAGTTAATGATATAGAAAATTTTGTTTTTATAAGTCCATCTTTAGGATATGATATAAGTTATACTAATACATTTTTAGAAATGGCAATAAATGTGAAACAACTTGGATATAGTGCTTATTTGTCAAAAGATTTGTATGATATGAGGGACAGTGATTCTTATTTTAAATTTGATTATGAAAATTTTAAAGAGTTGTCTAAAAATTCCACCTTTGTTTTCAGGCCAGGTGTGGGAACAATAACTGATTGTGTTCAATATAATGCTCCAATGATATTAGTATATTCTGAAAATGATTCCAAAGAAATTTTACATTTAGCAAACATAGTAATAGAAATGGAACTTGGATTAGGTATTTTAGTAAATTCAAATTTTGATAAAGTATTAGATAACTTTGATATGTTTAGATATAAGAAAAATATTTCACAATTAAAGAAAAATGGACATATTAGGTCTGCTGAGTTTATAATAAAATGATAAATCATGAACACAAATTTATATTTTTACATATTCCTAAATGTGCAGGAACAAGTATTGGATATACATTAAATACTATATTAGGAATTGGTGATCCTCGTCAATTTGATGATGAATATGGTGGATTTAAAGTACACCATGATATTTTAACAAAGGAAATGTTAGAAGAGTATTTTGTATTTACTTTTGTTAGAAATCCTTGGAGTAGATTGGTTTCTAATTATACATATAGAAAGGAAATTTATACAAAATTTACATTTGATGAGTTTGCCAGAAATATGTTAAGGTCTTTTGCAGACGGATTGGGATATCCGTATATACCATCATATATTCCAATGTGGGAAGATCGTGAAAAATCGTTTTGGAAAGAGGAATCACATGAAGGACTTGATTTCATTCCAAAATGGGATGTTCTTATGAATGATTATCAAAAGATGATAGATTATTTTTCAGAGTTTATTTGTATTCCTTCACAATTGGATTTCTTGAGAGGAAAATATAGTTTTGGTTTAGATAGATTACCATATGTTGATTTTTTTGGTAAAGTGGAAAATATACAAGATGATTTTGATACTATCTGTCAAAGGTTGGGAGTTTCTGATAAAAAAGTAAAAATAAGAAATAATTCTATTGATAGAGTTAAACCTTATTGGAATTATTATGATGATGATTTACGAGAATTTGTTTATAAACAATTTAAAGAAGATATAGATCATTTTGACTATAAGTGGAGATGATATGAAATTAAAAATATTAGATTGTACATTACGAGATGGTGGATATCATACGAATTGGGAATTTGAACCTAATTTTGTTGGGGATTTGATTGCTATATTGGACAGAGTAGGTGTTGATGTAATAGAACTTGGATATAAATCACCTTTACGGGGCGGTAAATATAAAAAATGTAACGATAAATTTATTGAAAATATACTTGGTTTTATTCCAAAATCAAAGTTATCTTTTATGGTTGATACCAAAGATTTTGTTGTGAATAATAAATTAGATTATAATTTAATTGAAAATAATATACATAAAAATTCTATTTTTAATATGTGTAGAGTAGCAACAACATTAGATTTTTTAGATTATGCAAAAGAATTTGTAGGGTATTTACATTCCATTGGATATGAAACTACAATAAATTTAGTTAGGGTAAGTTTACTTGATAGGTCAACATTACAGGGCGTCATAAAATCCCTTGATGATAGTGATTCCGATGTGTTGTATCTTGCTGATTCTTTTGGTTCATTATTACCAAATAAGGTGAGTGAGTTTTTAAAAATTTATCGAGAGAATACCGATAAAAAAATAGGATTTCATGCACATAATAATTTAGGTTTGGGATTTTCAAATACTGTATTGGCGATAGAAAGTGGTGTGGATTATGTAGATGGAAGTATTACTGGAATGGGTAGAGGTGCTGGTAATATGAAATTAGAACAATTATTGATGTATTTAGATTATGATTGTTCGGAAATATTTGGTTTAATAAACCGTAGATTTGATAAGTTGAAAAAACAATATCAATGGGGATATAAGTTTAATTATATGTTGGGTGGTATGAAAGAAATTCATCCAGGATACTATGAAAAATTGAAATCAAAAGGATTATCTGAGAGTAAAATTTATTCAGTTCTAAATGGTATAAAAATTAAGAATACCTTTGATAAGTCAGAGATAGAAAATATAAAAGAAAAGACGGCATCCGTTGTAATTCCAGCACGATATAAATCTACACGATTTCCAGGCAAACCAATTATTGATATCAAAGGAATCCCAATGATAATTAGAGTTGCACAGGCAGCAGAAAGAGCAGTCGGTAAAGAAAATGTTTATATTGCGACAGAAGATGAAAGAATATCTAATGTAGTTGATAGTTATAATTATAAAGTTATATTGACCTCTGATAGTTGTCTTACTGGAACTGATAGAGTTGCAGAAGCGTCATTGGAATTAGATAGTGATATAATTGTAAATGTTCAGGGTGATGAACCTATGGTAAATCCAGATACTATTTTGAGGGTTATCGAGGAAAAGAAAAAATTTCCAAGTTCTATAATAACATCAATTAGTAGATTTAATTCTAATAAGGAATTTAAGAACAGAAATATAGTCAAGTTTGTTTTTGATAATGAGAAGAATTTATTGTATGCTTCACGTAGTGGAATACCTGGAAATAAGAATGATGAATTTATGTATGGTTATAGTCATGTTGCTGTTTATGCGTTTAGTAAAAAAGAATTAGAAAGTTTTTATAAATGGGGTATAGAAAATGGTAAAACTGAATTAGAATGGGTAGAGGATATAGAGATTTTGAGGTTTTTAGAAATGAATCATAATGTTAAAATAATAGAGGTTTCAGATGTTGGGTGGTCAGTAGATATGCCAAGTGATGTTGAAAAAGTTGAGGATGTGATAAGTGAAAGATTATAAGTATTTAGTTGCAAATGGATGTAGTTTTGTTCAGGGCAGTGGTCTACACGAGCCATTACCTAATTGGCCAGTAAAAAATGTAGAAGGTAGATTTTCAGATGTTTTATCTAAAAAATTAAATTGTCAAGAAATTAATATTGCTGCTGGTGGTTCTGGAAATGATAAAATAGTTAGAACAACTTTTGAATGGGTAGAACAAAATAAGGAAAAATTAGATACATTGATTATACTTGGTTTAAGTCATTGGGCAAGAAAAGAGATTTGGGTTAATGAAAAAAATATGTATGATAAATTTAAGTTAGTTCAAAAGGATTTTTACTATAATGAATTTGTTAAGAAACATTTAAATTATGAACAAGAGATGATAAATTTAAAACGGAACTTGACAATGTTAGATGCTTATATTAAACAAGTAAATCCAACTGTGGATTTATTGATATTTGGATCATTTGAAATAGACAATTTGGTATTGGATAGTTTTAATAGTTTTAAATTTAATTCTGAAGATGTATCTTGGAGTAGGTTTATAACAAATAATCGTATGAAAACGAGTTGTAGTCATCCAAATAAAGAAGCACATAAGTTATTTTCAGAACAATTATATGATTATTTAGAAGATTAATAAGGTGGAGAAGTTATTAAATGAAAAAATATAAAACAATTGTGGCAAACGGATGTAGCTTTGTAGTTGGAAAGGGATGTAGCTCTGTACCTGAACAGAGATTTTCTAAATTATTATCAGATAAGTTAGAATGTGAAGAATATAATATTGCACAAAGCGGTGGTAGTAATGGTAGAATTATAAGAACTTCGTTTGATTGGGTGAAGAATCACAAAGGAAAAGAAAATGTATTAATCGTTTTCGGACTAACTGGATATGCAAGAATGGATGTTTGGGTTAATGGTTGGAATGAAGATGCTGATGCATCATCCGGATATCGACAATTTATTTTTTCATCTCGTAAAGCAAAAACAGGATTTTCGAGAAAATATGATCTTCAAAAAAATCTTGGTGTAACGGTAGAGGAACAGAATAAATTTTTTAAAATTTTCACAAAGTATTTTTTAAATGAAGATGAAAGAATGAAAAAATTAAAAAGAGAATTAATTATGTTTCAATCTTATATGAAAGAACAATTACCAAATAGTGAACTGATACTTTTTAGTAGTTTATTGTGGGATGTACCAAAATCCTTTAAAGAATGTTTTAATTGGTTTGAGTTTAAGAATGGTCAGACTTGGGCAGAAGATTGTGGGAAGATTCGTAGTGTAACATCACATCCATCAGTTGATGCACATAAATTAATAGCCGATGAACTATACGACTTTATAGAGAAGATATAAAATGAATAAGAAAGAATGGTCAAATCAGACAAAAAAAGATGAAGTTGGAGTGATAGCAATAGATTTTGATAATGTTATTCATAATAATGGTAAAGGGTTTTATGATGGAACGTGTTATGGTAAACCAATTGATGGTGCAATAGAATCAATTAAAAAAATATCAAAGAAGTTTAGAATTGTTATTTATAGTTTTAAAGGGCATCCAGATAGACCGCTTATTAATGGTAAGACTGGAATTGAATTAGTTTGGGATTGGTTAGAGAAATATGAAATTGATTCTTATATAGAAGATATAGTGTGGGGGAAACCGAATGCATTAGTCTATATTGATGATAAAGGATACAGATTCGAAAATTGGGATGATACTATGATATTTTTAGGTGAGTTGTAAATGAAAACATATCGATCAGAAAATAATATTAGAATGATGACAGATACTTTTGATAATCTAAAACCATTTGATTTAATAAATGGTTGGGATTTAATTGATTTATATAATCAGGTTAATAAATCTGTATCAGATTTTATTGATGTTGATAATATTACCTACATTAACAAAGATAACATTTCTTTTTCAGAAAATGAGAATGAAAAACCATATATTCATTTACAGTGTGAAAAAGATAAAATTTATTATAAAAATATTTTTAATTCAAAACAACTGAGTATTAAAGAGGAAACTGGATATATAAAAGAATACGGATATAGTTCCACTTTGCGTTCTGATATATTTTTTAAAGACGTTTTTACTAACCAAGTTTATTTGTATCTTTCTATTCCCTGTGATTTTATAAATAATCATATGTTTAAATCTCATGGTGGTGGTAAATTAGATATAGTTAGGAAATATGTTGATATTGTTAATAAGAGTGATGATAAATGGATTCCAAGTAATTATATAAAAATTATGGATGAGTTTGATGATAAATATCCTAAAATGACAAAATATTTAGGGCGTGCAGAAAAACCACCTTATTTTTATGAATGGAGACAGGATTTTATACTTTTTCTTTATTTGACTATTAGAGAATATGGAGTTTTTAATCCTGTAATATCTACCAGTTACTCTATATTATTTGATTCTGGCTCACATAGATTATCTACAATACCGATGATAGGATATGACATTCCCATGTTTATACCCGCTGTTGAAAGGGGAAATCTTTTGTATTTATTAACACCTCGGTGGTTTTCGTTAGACGATGGTAAGAAATTTATATCTTTTGGTGTAGAAATTAATATTGAAAAACAGAGGATGGACTTGATTGATATAGATTTATCTGAAGTTGAAGATGGTATCACCTCACCGGACATTCAAAAATTTGTAAAAAGAAAATTTAGTGAGACGGATGTTAAAATTAGATTATATGTTTAGACCAAATATAAAATATATGGCTAAAAGCTTTGATTCATTAAAGCCACTTGATATTCTTGATAAAAAACAAGTAGAAGATTTGTATATAAATACAGAATTAGAACTATATCATGAGAGGTTAGAATATGTAGAAAGCTGCGACAACGGCCTGGGTAAGGCAAAAATTAAAATGCTGAATGATAAGGGCTATTGGTTTGATAAATTTACAACTGAAGAAGAAGTTAGAGATTTAACCAAATCGAATTTTAGAATCATTGGAAATAGAGTTAAGAAATTTAGGAAAGATGTGAATCTACATAAACATTATTATTCACGAAGATTTGAAAGTGAATATTCATTACAACCACATTATGATGGAGAAAAAATAAAATCTACATTTGAATGTAAAATTCATCAAGATTTTAAAAATCACGATCATAAAAAATATATGAACGATGACGAAAGTGCTATATATTTTGTAATTCCGTATAAGATTATTGAAAAGTATATGACAACAAAAAATATAAGGCATCCAGGTACACATAATAAAGATCCTGATGCTCACATAAGTTCAAAGGACAACCCTGATTATCAGAGATTAAGAGAGTTTATTGATGAAGTTGAATCTACAGAATATGAGTGGTGTCCTCAGAATTTTATTCCTATAATGGAAAAGTATGATAAAAAATATCCTAAAGTTTATCATGTGCATGATAATATGATAAGACATATAGATACTATACCTCTTAGTTATGGGAAACCAGCAAATCCACTACGGTGGAGATTTGGATTTTTCCCATATCAATATGTTTCAACTAAAGATTATGGTTTAATTTATCCCATTTTCAATAAACCAGGAAATAGGATTTTCTCGACTGGTAGTCATAGACTATTGAATTGTGCTTTATCTAAAATGGACATTCCAATTTTTGTTAAATTTGATAAAGATGGTTTGATTGGAAAAGATGTAATTGAGCTCGATACTCCAGAGTATTTTTCAGGACATTCTTTATTCTTTGAATTTTATATTAATGATAGAAAATGTATCGTTAGAAAAACAGATATGATGATAGAACGAGAGATATTACAAAAGAAGTATGAACGAAATGATACTGTTTGCCCAATATTAGAAGAATTTAGTTATGAATAAATTACATATAATAACAGGAGAAAAATTTCAATCATTGTGTCATCATCATATAAGTAAAGATGAACATAAAAAAATTGAATTAGAAGTAGATAATCATATTGATGTTGATAAGTTTGATTTTACTGATTTTGATAATGATGAGTTAGTTTATTGTAATAGTTCATTATTGAATGAGGGTAAATCTAAATTAATTGAATCAAAATTATATGAAAAGTTGGAACAATTTAAAAATCCATTTAAATTGGTTTTACATAATTCAGATCAAAATTTTGGTGATCAACAGTTAAAATATTTGAATATACCAAATTGTAAAAAAATATATACTCAAAATGTGAATGTAATTCATGATGATGTAATACCATTACCAATAGGAATAGCCAATAGCTTTTGGAAATGGGGAAATTTAGATATTTTTGATGAGGTTTTGAATACAGATATAGATAAAAAATCAAATTTTATTTATGCAAATTTTACAAGAGTT
>NZDU01000064.1 GCA_002688875.1 Candidatus Pacearchaeota archaeon | reverse complement strand
TTTGATGTTGATGCGATTAATCGGCATGATCTTGAACCTCGTATGATTTTGGGGAAGGATGGAAAGATTGATGTTAGGGGATATGAGGGATTGAAGATTGGGGAAGCTAGAAAAAAGATATTGGATGATTTGAAGGATAATGGGTTGATTGATGAGCAGAAGGAAATAAATCATGTGACGAATGTTCATGATAAATGTGGGACGGACGTGGAGTTTATTTCGACGGAGCAATGGTTTGTTAAGGTTCTTGATAAGAAGAAGGAGTTGATTAAGCAAGGTAAGAAGATAAATTGGAATCCTAAGTTTATGTATAAGCGATATGAGAATTGGGTTAATGGGTTGGAGTGGGATTGGAGCATAAGTCGTGATAGGCATTTTGGGGTTCCGATTCCGGTTTGGAATTGTGGATGTGGTGAGGTTGTTGTTGCTAAGGTTAGTGAGTTGCCGGTTGATCCTTTGCAAGTTAAGAAAAAATGTGGTGAGTGTAAGAAGGAGATGAAAGGAGAGTCGAAAGTGCTTGATACTTGGATGACGAGTTCGATGACGCCGAGGATTGCTAGTTCGTTAGTTGATGATAAGGTTAAGGTTCCGTATTCGCTTAGACCACAGGCTCATGATATAATTAGGACTTGGGCGTTTTATACGATTATTAAGTCGATGTATCATGAGAAGAAGATTCCTTGGGAAGATGTTGTGATTTCAGGGGTTGTTACTTTAGGGAAGGAGAAGATGAGTAAGAGTAAGGGTAATGCGATTGATCCTAAGAAGGTTATTGAGGAGTATGGGGCTGATGCGCTTCGGTTTTGGGCGGCGGGTTCGAAGTTGGGGGGAGATTTGGATTATCAAGAACAGGATTTGGTTGCTGGGAAGAAGTTGGTTAATAAGTTGGTTAATGCATCGAGGTTTGTGTTTATGAACTTGGAGGATTGGGATGGGAAAAAGCCTGCTAAATTGGAAAGGATTGATGAGTTGTTTTTGGATAGGGTTGATGAGTTGGTTAAGGTTTGCAGTGAGAGTTTTGAGAAGTATGAGTATTCTCAGGCAAAGCTTGAGGTTGAGAGGTTTTTCTTTAAGATGTTTGCAGATAATTATTTGGAGATTGTTAAGAAGAGAGTTTATACGGGTTCTGGAAATAGAAAGAAGTCGGCGCAATATGTTTTGTATAATTCTTTGTTGAAGATTTTGAAATTGTTTGCGCCGATTGTTCCGTTTGTTTGTGAGGAGATTTATTTGGAGCATTTTAAAAAGGGGCGGGGTAAGTTTGGGGGAGGTGTGAAGAAGGGGGGCGGAGGGTTTGAGAAGGATAAGAGTATTCATGTTAGTGGGTGGCCTGTTGTTTCTGAGGTTGGTAAGGGTGTTTCTAAGAGTGAAGATTGGGAATTGTTTTTGGATGTTCTTAGTAGGATTAGGCAGGAGAAGACTAGTAAGAAGAAGGCGATGAATGCTGAGGTTAAATTGACTTTGAGTAAGAAAGATCTTCAAGGTATTGGGGAGATGGTTGAGGATTTGAAGGATGTTGTTAATGCTAGTGGGGTTGAGGAGGGGAGGTTTTCTGTAAGTTTTGTTTAGGATAAGAATATTTAAATATGGACTTAAACTGAGTGGAACATGAACCCGTCTGAATTATCTGGGGGAGCGATTGATCCAGAATATGATGAATTTAAAGTTGATATGACTAATTTTAGGATAGTAAGAGTTATACCTGATATGATTATTAATGATACCTCAGGATTATTTGTTACAGGAATTGGTGAATATTTTAGGGCGGATTCTAGTTATCGTGAAACTGGGTTTGATTATTGTTTGGATATGTCTGCTGTTAATTTTATTAATCAAGAGGGAATAGGGGGACTGGTATTATTTAATAAGAAACATAAAGCTGAGAGAAATGATCAGCCTATCTCAATAATTGCTAGAGATTTGTCAGATTTTCGGGAAGTTTTAAGGTTTACAAGAATGGATAAGATATTGGGAGTTTATGATTCTGTTGATGCTTACAAGGAAGGTAAGGGTTACCGACAAGTTTAGATACAAATGTTTAAAAATAAGTATCGTTTTGATTCCTAATGGGAGGGACAGGTCTTCAGGGGATTACTGAAATTCAGGAAGAGTTTCGAGTTAATGGTGTAAATCATCGGATTGTTAAGATAATTTCTGAGCGGATTGGTTTTCCTGATAGTGTGAGTGCGGAGGATTTTGCTTCTGAGATTGATAAATATAGTTTAAATGATTCTAGTTATTGTTTTGATATGACTAAAACTGGTCTTCCTAGTGCGGCTGCAACAGGGGTGTTGGTGAAATTTCATAAAAATCATGAATCTCAGAGGGGTGATCCTTTATCTGTTGTGATTAATTCTGGTAGTAAACTTGATGATATGCTTGGTTATACTCGATTGTGTAATCAGTTTAATGTTTGGTTTAGTGTTGGGAATTATAAAAAGGCTGTGAGTTACCGACATGTTTAAATAGTTCTAGATAATTAATTGTTTACGAAAATGGCTAGTGTGAAATGTTATAGGGTCTTGAATGTTTTTATAGCTAGTGTTATTCTATTAATAATATAACTGCACGTTCTTTTGAATGTGCGTGGATTTCTGATGGATTGCGATTGTTCTATGGTTTGTTTTGAGAGAGAAAATGTTTTTTCTGATTTTTTAATTAAATTTGATGGGGGTAAAAATGAATAGTTATGATTCAAAAAATGATCGAGCCATATTGGATAGATGTGGGGAGGTTGATATGAGGCAGATTAGGAAAGCTGTTGATGCATATCAGAAAATGTATACTGGTCGGGATGGAAATGGTGGATATAGTAATTGGTTGGTTGATTCTAAATCATCTTTGAATGTTGTTGAAGAAGGTTCGGATAATCTTAAAAGTAAATTAATGGGAGTCTGAGTAAACATTAAAAAGCTTGGAAATTAAGTTAGGATAGGGTATAAGGAAAATGTATGATTTTAAGGAAGTAGAAGAAGCGATGCTGAAGTTTTGGCATGAAGAGAAGATATATGAAAAGTCTAGAAAGAAGAATGTTAAGGGGAAGGAGTTTTATTTTCTTGATGGTCCTCCATATACTTCGGGTAAGATTCATATTGGGCATGCTTGGAATAAGTCTTTGAAGGATTTGGTTTTGCGTTATAGAAGAATGCAAGGGTATGATGTATGGGATCGTGCGGGGTATGATATGCATGGACTTCCTACTGAGAATGCAGTGCAGAAAAAACTTGGGTTGAAGACGAAGGATGATATTGCTAAGTATGGAGTTAAAAAATTTGTTAAAGAGTGTATGAATTTTTCTTTGAAATCTGCTGCTGAAATGAATGATGATTTTAGGAGATTTGGAGTATGGATGGATTTTGATAATGCTTATATGCCTGTTAAGAAGGAGTTTATATCGGGGCAGTGGGCTTTTTTTGGGAAGGCATTTGAGCAAGGCAGATTGTATAAGGGTAAGAAAGCTATGCATTGGGATGCTCAGTCTGAGACTGCATTGGCGAAGCATGAGTTGGAATATAAATTAATAAAAGATGATTCTATTTTTCTTAAGTTTAAGAAAAAAGATAGTAAGAACGAGTATTTTCTTATTTGGACTACTACTCCTTGGACTATTCCTTTTAATCTTGCTATTATGGTTAATCCTGATGTTGATTATGTGAAGATAAAAGTTGGATCAGAATATTGGATTATAGCAAAAGATTTAGTTGAGGATTTTATGGATTCGGTTATGGAGAAGAAGTATAAGGTTGTTGAAGAGCTTAAGGGTTCTAAATTAGAGGGACAAGAGTATGAGCATTTTTTGAAAGAAGAGATGGTAGGTAAGTATGATGAGCTTAAAAAGGATAGTAAGAATTTGCATAAGATTATTTTGAGTAAGCAATATGTTGATACTTCTTCTGGTACTGGGTTGGTGCATTGTGCTCCGGGGTGTGGTCCTGAGGACGAGGAAGTTGGAAGAAAATATAGTATTGAAGGATATAATAGTTTAAATGAAAGGGGAGAGTTTGTGAGTGGGCATTTTAAAGGTTGGACTGCTAAAGAGGATGATAAGAGATTTGTTGATTATTTTAGAGATAAGGGGTATTTGCTTGCAACAAAAATGGTGGAACATGATTATCCTCATTCATGGAGAAGTCATAAGCCAGTTATTTTTAGAACTACAGAGCAGTGGTTTTTGAAAACTAGCGATTTGATTCCTAAGATAATAGAGATGAATAAATCAGTTAGATGGGTTCCTAAGAAATCTGGAGAGAGTTATGATAGGTGGTCTGAGAACCTTCGTGATAATAGTGCTGTTAGGCAGAGATTTTGGGGTTGTCCAGTTCCTATTTGGGTTAATGAGGATAATGAAGAGGATTTTTTTGTTGTTGGAAGTTTGAAGGAATTGGAGAAGTTGACTGGTAAGAAGTTCGATGATCTTTCTATACATAAACCTTGGATTGATGAAGTAATAATTGAGAAAGATGGAAATAAATATAAAAGGATTCTAGATGTTTCTGATGTGTGGATTGATTCAGGTACGGTAAGCTGGAATTGTTTGGATAATGATTCTAGATTATTGAAGAAATATTTTCCTGCTGATGCGATTCTAGAAGGTAATGATCAAATAAGATTGTGGTTTTCATTGTTGCAGATTTGTTCGTCGATAATGTTCAATAAAACTAGTTATGAAAATGTTTTTGTACATGGAATGATTTTGGATTTTCAAGGTGTTAAGATGTCGAAGTCTTTGGGGAATATAGTTAGTCCTTATGAGGTGGTTGATAAGTTTTCTTCAGATATTTTTAGGTATTATATTTGCGAGATTACTGCAGGAGATAATATTAATTTTAATTGGGAAGATGTTAAACAAAAGCAAAGAAATCTTTTAATTTTATCTAATATTGGAAATTATCTTAGGGATTTTGTGAAGGACAATAAGGTTGGGAAGATTGATATGAAAAAGCTAGGATTGGAAGAGAGGTATATTTTGTCGCGGTTGAATTCAACGATTGAGGAAGTTACGGATTTGTTTGAATCTTATCAGTTAGATAAATTAATTGGGAAGATTGAAGGATTGTTTTTGGATTTGTCGAGGGTTTATATTAAGCTAACTAGAGATAGAGCAAATGATAGGAAAACAAAACAGATTGTGTTCGATACTATTTTCGAGGTTTATTTGAATTGTTTGAGAATGTTTGCTCCGGTTTGTCCTTTGGTTTGTGAGAAGTTGTGGCAGGATCTCAGGGAGATGAAAGTTGTTAAGGAGGAGAGCGTGCATCTTAGTGAGTGGCCTGAATTGGATAAGAAGAAGATTGATAAGAAGTTGGAGAATGAGTTTGGTTTGATGTTGGATGTTGTTGAGCGAGGGTTTGCTGAGAGAGATAAGGTTGGGATTGGGTTGAAGTGGCCTCTTGCTTCTGCTTTGGTTTCGGTTGATGGGAAGTTGAGTGGGGAGTTGGTTGAGATTGTTAAAGGGCAGTTGAATGTTAAGGATGTTAAGGTTGATAGGGGTAAGGTTAAATCTGGTTCTGATGTTGGGGTTAAGCTAGATGTTGAGATGACTCCGGAGTTGGAGGCGGAGGGGTATGCTCGGGAGATATCGCGGAAGGTGCAGGCAGCGAGGAAGAAGGTGGGATTGGTTAAGGGAGATAGGATTAAATTGGGTATTGAAGTTGATGAGGAGTTGGCGGAGATGCTTTCTGCGTTTGAAGGGTTTGAAAGTTTTATTAAAGAGAGGACGGGGAGTAAGGTGGTTAGTGTTGGGAAATTGGAGAAGTATAAGGAGAGGTTTGAAGAGAAGGTTAAGGGGAATGAGATAGGGATTGGGTTTGAGAAGGTTTAAGATTATGGGTTCTAAAGATTGTGAGAAGAAGTTGAAGAATTTTTTGATTGATAATAATTCTGAGGGAGAGCATTTAAGTTTTGACGAATCTTGTCATTCTGTTGAGGAGGCTGCGGAAGTGGTTGGTTGTAGTGAAAAGGATTTTGTTAAAAATATTTGTATGATTGATAATAATGGTAGGTTGATAGTGGCAATTGTTAAGGGAGAAGATCGGGCTAGTACTAAGGCTGTTAGTAGGGCTTTAAGTATTGAGAGGCTTAGGTTAGCTAGTCCTGATGAGATTCTTGAGATGACTGGTTATCTTTTTGGTGGGACTCCTAGCTTTGGATTTGATGCAATTTTTTTGATCGATAATAAAGTTATGAAGGAGGAAATGGTTTATAGTGGTGGAGGTTCTGATAAATCACTTGTTAAGATTTCTCCAGAGGAAATATTAAAATTGAATAATGGGAATGTTGTTAGAGTTAGGAAATAGTTTGAGAGGGTTTAAAGTATTAGAAAATTTTCAAGTGCTTCGTTACTTAATTTGTCCCATATCTCTGTTTCTTTTTTAGAATCTTGAATTAGATTATGTGTTTCTGTTGTTGAGTCTGTATCTTTCTGGTATTCCTTAAGAATTGTGATTTTTTCTTGTTTCATTATTAGATAATATTTTTATCTTATATATAATTTGTGATTGAGTATTTATCTTTATTTTTATAGTTTTTTCCTAAAACCTCTCTTAGTTAATATACATTACAAAACCACCTCGAGAAACCTTATGTTGAAAACTGTATTTTATTGAGAAGGTTTGTTTATATAGTGTTTTTAATATTGTACCATGTTACAATGACGAAAACATTTAAATACTGTAAATCAATTATAGACTCATCAAAGAGGTATTAAGATGATTGTTAAAGATGAGTTTTTGAGTCGGCTGAGGAAAATTTTTGATCTTAATTTGTATGAGGTTAAGGTTTGGACGGCTTTGTTGTCGAGGGGAGTGAGTACGGCTGGGGAGTTGAGTAATATAAGTGATGTTCCTAGATCGAGGACTTATGATATTTTGGAGACGTTGGAGAAGAAGGGATTTATTGTTATGAAGTTGGGTAAGCCGATTAAGTTTGTTGCGTTGAAGCCTGAAGAGGTTATTGAGAGAGTTAAGAAAAATTTGGTTGTGCATGCTCAGGAGAGGAGTAAGAGACTTGATGCATTGAAGAAGGAAGAAGTTTTGACTGAGTTGAATACTATCTTTCATCAGGGGATTAAGTTTGTTGAGCCTGCGGATCTGAGTGGTTCGGTTAAGGGAAGGCAGAATGTTTACAATCATTTGGATATGATGATAAGAGATGCGGAAAAAACTATTACTATTGTTACGACGGCTCCAGGGATTAATAGGAAGTTAGAGGCGTTGATGCCGATTTTGGAGAAGGCTAAGAAGCGAGGGGTTGTGATTCGAATTGCTGCGCCGATTGATGATACTAATAAGGCTGTTGCTAAAAGGTTGTCGAAAGTGGCTGAAGTTAAGCATACTCCGAAGATGAGGGCTAGATTTGCGATTGTTGATAGTAGTCAGTTGTTGTTTATGATCTTGGATGATGAGATAGTGCATCCTAATTATGATGTTGCCATTTGGTTAAGTACTGATTTTTTTGCGGCTGCGATGGAGCAGTTGTTTGAGGCGGCGTGGAAGGGGTTCAAAAACATATGATGTTTTTGAATCATTCAAAATCAGTGATTTTGAAGATTTAAAGGGATTTAGTTTTCTGATATAGATGTTTTGGGATAGGTGTTTTTTTAAATGGTTGATTTGTTTTTATTGGATGAGTTTGGGAGTTTGTTATTTAAAAGGTTTGATGATAAGAGATACTGGTTCTCCTGATAAGAAGCATGTTTCTTATGATGATGGTAGGATGAAATATAGTGGATATTTTCATATAAGTGACCTCGAGGGTGGAACTTTGAAGGTTAATCTTCTTACAAATGCTAAAGGGCTTGTTCAGATTAAACCTTCTGGAAGGGGTTTTTTTGAAGGTAGATTAGAAAATGGAATTCTTGTTGATGAAAGGGATGTTGTTAGGTCTTAGTTTAGGAATATTTATATAATTAGTTTCTAACTATTATTATGAAAAGAAGAGGTTTATTGGTAGTTGGTTTTTTGTCGGTTATATTGTTGGCCGGTTTTGTTAGTGCTGGGTTTGTGGGGGAGGTTTTTGGGAATAGTATTGGGAATAATATTGGTGATTGGATAGATGATTTCTTTGGTTTTGGAGATGATGAGGTGTTAAAGGGGGAGTTGGGTTCGTCGGGATTGGGGGGTCTTGAATGTGGGAACGGAGTTTGTGATGTTGGTGAGAATTTTAATAATTGTATTGCGGATTGTGGGGGGGGATTGGTTGAAAGGGTTTGTACTGGGGGATTGTATGAGTTGGAGAAGATTTTAGTGGGAGAGACTAAGGTTATAAATGGTCTTGAGATAAATTTAGTTAGTTCTGGAAGTTCGGAAACTGATGCCGATAGAATGTATTTTGCTGAATTGGAGATTGATTCGGAAAAGGTTTTTTTGTCAAATAATTATAAAATTGAAAATGGTATTTTTGAGGATGTTGTTGTGGGCGGTCAGAAATTTAGATTGAATTTGAGATCAACAACGGATGAATATGCATTTGTAAAAGTTGGTTGTCATTTACCTTTGGAAGAGAATTCTGATTTTGTTGGGAGGGTGGATGAATCATTTATTGTTGGAGCTAAGGCGAGTTTAGTTCCTGCAGGATATTTACTTCCACACTATAAGGATTTTCATCCAGTACAAATTTCATCTAATTTAAGAGGGGGAAATGTGATTAAAATTAGTAATTTGGAGGGAAGTATGACATATAATAACAGAGATTATACTGCTTGCGATGGTCAGATTTTTATTGCTATTCTTGAGGGGGAAGATCCTAGGGCAAATCCTTCGAGACAGTTTAAATATAACTATGTTTCAGATGATTTTGTAATCTCTGTTCATAACATAGATGAATTTAGTGAGGGGGTAATTGTTCCGGATTTTGGGAGGAGGGCATATGCGTATTTTGTAGATAGTCAACCTAATAATAATTATGGTGAGTGTACTTTTGATGTTTCTATTGAAGGTGAATTTGATTGTATAGATAGTGATGGGAAAGATGTTAATAATGTTGGAACGGCTATGGATAGAAATAGGGTTGTTGAAGATGAATGTAATGGAGTTAGTAATGATTTTGTTTATGAGTCATATTGTTTTGCGAATAGAGTAATTTATGAAAATATGCAATGCGAGTACCAATGCTCTAAGGATGGTTATGGTGCTCATGTTGGAAAGTGTGCTGGGGATGGCTTGGATTTGTTGTGTGTTGATTCTGATGGTGGATCTGATTATTTTGTAAAAGGAACTGTAAGTGCTGGAGAAAATTCAAAAGAAGATTATTGCAGGGATGATGTATCTCTTAATGAGGTTTCTTGTCTAGATAATTTTTTTAATGATGAAATATATAACTGTTTATCTGGATGTGAAAATGGAAAGTGTAATGAAGACGGTTTTTTTGAAACTACTGATTTGAGGGAGTATAAAGATATAAAGGTTAATTTTTGGTCGAATCCTCATATGACTTATGTAAGTGCTTTGAGCCATTATATTGATGGGAGACATACTTTGCGTTTTGAGAATATTAGGAATCTTGATGGGTTAAATTGTGCGGCGGTGTTATATGTTAATTTGAATGATTATGATGATAATCTGGTTTTTTCTGGGAAGATGACGGATTATGTTAATGGGATAAAGGTTCCCTTGGAGGATGATCATAGGGGGAAAATATTAGTTGTCGAGGTGGGTGAGACAGGACCGTTGAAGAAAATGTGTATGTTTGATATGGTGATTGAGGGGCCGATAAGGTGTACTGAGGATGATGATGGGTTTGATGAGGATGAGAAAGGACAGATTAGATATTTTTATCAGGGCTCGTTTTGGGGTGGATGGGGAGCTGGATGGATGAATAAGGAGGATTATTGTGTTGGGGATGAGTTGGCTGAATTTGCTTGTGTGAATTTTCATCCTAATGATAATTCATTTGAGAAGCTTGTAAGTTGTGAATTTGGTTGTAATGATGGAAAGTGTAGTCAGGAAGAGGAGGTTGAGTGTTTGGATAGTGATAATGATGGATATGATAATTGTGAAAGTGAAGAGGTTAGTGGTGATGGAAGGGAATTAGATTGTGATGATAATAGTGATGTGGTATATCCTGGAGCGAGTGAGAGTTGTGATGGATTGGATAATAATTGTGATGAGTTGATTGATGAGGGAGGTCCTAGTTTATGTAATGACGGTATTTTGTGCACAAACAATATTTGCTCAGGATTTGCAGGGTGTTTATTTATTGAGAATCATAATTTATGTGATGATGAATTGTATTGTAATGGTGATGAAGTTTGTAGTATTGCAAATGATGGGTGTACTAGAAGGATTAGGGCTGCGTGTGATGATGGTGTGGCATGTTCTGAGGATTTTTGCAATGAAGATACTGATAGTTGTGATGTAGATTTGTCGACGTGTGATTGTCCGAGTGGGTTAGATAGTGAGTGCGATGATTCTTTGTATTGTAATGGTCAAGAGTTTTGCGATGCAAATAGTTTATCGTGTGTTTCTGGAGAGGATGTTGCATGTAATGATGGATTGAGTTGTACTTTTGATAGTTGTGATGATAATTTAGGGCAGTGCGTTTATGGTGAGTGTTATTGTGAGTCTGTTGTTTATAGTGAATGGGGTGATTGTGGTCCTGATGGTAAGGAGACTAGAACAATAATTTCTCAGACTCCATCGTCGTGTGTTATTGAGGATCCTTTATTGGAGAGAGCTTGTGATTATATTCCTCCATGTACTGATGATGATTGGGAGTTTGATCTTTCTCCGTTATTGTGTCCAGTGGAGGGTAAGCAAACAAAGACTTGGAACAAAATTGGACAATGTGAGGGAGGGGTTCAGTATCCAGTTAGTCTAGAGGTGGATTGCGATTATGAGGTTCCTGTTTGTACTGAGGTGGTTTATAGTGAATGGGGTGAATGTCAGGAAGATAATATTAGGACGAGAGATATAATTTCGAAAACACCGGCCGGATGTCAGGCGAATTATTTATTATCTGAGCAATGTGTGTTTATTCCGGATTGTAGCGAGGATAATTGGGTTTTTGATTTATCGCCGTTGATATGTCCTGTTGATGAGTTGCAATATAAGACTTGGTCTAAAATTGGGAGTTGTAAGAATGGTGTTCAACATCCTGAAACTGAAGAGATTGATTGTGATTATCTTGTGCCAGTTTGCGAAACAATTGAATTTAGTGAGTGGAGTTTATGTGGTGTTTCTGGAGTACAGACTCGGGAGGTTGTTTCGAGTAGTCCATCTGGATGCGATGTGGGTAATCCTTTATTAGAGTCTAGTTGTACTTATGTTCCTGTGTGTACTCCGAATCAGATAGTAGAATGTGGTCCTGTTAATAATGGTCAATATGAGGGGTATCGAGATAAGTGTGATGCGTTAGGAGAGGGTTTAATTGGAGAGAATACATGTACCTTGGTATGCGATGAAGGTTATGTGGTCGATGGTGATAGATGTATTGCGGAGGAGGTTGTGAATGATTATGCAGTGGCTTTAAGTATTGCTGATTTAGATTCTGAGGTTGTTGATGGTATGAATGTAGTTAAAGATAGTAATGATGGTAGGATTTTATTTTCTGTTGAAGGGAGTGATAGTTTGGATTTAGATAATATTCTGATAATAAGAAGTTCGTTGTCTGAAACTCAGGAATATTTGATAGTTAATAATTTGGATTTAGATGGAAGGAAAAAGAGTGTTCGTTTTGAGAAGAAGAGTATGGATTCTAATGGAGTTTGTATTAATGATGTGGATGGGTTAAGTTTGGTTGATGATATAGTGAATGAGTGTATAAAGGTTAGTTGTCCTTCGGAGGGGACTTATAGTTGTGAAGTTGAGGGAAATGTATTTATTGTTTCTGGGTTGTCAAATTCAGGGGTTGTTGAAGATAATTTATATTGTGGTGATGGAGAATGTATTGGAGCTGAAAGTTGTTCAAGTTGTTCTCAGGATTGTGGAAGTTGTCCTGTACAAGGGGGGGGTTCTGGTGGGAGTTCGGGTGGTGGAGGTTCTGGTGGCGGGGGTTCTGGTGGCGGGGGTTCTGGGAGTTCGGGTGGTAGTGGTTCTGGAAGTGGGGAGGATAATCTGAGTGTGGAAATAGGGGATGATGGATGTGATGAGAAATGGTCATGTGATGATTGGAGTGAATGTGTAAATGGGGAACAAACTAGAATTTGTAGCGATTTAAATAGTTGTGAGATTAGTGAAAGGATGCCTAGTAGTGTTCAAAATTGCGGGGTAAAGTCTAAAGAGGCTTATGATATAAAAAAGGTTCCTAGAGAGACTGTAATTTATTTGAGTGTTCTTCTATTATTAGTTTTATTTATCTTGATTGTTTCTTATTATATTGTTAAAGTCTTAAAGAGGAGAGGTAACAGGAACGCTAGATTATCTCGCCGATCATATGATGGACACCAAGTTTAATTATTTTTACTTGAAGAGTTTTTCCTAGGATGGATTTGTCTTGGGATTTAATTAGGATGATGTTGTAGTTTTCGTCTCGGGCTTCGTAGATGTTTCCTAAGTAGGTTTTTTTGTTTACTAGGACTTTTAGGATTTGGTTTTTGAAGTGATTTTTGTTTTCTGAGGCGGTGTTTCTGTGTTGTCTCATGATTTCTGAGTTTCGTTTGTTAAGGGTTTCTATGTTTAGTTCTTTTAGGGATTGGGCTTGGGTGTTTTTATGTTTTGAGAACTTTGAGAGGTTAAGGATGTTGGGTTTGTGTTTGGTTATGAAGTATAGGTTTTGTTGGTGGTCTGCTTTTGTTTCTGTTGGATAGCCAGTTATTATGTCAGTGGCGATTGTTATGTTTGGGAATGAGTCTTTGAAGAGTTTGATTATTTGATTTACTTCTTCTATTTTGTATGGGCGTTTCATGTCTCTTAGGATTTTGTTTGAGGCGGATTGTATTGGGATGTGTAGGAATTTATACATTTTTTTGTTTTGGTAGATTTCTATGAGCTCGTTGAGGATTGGGAGAACGTGTTGAGGGTTCATCATTCCTAGACGTAGTTTGAAACGATGTGGTAAAGATAGGATTTTGGTTAGGAGTTCGGGGAGTTCTCTTTTGCCTCGGTCCATTCCATAACAGCCGTTTCCTTGGCTGGTTAGCCAGATTTCTTTGGCTCCAGATTGAAGGTCGTTTTTTATAGATTTTATGATGTTGTCTTGAGTGTATGAATGGAGGTTGCCTTTTGATAGTTTGGTTTTGCAGAAAGTGCAGTTTGATAGACAGCCTTCTGAGATTTGGGTTATTGAGATGAGGTTGTTTAATGGGATTTTTGGGAGGAGGATTTTTTCTTCTTTTTCTTTGTTGGGTTTGGTCGTGTTGTTTAGAATTGGGAGGTTTGATTCTTTATCTTGTATTGTTTTGACTATGGATTTTAGGTGTTTGGTTCCTAATAGTAAGGCTTTGGGGTTTAGTTGTTTTATGTTTTTTGAATCTGTGTCGGGCATGCAACCGGTTATTATTGTAAGTTGTTTAGTTTTGGATTGATCTTGGATTTTTCTTTTTATTTTGTTTTCTGTTTTGTTTTTTACTATGCATGTGTTTAGGATTACGGTGTCGGCTATTTCTTTGTTGTTTGTTATTTGGAATCCTGAGCTTGTTAGGAGGCCGGCTAGGATTTCAGAGTTGTTTTGGTTTGCTGAGCAGCCGTAGGTTTCTATGTAGATGAGCTTGTTTTGTTGCATTTTGGATAGAAGTTGAGAGATAATTGAGTTTAAAGGGGTTTTGGTTTATTTATTTATTGATAATATTTTTCCTATTTGTATGTTAAGGTTATTTGCTTGACCTGCGTTTAGTTCGATTGCGTATTTTGCTGGTTGTTTTGATTGGTAGGATGGGCAGGGGTAATCTGAATGGTATGTAGGATTATCATTTGGGCAGGGTTGGAAGTTGTGTTTGATGTCTACTACTTTGTAGTTTTGGTTGAGGAAGATTATGTCTAATGGTATAAGGGTGTTTTTCATCCAGAAAGATAAGGTTTGTTCTTGATTGTAGATGAAGATCATGCCTTGGTTTGATGGTAAGTTTGTTATATTCATTAGGCCCTTTGATTTTTGTTCGTTGGTTATTGCTGGAGTTAGATGGATTGTTTGGTTGTTGATTGTTAGCTGGTAGTTGTCTACTGGTTGTTGTTTTTGGTTAATTGTTAGTTGGAAGAAAAGTGAGATTGTGATGATTAATAGGATTAGTATGGTGATTAATATTAAAGTTGATTTAGAGGTTTTCATTTGTTTTTGGTATCTATATTTTCTTTGAAGAAAAACTTTTTTACGATTTTTTTATTTATTAAATGATTTTTATTTGATGATTTGAGGAGATCGCTTGACACACAATCTTTGAAATAGCATATTTCAACCTCTTTGTTTAATTTCCTGACCCTTTCGATTAAAGGTGTGAAATCTCCGTCACTACTTATTATAATTGCTTTATCGTATTTGTCTTCATAAGCATCGCTTATCATGTCTAGTGTTAAATATACATCATCTCCTTTAATTATATGGTACTCTTTTCCTTCTGTATTTAATCTGGGTTTTCTCTTGCATAAAATTACCTTGCAACTTGGGATTTTTCGGAGTCTTGAGAAGAGAATCTGTTGCCTTTTGAAAGGTCCTTTGTTTAATTGTTGTTTTAACGAGGCATTGTAATAATATATGTGATTAATAAGGCAGTCTTTTGTAATATATTTTATGTATCTCTTAAGGTCAAATCTTTCATCTGTGTATTTGGGATTGATTGATTTGAGTCCTCCATAAAAATTAGCACCGTCTATATAAACACAAATCTTTTTCATTTTATAAAAAAAGCCCGCATTACTTAAGTAATAACGGGGGACACATCTCAGGGTTCTCATAGAGATTAATAGCCTCCCTGTGGCTGTTTAGTTGATGATTAGGGTATATTTAAATGTTTACATTTCTTCTAGAACGTCGATTCCTAGGAGAGATAGGGAATTTTTTATGGTGTGTCTGAATGATTCGATTAGTCTTAGTCTGAATAGTTCTTCTTCGCTTCCTATGACTTTGTTGGAGTGGTAGAATTCGTTGAATAGTTTTGCTAAGTCGTATGAATAGTTTGCAATGAGTGCAGGGTTTAGTTGTTGTTCGGCTTTTTTTATTATGTGAGGGAATTTTATCATTTCGCTCATTAGGGCTATTTCGCTTTTTGTTAGATTGGGTATTTTAACTTTGTGTTTGACTTGTTTTGCTTTTTTTATTATTGAAGATGCACGCGCGTAACTGTATTGGAGGTAGGGTCCTGTATTTCCTTCGAAGCTCATGATTTGTTTTTCATCGAAGATTATGACTCGGTTTGGGGATTGAGATAACATTTGATACTTTACTGCTCCTAATGCGATTGTTCTTGCTCGCTTATTTAATTCTTTTTCTGAGAGTTTTACTTTTCTGTCCTTCATTCCTTTAATTGCTAAGTTGATTAGTTTTTTTATTGTGTCATCGTAGAGAATTTTTTTGCCGTGGTCGTCTCGGGATTTTAACTTGCCTGTTGGTGAGTTGACTAGGGCGTAGGAAAGGTGGGATTCTTTTTCTGCTATTTTTTTATCATAGTATTCTATTGTTTTGAATAATTGTTTGAAATAGAGGTCGTGTTCGGACCCTACGATGTGTATAATCTTGTCTGGATGATATTCTTTGTTTTGTAGGACTGCTAAGTATAGGTCCCGAGTTGAGTATAATGAGGTTTTGTCGCTTTTTAAGATTATGAAGATTCCTAAGTTGTCTTTTTCAAAGTCAATTATCATTGCACCCTTGCTCATTTTTGCGATGTTGTCTTTTAATAATTTGTTTGCGATTTTTAATCCTTTTTCTTGGACTTCGCTTTCAAAATAAAATCTGTCAAATTTAACATCAAAATCGGGGTAGACTGTTTTTTCGAAATAGTTAATGCTCCATTGTCTTGTTTTTTTCCAGAGGCTTGTAAGTTTTTTATCTCTTTTGTATAGTTTTTTGTTTATCTCATTAATTTCTTCCATTGTTTCTTCGTTTTCTTCTGATGCTTTTCCGGCTGCTGAATAGACTAGGCCTAGCCATTTTCCTTTGTTGTCTTTTGGTTCCTTTAGTTTTAGTTTTTTTAGATTTTGTAATCCCCATAGGCTTTTTGCTACGTGCATCCCAATGTCTCCTTGGTAATTTGTTCTTATGACTTTGTTTCCTGAGAATTCTAATAATCTTGAGATTGATTCTCCTAGTGCGATGTTTCTTGTGTGTCCTATGTGCATGTCTTTGTGGGTGTTTAGATGGCAGAATTCTGTCATGATTTTTTGCTTTTTATTATTTTTTAATTTTCCGAAGTTTTCGTTTATTTTTGTTATTGCTTCTGCTAGTTCTTTTTTATTTATGAAGAAGTTTAGATAGGGTCCTTTGGTTTCTATTTTTTCTATTTGTTTTGGTAGAGGGTTTTTTGTTAGGATGTCGTGGAAGTGTTTGGCGATGTCTGCGGGGTTCTTTTTTATGAAGAAATCTTTTTCTACGTCTTCCCACATTGGATCGTCATTTTTTGGATCTGCGAATGAGAAACAGGGGAAAGAGTAGTCTCCTAGTTCTAGATTTGGAGGGGTTTCTAAGAGTCTTTCGACTTCATCCTGATGTAGGTTTGTTTTTTCTGTTAGGAGTTCTATTATTATTTGTTTGAACATGTATTGGATAAGGGGAAAGTGTATTTAAAATTAAGTAAAATGTTTGGGGGAAAATTTTCTTTTTGGTTTGTGAAGGGGTGGTGTTTGTGGCGTGGGTGGTTTTTGGGGGTTCGGGGTTTTTGTAGTTATCTTTATCACGAATAATCTTTAATATGCTATTTATCTGATCAAGTTATGAGGAAGAATTTAAGAGTTTGCCATAAATTTTTGATGGGGCAAGATGGATATGACTTGAGTAATCAAGGTGAGATTAGGGCTACCAATAGTTATATAAAAAATTATGTGGTGTTTTTTATTGAGAGGAGAGTTTTGAATAGGTATATTAAAAGAAATAATCTTGTAAGGAGAGAGGGTTATTTATTTCATAATGAGAGTGGTGCTTACTTAATTCCTATATTTTATAGAAAAAATTATGGAGTTCCGGTTAATGATCTTTATATGGCTGATAATGTTAAGTTGTTTATTAAAAGATTTAGAAAGATTTTTGATAAAGTAGATCCAGATATTGTACATACTCATGGGACTTTGGTTCCTCAATTTGTTTTTGCTGCATTATATGCACGTATTAAGGGTAAGAGGTGTATTGCAACTCATCATATGGGTCTTATTAATAGAGATGTTAAGAATCAGAAGAGATCTGTTATTTTTATGAAGTATTTTTTGCACAACATATTACCTTTCATATCTCATAGAGTTATTTCTAAGAGTTATCATGGTGTGAATTCTTTTATTTTTAAGAAAAATGTTGAGAAGATTTCTGGAATTATGAATGTTGAACCTGAAGAGATTTCTAAGAAAAGTCTAGAGGTTTTTTTGAGCGATAATAATATTTTTTCTAAGAAAATTGATTTTTCAGGAAGTGTTTTTTTGTATCCAGCTCGGATTTGTAAGAGGAAAAATCAGGAAATATTGCTTGAAGCTTTTGAAAGTTTGAAAGGGAGAGGAATTAAGTTAATATTGGTTGGGTATATTGGAGAGCGAGGTTATTATAGAAAAATATTAAATATGATTGTTAATAAAAAATTAGAAGATTTTGTTTATGTTGTTCCGGAAGTTCCTAATAAAAGATCTCTGGCGTTGATGAAATTTTGTGATTTTTTAATTTATCCTTCTGTGAATGAGTCAACTCCTAGGACTTGTTTTGAAGCTTTTTCTATGGGAATCCCAATTCTTGCTTCTTTTGATGGAGGGCATAAGGAGTATTTGATAGAAGGAGAGAATGGATTGTTTTTTGATCCTTATGATAAAGATTCTGTTTTGAGTGCGGTTCTTGAGGCAGTTCCTATTAGAGAGAAACTTGTTCCGAAAAAAGTTGGAGATAGTTATATTAATAAACTGTTGAGGCTTTATGATGTGGAGAGGTAAAGATGACTGAATACTTTATTATACTTGATACTGGGGGTTACATTAGATATTCTTTTATGAAAAAAAGGAAGTCTTTTGTTTCTGTTACAGTATACTTTCAAAATAGTTTTCCTGAACATATAGAATATGATTTGAAAAAGTGTTGCTTTAGAGATTATGAGGGATATAAAAGGCCTAGAAAGAAATTTAGAAAAGGTGCTAAGAAGAGGCAAGATGAATTAAGGTCTGATTTTATAGAATTATTAAGTATTTTTCTCGAAAACAAAAATAAGATTGAACTAAGAGAAGGGAGATATGAAATAGAGAAAATAATAAAAGAATTGTATCGGATATCTCACGAAATTAAGAATGGTTGATCGAAAAAGAGTAAGACAACTTTTGGAAAGTCCTGGTCGTATCCCAAAATCAAAAAAAGATCAATTAAAACTGAGTCTTGAGTTATTTCGTGAGGCAGTCAAGGCAAAAGGCAGTTTACAAGAGAAGATGTATACAGAAGCTTATGAACAAGTCGCAAGTAGGCTTGCTGGTTCTTTAACAGAAATTGAGAGGAGGCAAGTATTGAGCCCTAAAAGACCTAATCGTTCTAGGATTCTTAATCATCCTTCAACTAATGTTCGTCCGTTAGTTTACCATACTTTGTCTTTAGAGGAGATTTTGAATAGCAGAAATGTTCCTCTGAAAAGTTTCTCTGGAACTACTTCAGATAGAGTTCTTTTAGCTATAAATAAAGTTAGAGAGGATCAGACTTTGTCCCAAAGGGCAAAACTTGACTATTTAAATTTGTTGCAATTAAAAGCTGAGAGTAATACTAGTTTTGGTAGGGGATTAAAGCATACTGCTCCAGAACTGGTTGAAAAATATGGTAGATCTACTCAAGATAGATTTGATTATTTAGTCAATCTTTTGGAGAAAGATGTTTTAGTAAGCCCAGGACAAGGTGGAAAAATGAAAGTTTTGAGGGTTTCGCATGATTATAATAGGAATGTGGGGGGATTACAAAAGCATCTCCAAGAATTAAATGCTGAATTAAATAAACAAAGAGGCTTGGAAGTGCATCAGGTTGTACCAATTTCTAGAATAGACCTTAGGAGGATGGTTAGGGAAGGTAAGGTTCAGGATAGAGGTGGCTCTTATTTTGATGTGGATTCTCAAACAGAGATACATCCCATATTTGTAGATCACACTCCTGGAGATAAGATAATCAGATTGAACAATCGTTCTGTTAGCAGGAAGTATATGGGACAGATGATGAAAATTTTTGGAAAACTTAATCCTGATATAGTTCACGTTCATAATGGTTATTATCGTCCTCACAGAGATATTGCAAAAGTTGCTAAAGACAAGGGAAAGAAGGTTGTTCATACTTGGCATGGGGGTAAGATTAGCGCGGATAGATTAAGAAAAATTCATGATGAAACTGCAGGTATAGCTGATTATAATTTTGCAATTTCTAATACTGGAAGGTTAGCTTTTTCTGATAGTCGAGAAAGGAAAAAGGTTGAAATTGCTTATGGTGTTGATTTATCTAGGTTTGATCCTGTAAAAGTAAGGAAAGAGGATACTAATAAGTTGAGAAGGAAATTGGGAATAATGAAAGATGATTTTGTTTACTTTTTTCCTGGAAGGTATGACAACCAGAAAAACCAATCTGGTTTAATTGAAGCTTTTGCAAATGTAGCAAAGAAAGATTCAAAGACTAAACTTGTATTGGCTGGTCAACGTTTTGATGGTGGTCATGGTAAGGGTTATATGGATAGGTTGACAAAATTAGCTGATAAATATGGAATTAGAGATAAGATTGTTTTTAATGATAGAATAGAGTCTCTTGATAAATTGAGAGATTATTATGCAATGTCAGACGCTGTGGTATATCCAAGTAGAAATGAGGGAAGAGGTAGATCTTTAGTAGAGGCAATGGCTATGGGTAAGCCAGTTCTTGCGTCAGGTGATGCTGGATTGAGAGATTCTATAGAAACTAATAGAGGTCATATGGGCCTTTTGTTTGATCCTGATTCTTTGGAAAGTATTGTTGGTTCTATGCACCGAGTTAAGAATAATCCTGTTTTGAGAGAGGATCTTGCGTTGAAGGCTGGAAAATATGCTCGAGCTGAGTTAGATATAGGTCCTTATGCAAAAAAATATTTTGATTTGTATAGAAATTTGGCTTCTGCTGTTTAATCAATATATATCTTCGTCACCCTGTAGATTGTAATCTGCTGGTCCTGGATGTGGACCTCCACCGCCTCCATACACATCTCCATCATACACATCTCCATCATACACATCTCCATCATACACATCTCCATCATACACATCTCCATCATACACATCTCCATC
>NZDU01000063.1 GCA_002688875.1 Candidatus Pacearchaeota archaeon | reverse complement strand
TTACTTCATATTTCATAATATTAGCATTAGATGTCAGTATATAAACCTTTCGACATGAAAGAAATTGGGACAGGAATTGTTGATAGATTAATGAAATCGTCCTTTCCATCAAATCTGAAATCTCCGCCATATTTACCTGAAGAGTTTGCTCCATAGTCTGCGATTCTTGTTGCAGAACCATTCCAAGTACCGTTGTAGTTACTCCTCGTGTTCACAATAAAAGTGTCGTTTTCTCCTAATGAGGAAAGGTTGTCTAAGTTGTACATTAGGATTAAGGAGTCATTGTATAAAGTGTAATTTGTTCCGTTCCAATTGTATATTGTTTCGTTTAGATTTTGTTCTATTATTGAGATGTTAATTTCTATGGATCTGTTTGTTGTAAAAGTGTTATTTGTGGGCGTAGGATTTACAAATTCTATTAAGGGAACGGCCAATAAAAATGGGATGAGAAATATTATAAATGCTATTACGAATAGTGTCCTCCTTTTCATTTAGATTTTAAGTTTATTGGGGTTATAAATTATTACATTTTTGGTAAGGTTTATATTCTATAGTCAATTATGCAAAGTTCTCCAGGGTCAACAAAGTGTACTCTCTCGGCGTGGGCGTATACCCTTTATAATAGTATTTTTGAAAATAAAGGGTAAGTTTTATAAACTAGTAATTACTTGAATATTTTATGGTTTACATTTACAAGAAGAAAGTTGGGAATAAGAGTTATTATTATCTTAGAGCATCTCAGAAAAAAGATGGTAAGATGATAACAAAAGATATTGCATATTTAGGTAATACTCTAAATGATGTAAGAAAAGAACTAGAGAAAATTCCAAAATATAAAACTGAAATAAGGAAAGCTTATAAAAATATCACCAACTTTCTGGAATCAAATAGATATATTGAGAAAGTTCAATCTATGAAACTAAAAAAAGATGATCTTATTGGTGATAAGTTAATTGAAGTTGAAGCATGTAGGCAGCATTATATGGGGGAATTTTTAAGGCAAGAAAAATTAACTAAAGAAGAAATATGGAGGAATTTTATTATAGATTTTGCGTTCAACACTGCTTCTATTGAAGGTAACACAATTAATTTAGCTGAGGTAAGAGAATTACTTGAAAATGAAAAGACTCCAAAGAATAAAACTTTAAGAGAAATTTATGATTTACAAAATACTGAATCAGTTTTTAATGAAATTCTTTTGTCAAAAGATAAAATATCTAATGAATTCATTATTGGAATCCATAAGAAGTTATTGGACAAGATTGATAAAAGAATTGGTTATAGGAATCAAGATGTTAGAGTCATTAGGGCTAATTTCAAAGCAACTCCTGCGCCATATGTTAAAACAGATATGGATTTATTGATGAGATGGTTTAATAAAAATAAAGATAAACTGCATCCGTTGGTTTTGGCTTGTGTTTTCCATCACAAGTTTGAAAAAATTCATCCATTTATGGATGGGAATGGGAGAACTGGTAGGATATTGTTGAATTATATTTTGTTAGATAATAACTATCCTCCGGTTATTATTCGGAATAAAAATAGGGAAAAGTACCTGAGAGTAATGAGGAAGGCTGACAAATCTGATTTGACTAAGTCAGAGGTTGAGGATTACGCAAATCTAGTTGAGTTTGTTTCAAATGAGGTTGTTAGTAGTTATTGGACTATCTTTCTTTAGATCTCTATCTCAGTCCATGCTAATTAATTCCCAAAGTTTTTGTGTTATAGGGAACAAGTTCTCTAATTTATTCAACTCCTTTGGAGTTGAAGACTTTGCTGTGATTTCTTTAAAAATTTTTAATACATTCAAGATCTTCGATTTTGAAGTCTTCGGAAATGTCAATTATGCAAAGTTCTCTTTAGTTAACTAATTAAATAATAATTCATTGGGTTTTTGGATGAAAAACTGGCATGTAGAATCAAAAGAGGAGATCTTTTCTTATTTAAAATCTTCGGAAAGGGGATTATCTGTTAAATATGCAGAGAGGAAGCTTAAAGAATCAGGTCCTAATGAAATAGTTGAAAAGAGAGAAAAATCACAGATATTTATTTTCTTGAAACAATTCAATAGTCCGTTGATTTATATTTTGTTAGTAGCGATGGTTATTTCGTATTTGGTAAATCACGTTATAGATGCTTATATAATTCTTGCCATTATTATAGTGAATGGGGTTATTGGATTTGTTCAGGAAAGAAAAGCAGAAAGGGCGATTAATGCGCTTAAAAAGATTATAGTTTCATATGCGAAAGTTTATAGAGATAAAGATTTAAAGAAAGTTAATGCTAGTAATCTTGTGCTGGGGGATGTGATTCTTCTTGAACAAGGTGATAAAGTTCCAGCAGATGCAAGATTAATTGAGATAAAGAATTTTAGAACTCAGGAATCATCGTTGACTGGTGAATCTTTCCCTCAAGATAAAAATCTGAGAGTTCTTGATGGGGATACTCCACTAGGAAATAAAACTAATATGGTTTTTATGGGGACGTTTGTTGTTTCTGGGCAAGCAAAGGCGATTATTGTTGCAACGGGGTCTAGGACTGAGATTGGACAGGTTGCAGAGTCGATTCAGGAGATTGTTCATCCAAAAATGCACTTTGAAAAAAAGGTTACTCAGCTCTCAATTCAAATGGCTGTCATTGCGAGTATAGGTGCAATTTTAACTTTCACAATAGGTTATTTCTTTAAAGGGTTGGGATTTATTGAAATATTTTTATTCACTATTGCTTCGTTGGTTTCCGGGATTCCTGAGGGTTTACCTGCAATTCTTATAATTGTTCTTGCAATAGGAGCAAGAAGAATGGCAAAGAAAAATGCGATAATTAGATATCTTCCGGCGGTCGAGACTATTGGAGTGGCGACTGTTATTGCGACTGATAAAACTGGAACGTTAACTCAAAATTCTTTAACTGTTGAAAAAATAGTAACTTCTGAAGATGAATATACGATAAGTGGTGATGGCTGGAATCCAGAGGGAGAATTTAGAAATGAAGTAGAAAGAGTTGATGCGCTAAAGATTGATGTTCTGAAAAAGATAATGTTGATTTCAGTTTTGTGTAATAAGGGGAATCTTATTAAAAAAGGGAAAGGGTATGAGATTGTTGGTGATCCAACTGAGGTTGCGTTGTTAGTTCTTTCAAAAAAGTCTGGGATTAATAAAGAAAAATTATCTGAGAAATTAATTGATGATTTTATGTTTAATACTGAGCTTAAACTGAGGGCGAGCCTAATAGAGAATAGAAATGAAAAAGAACTTTATTCTGTAGGGGCTTTTGAAAAAATATTAGATAGGTGTTCATATTATTTAAAGGATAATAAGAAGACTAAGTTGGATAAAGAATCAAAAGGACTCTTTTTAAAGCAAGCTGAATCGCTTGCAAAAGATGGGATGAGAGTTTTGGCTCTTGCTTATAAAAATATGCCGAAAAAAACTGAGTCTATAACAAAAGAGGATATTGATAAATTGATTTTTGTGGGTTTGGTTGGAATGAAAGATCCTCCAAGAAAGGGTGTTAAAGAATCTATAGAGAAAGCTAGAAATGCTGGGATAAGAGTGATTATGAAAACTGGAGATCATAAAGAGACTGCGATTGCGATAGCGAAAGAAATTGGATTGATTAAAGAAGATTTTAAAGTGATGACGGAGGAAGAACTTAATAGTTTGTCGAAATCTAATTTTAATAAGGCTGTAAGGGAAACGGACATATTTGCAAGAGTAACTCCTAAAATGAAAATGAAGATTGTTCAGACATTGCAAGAACAAGGAGAGGTTGTTGCAATGACTGGAGATGGTATTAATGATGCTCCTGCTTTGAAAAAATCTGATATTGGGATTTCTATGGGTAAAATGGGAACAGATATTGCTAGAGAATCTTCTGAGATGATTTTGTCAGACGATAACTTTTGTTCTATAATTGATGCTGTAGAGGAAGGAAGGACTGTATTTAGAAATGTTAGAAGGACAAGTTTCTATTTGATAACAACAAATATTGCAGAAGATGTGACGATTGTTACCTCGTTAATTATGGGCTTGCCATTACCGTTACTTCCAATTCAATTGCTTTATTTGAATCTTGTAAGTGATGGGATGAATAATATTGCGTTATCAATGGAACCTGCTCATGAAGATGTTTTGAATCAACCGCCTAAAGATAAGAAAGAGGGTATTCTTAATAGAGCTTTGATACCTTTTTTGGTGATATCTGTCGGTTTGATGGTTTTTGCAACAATTCCAATATTTAATTACTTTCTTCTGCAAGGTCTTGATAAAGCTAGAACTGCGGCATTTGTTTCAATGACAATGTTCCAGGTGTTTAATGTTTTTAATATGCGCTCACTTAAGAACTCGCTTTTTAAGCTTGGAATTTTTACAAATAAATGGGTTATATATTCATTTATTGCTTCGTTGGTGCTAATGCTTTTGGTAATTTATTTACCTTGGATTTCAGATTTATTTCAATTTGATTACCTGACTGTGACTGAATTATTTTCGATAGTTGGAATAGCGTCTAGTATTTTCTTTATAATTGAAGGGTATAAGTTTGTTAGAAATAAGTGGAGAGGTTGAGGATTTTGGGAGTGTTGGGGAGGGATTAGTTTTTAATGGGTGATGATTGGGATATTTGTGAATAGAAAAGTTTTTATTGATTGAATTCTGTGAATTTTTGAGAATATGGGAAAATTGATTTTGGGACAAGAAGTGGAAAGGGTTATTAGTGAATTGAATTTGCGATTAGATAATTGTGAAAAAAATCTTGATTCATTTTTTGGTAGTGCGTATGGGCCTGACAAGTTTGATAAAGATTATAATGATCTTAATGATATGATAAGGTCATTAGAGATAGGTGGAGCAGATGTTGAAGATTATAAAGAAAGAGAGAGAGAGGTATATAGTAGGATGGAAAGTTTAGGAACTAGATATATTGGATCTAGGGTGGAGGAGGGTAAGAGGGAAGAAAGGATTAAAGAGTGGAAAGGTAATGGAGATGAAGATTCTTGAATTGGATGATGTGTTGAATTAGTTTACAAAGATTTATTAATTGATAATATTCTTGATAATAATGGGATTTTTGGATAAAGTTAAGGGATTTTTTATTGAGGATAGTGGAGAGGTTGATGAAAGGGTTCGTGAGAAGATAGAGGTTCGTGAGAAGATAGATATTGATGATGTTGAGGGTTTGTTGAATGGAAAGAGGGAGGAGATAGAGGGGTTGATGTTGGGGAATAAGAAGGGGTTGCATGGGGAATTGGGGTTGGTGATTGATAAGCTTGAGGAGGATGTGGAAGTGTTGGCTAGTGTTGATTTGGATGAGAAGAGTGGAGGGGATAAGATAAAGAGGTTTAATGAATTGGGTCGGGAGGATTATTTGGAATCTTTGAACAGGTTTATTGAGGTTTTGAAGGATAGAGGTAATGATGTTGTTGTGATTGATGAGGGGTTGAAGAAGTTTGTTAGGTCTTCTAATAAAAGTTATTCTAGAGTTATTTTGTTGATTGGGAAGGAGATGGAGAGTGTGGTTAAGGATATTACTAGTGTTAGTAAGATTGTTGATAAGTTCTTTAAGGAGAATTCTGATTTGGTTGCTCGAATGGAGAGG
Source organism: Candidatus Pacearchaeota archaeon (assembly GCA_002688875.1). Classification (GTDB taxonomy): domain Archaea; phylum Nanobdellota; class Nanobdellia; order Pacearchaeales; family GW2011-AR1; genus ARS1285. The sequence goes on along the minus strand of NZDU01000063.1, from coordinate 17,079 downwards.
GTTGATAGGTTGTTGAAGATGAATGAAGAGAGGGTTGAGGGTGAGGTGAGGATTGAGGAGGTTAAGAAGGAGATTGAGGAATGCGTTGATAGTTTAGAGAAGTATGAGGATGAGTTGAAAGAGATTGAAAAAGGGATTGAGAAAATTAGGAAGGGTGATGAATATGGTAAATTGTTGGAGCTTGAGGAGAGTTTTAGGGATAAGGAGAGTGTGATTAAGGGGATTAAATCTAAATTGGACTTGTTGTTAGATAGGAGGGTTCTTGAGAAGTTTATTTATTTGGATAGAGATTCTGATGAGGCCGGGATTGTTAGAGGGTATTTGGATGATTCTGTTAAGATGATAATTGGGGATGAGGAGTTGGGGATGGTTGGGATTTTGAAAAAGGTTTGTGGTAAGGTTAGAGATGGAGTGATTAGTGTTAAAGATAGTGAGAAGGTTATTGGTAGGATTGGGATTTCTGGGGAGGTATTTAAGGGGCATAGGGAAGATGTTGTTGGGTTGAGAGGGGAGATGGAAGAGATTGATAGGGAGATTGGAAAGTTAATTTTTGTTAGGGAGAGGTTAAAGGAAATGGATATTCGGAAGGGCGGGATTTCTGGTAAGATTGATGAGGTTAAAAATGAAAAGGAGTTGTTGGAGAAGAAACTTGAGAAAGTTGTGGATAGGATTGAGGAGTTGGTGGAGGAGTTGGTTGGTGTTGGGTTTTGAATATATATAATTATTTAAGTCTGTTAGTCTTTGAGTTTTTATGAGATTTAATAATCTTTCACGTTTGGTTTTGATCTCTAGTATGTTGATTGGTTCGGTTAATGGTGGTGAGTTAGAGGATTATTTTGATGATGAAGAAACGTTGGGACTGGTTAAAGAGGTATGGGGGGATAAAAGTGTTGAGTATGTTTTAGATGATAAGAGTTATTGCCCGGATAAATCTAGGATACTGATTGATGATGAAGTTGGGGGATTTTTTGATTATTATCAGACTATTGAAGAGACAATTGAAAGAGGGAAGGGAGATTGTGAGGATTTGGTGAATCTTGATGTTGAGGAGATGAAGAAAAGAGGGCTTGATGCTAAGTTTCGTGTTGGAATTATGGAATATAGGAATGAGGAAGGAAATTGGAGTGGAATTCGTGAATGGCATTGTTGGGTTGAACTTGAATCTGATAAGGGTAGAATTGTTTTTGATAGAACGGTTGGTAAGAAAGGTAAATTTGGAGATTATCGAGGGATGATTGAGGGTGGTGAGAGATATGTTCCATTTAGAAAAGAGGATGTTGGGAAGGTTGAAGGATTGAAGGAGTTATTAATAGATGTTAAAAGGGTTGGGTATTCGTTTGATCTTGATTAGATAGTTTTATATTAATTATTGTTTTGTTTGTTTTTATGGAGCACGTAATTGAGATAAATGATAAATCTGGAAGAGAGATTGGACTTACTGAGAGACAATGGAAACATATTAGACATAAACATTTGGATGTGAATGAATTGATGATTGAAGAAACTTTTGTAAATCCACTTAATATAATTATTGAAGATGAAGGAGTTGCTATATATTACCGTTATTTTAAGGATAAAGATTCTAATCCTTATTTGAAAGTTATGGTAAAATACTTAAACGGGGATGGATATGTTATTACATCTTATTTTGTGAAAGGAATGTTAAAATGAAAGGAAAATTAAGTTTGCATTATGATGAAGGTTCTGATTATTTGGAAATATTTGCTGGGACGCCGAGTCCAAATCATGGAGAAGAAATTCCGGATAAGAGAGGGGTAACTATTTTTAAGGATAACAAAACTAACGAAGTTGTGGGCATTGGTATTCTTGGGTTTAAAAAAAGATCTGTAGACTTTAATGAGATTGAACTTGAGTTGCCTATTGATATTAATCTTTCTGCTGTGGAGATTGAGTGATTTTGTTATTATGATTAGATAGTTTTATAAGTTATAATTTTATAGATGATTGATGGAATTGAAAACTGAAAGATTGGTTTTGAGAGAATTGGATATTGAAGATCTAGCGGAAGTAGTTAGGCTTGCAGATAATCTTGAGGTTTCTAAATATTTAGAAAAAGTTCCTCACCCATATAGTAAAAAGGATGGGGAGTGGTTTATAGGTAAATGTAATAATGATGCTAAGAAGGATCCTCGGGAAAATTATGAATTGGCTATAGAGTGCGATGGTAAGTTGGTGGGATTAATTGGGTTGACAGATGTTAATGAGTTTCATGGGACTGCTACATTGGGTTATTGGTTAGGTGAAGAATATTGGAGACAAGGAATTATGAGTGAGGCATCTAGGGAGATGGTAAGGTTTGGATTTGAAGATCTTGGATTAAGGAGAATTGATATTGAAGCAGATGTAGAAAATGAAGGATCAAATGCTTTGATTAAGAAATTGGGTGCTGAGTCTGAGGGAATCAGAAAACAATATAGGAAGTCTATTTCTACAGGAGCAATTGCAGATAGAAATATTTATGGGTTGCTTAGAAATAATTGGGAAAATGATAAGGCATAGTTTTATAAACTAACTTTTTGACTATTAATTAGATCAATATTACAGAAGATAATATACGTTAGAGAGATACATTGCCAAGCTTTTGGTTACGCTATTTCTTGACCTTGATTATTAAGGTATTTTGATTATAAGTAAATGAACTATATTAATATATAGATTTAGAAAGGAAAATATAAATGAAATTTGAAAAAATATTGGAGAAGGACAGTGCGCTGTTGAAGTCGGTTAATGATAGAGGGTTCGAGGAGGCTACTGAGATTCAGGAGAAGTCGATTCCTGCGATATTATCTGGTAAGGATGTTATAGCGGGGGCTGCGACTGGTAGTGGAAAGACTCTTGCGTTTGCGGCTGGGCTTGTTAAGAATATTGAGAAGGATAAAGGGATTCAGGGATTGGTGTTGACTCCAACTCGGGAATTGGCTGAACAGATTACGAATGAGTTGGTTGATTTTGCTCGATATAAAGGGTTGAATGTTATTTCGGTTTATGGGGGGGTTTCGATTTATAATCAGGTTAAGATGCTTACTAGTGCGGAGATTGTTGTTGCGACTCCGGGTCGTGTGCTTGATCATCTAGAAAAAGGCTCAATTGATTTTGCTCAGTTGAATACTTTGGTTTTGGACGAGGCTGATAGAATGTTTGATATGGGATTTATTGATGATGTTGAAAGGATAATTGCTGAATGCCCTAATAAGAGGCAGACTTTGCTTTATTCTGCGACTATATCTTCGGATGTTGTTAGGCTTGCTAGTAAGTATATGAAGAATCCTGTGGAGGTTAGTGCTGAGGCGCATGTTGATGCTTCGAAGTTGGAGCAGGTTTATTATGATGTTGATGATAATTTGAAGTATTCGTTGTTGTTGCATTTGTTAGAGAGTGAGAAGAGTGGGTTGATTATGATTTTTTGTAATACGAGGAAGAATGTGGATTTTGTCGCGAATAATCTGAAGTTTATGGATATGGATGTTGTGCCGATTCATGGTGGTTTCTCGCAAGATAAGAGGAATCGGTTTTTGGAGTTGTTCCATAGTGATAAGAATAATGTTAAGATTTTAGTTGCGACTGATGTGGCTGCTCGAGGTTTGGATATTAAGGGAGTGAGTCATGTTTATAATTATGATATTCCACAATCGGTGAGTGAGTATACGCATAGGATTGGTAGGACTGCGAGGGCGGGGAAAGAGGGGAAGGTGATAAATTTATTGAGCAGTCGAGGGTATGAAGCGTTTCAGGATATAATTGGAGCTAAGACTTTTACTTTGAAAGAGTTGAAGACTCCTTATATTAAGAGGGTTAGAATTAGATGGTTGCCGGAGAAGAGAGATGATAGGGAACGTAGAAGGAGTAGTATGAGGCATGAAAGGGAGTCGGGGGATTGGAAGGGGAGTCGTGGTGGTGGTTCGCGTGGTTCTGGTGGGCGTGGCGGGGATCGTGGTTCTGGGGGTTCGAGGGGTTCTGGGGATCGGAGAGGTTCTGGTGGTTCGCGTGGTTCTGGTGGTTCTGGGGATCGGAGAGGTTCAAGTGGTTCTAGTTATAGAGGATCTAGAGATGGAGATTCAAGGGGTAGAAGTTATTCTGGATCGAGAGATAATAAAGGAAGTAGTGGAGGATATAGGAGAGATAATAGTAAGGATAGAGGGAGTGGTTCGTATGGTAGATCGGGAGATAGAAGTTATAATTCAAGAAGGGGAGATACTGATGGAAGGAGAGGGGAGTGGAAAAAGGATGAGCGTGGTGAAAGGGCCGGTTCAAGAGGTGGAGATTCTAGAGGCGGAGATAGAGGTTCGCGAGGTAGTGGAGATAGGAGAAGTTCTGGGGATCGAGGTTCGCGAAGTGGTGGATCTGGTAGAAGTTCAAGTTATGGTAATAGAAGAAGTAGTTCGAGGAGAGATGATCGTGGTGGTCGTGGTGGGGGTCCGAGGAGTGGTGGAGATAGAAGTAGGAGTGGTGGAAGTTCCGGTTATAGTAGAGATGCGAGGAATAGAAGTTCTGGAAGTCGAGATCGGAGAGATTCTGGGAGAAGTGGTGGTAGGGATAGTAGGAAAAGGTGAAAGTAATCATTAGATAGTTTTTTAAAAGATTTATTGATTCTTGAGATATGAGATTAATTAAGATAGAAAATCCTGAGAGTTTTGAAGATTTTGATAAAACATATCAGTAAATTATTTAAAGCTCTGAATCATGTAGTAATATGGAAAAACAAACTATGGAACAAATGAATGAAGAAGTTAAGAAGGAGAAAATTGATTTTGATAAAATGAGTGCTGTTGAGTTAGTGAGAGAATTGAGAAAGGATCCTCGAGTAGTAGAGGAAGCTAGAAGAGTTGCTGCAATGTAGTTATGAGTTCATATAGTTATAACCAGAATCTTTTTAGATCGCTAAGTGTAAATAAATGAGGAGTTCTTCTCATATTTTTTGTATTTATTTCATTGTAAGTTTCTTGAGCGAGTTTTTTGTGAAATGCCTTCATGTCATCAGAACAAATAATGTCTAATCCCTTAATACTTGCAAATGCTATTATCCTTAAATCATTCATAAAATTTTGATCTTTCTTTTGAATTCCTCCTTTTTTCTTATAAGTTTCAAAGTAAAGCTCTGCTAGCTTTTCTACTTTTTCATCTGAGATATGGATTGTATTTGCAGTAAGTTTATCATATACAGCAAGAATGTTTGTTGCCCTAGCATTTCTCAGTTCATCTCTAACAACTCTAAAATTGAGGATAATAACCTTCCCTTCATTCTTTAAAGATTCTATTCTTTCAATAAGTTCTTCATTATTTTCATCTTCAACAAACTTCCCATAAATATTTGTGTCAAGTAGGATTTTTAGCATCTTCCTCTTTTATTTTTATTACTATTTTCACTTACTTCTTTCCCTAATAAATTCCCTAAGAATTTTAACTACATCATCCTTTTTGTTTGGCAAAAAGGTTATTGAGCCTGCGTTTTTGTGGCCTCCGCCGTCTACGAAGGCGTTTGGGAGTTTTTTGTTTAGTAAGGTTATTAGATCGTGGACGGAGAAGTTGGCTTGGTCGGTTGCTCTGAGAGTAATTGCAGTGTTCATGATTCCGGCTGATACGAGGTTTGTTGTTTTTTTTGTTTTTTGTAAGTCATCGTGGGTCATTCCTACGCACATTCCTGGTTTTGGATAAAAGCCAAAGCCTGGGAAGGTGTGGTCTATGTCTATTGTTTGGAAAGTTGTTTTTTTGATTAGTTCTTGTTGAGCGTTAGCTACTGAAATTGCTAGGCCTTTCTTTTCTAGGTTTTTAATGTGGGGTGCTAGCAAAGATACTAGTTCTTTTTGTTTTTCTCTGGGTTCGCCGAAGATTACTTCCATGTATTCTCTAACTTCCATGAATCTTATTTTTGCTGATACGAAGTCGATGACTGTTGCGATATCGTTTAAGAGTTCTTTTGAGTAGCCTTCTTTTTTTGCTATTTTTAAATAGTCTTCTACTGCTTTTGGATTTCCTAGATCTATACGGTCTGCCATTCCGGCCATTCCTGCGATTTGGCTGATGTTTTTTACTTCTGGGTTTATGAAACGTGCGAATTCTGTGCATAACATTCCTGCTGAGAAATGAGAGCCGTCGTCTCCAACTAAGAATGGGTTTATGTGGGTTAGAACTTCTTTAGTGATAACGTCTTCGCTTGAGAAATGGTGGTCTATTACTATTGAGTCCATGCCGTGGACTTTTGCGTGTTTGATGGCCATTAGGTCTTCGGGGCTTGAGCCGTTGTCGGCGATTATTACTAAAGGCATTTTGTTCGAGAATTTGGCTTCGTTTCTTAGAGATTGTGCTACGTCTCTTATTGAGTCGTCTATTTCATAGAAAGGGGCTGCGCAAGGGGCTCTTTGGAAAAATTCCCATCCGGCTTTTTCTGAGTTTTGTTCTTTTTCTATTAGTGGTAAGATGGCTCGTTCTAGAGCGAAACCTGATGAATATCCGTCAGTGTCATTGTGGTGTCTTACTATGATTGGTCTTTGTTGGATGATGGCTAGTCGGATTTCTTCTGCAGCTTTTATGAATAATGATTTTAGATTATCTAAGATTTTACTTTTTATTAGGAATTCTGGGGGTTGGGTTTTGGCTCGCTTTTTTTGTTCTTCTAATATTTTCTTTGTTAGTTTTTGGTGTTCTTCTTCTGTTAGTTTTGAAAGGGCTTTTATTTCTCCTTCTACTTCTCCATTGTATTCTCCGATTTCGATTGTTGCTTTGATGCTGTCTCCTTCATTTATATCTGGATATGATCTGTCTCCTGGTTTTTCAAATCCTTTTAGAGATAGAGAACCTGTTGAGTCTGTTACTACGAAGATTGTTGGGCCTTTTGTTTGGACTATTTTGCCTACTGTCCCCATAACTTGTACTCGTTTTTTGTTTAGGTCAGATGTTATTTCTTTGAAAGTTAGCTCCTCTTCGTTTCCTAATGGGACGAATTTTTCTCTTTTTCTATCGTTAGAGAACCCTCTATCCTTATGAAAATCTCTGTCTTTTGAGAAATTTTTTTTGTTTCCCTTGTTGAAGTCCTTTTTTTTGAATTTTTTGTTGTCGAATTTTTTATTTTTCATTCTTAATAGTGAGTAATTAGGTTTAAAAGGGTGTTGGTTTTTGTTTTTTTAATTAAAAATCTGAGAGATCTTAATATTTATATAGTATATATCTATTGGATCATTATAAAGAAGATGGGTTATCTTAAAGAGGGTTATAATATAGTGAATAAAAATGCTCAAGTGGCTTTAATAATTATAATTTTAGTTGTTTTGGTTGGTTCTTTGTTGGTGTTTTTCGTTTTTAAGGATAAGATTGATTATTTTCAAAAAAATATTCCTCCTGAAGTACAGCCTATTTATGATCATATTTTAGATTGTTTTGAACAAAGATCAATCGATGCAATTAGGATTGTTGGATTACAGGGAGGTTATGCTAATGCCCCTAAAAAAAGTGTTAAGGTGGGAAATTTTGATGTTGCATATGGTCTTTATAAAAATATAGATAATTTAGCTTCTCTATCTAAGATAGAAAGTGAGATCTCTAATTTAGTTGAATTAGATTTGCCTTTTTGCGTTGATAGGAAAAAGTTTTCACAAGTGAGTATATCTCAGGGAGATTCAGAGGTAAATGTTGATATTGAGCAAAGTTTTGTTGAAATATCTGCTAAATTGCCTCTGTCTATAGAAGGAGATAATAATACTATCGAATTGGATAGGAATTATGAAATAATTATTCCCATAAGACTAAAAGAAATTCATTCTACTGCTAAAAATATAGTTAAAAATCATTTAGATGATCCAGATTATATTGATTTGACCTATCTTGCAGGATTGGATTTTGATGTTGTATTCAGCCATCATACTGAAACAAATATTATCTATACTATAACTGATAAGGATAATCAATTGAATGAGGTTCCATATTCATTTATGTTTATAGTTGAGGGAAATGGAAACTAGAAAAATTAAGTTTAATTTAGAATTAAGAATATTGTTAGTTTTCTTATTCGTTATTATGATTGTAGGGATTATTTCTGCGGAATCTTATTCATATGATATTAATGAAGAGGGTGATGTAAGTTATTCTTCAGAAAATCCTGATTATGATTTAGAATCATTAGAAAAAAATGAGAGAGATAATATTGTTAGTTTAGCTGAATTTGCTAGCAAAACTGTTCAAAACGAAGGAGATATTGGAAGTATTGTTTATGATGATAAATTGCAAAAAATAACTCTACTTGATGATAAAGGAGAAGAATTAATTGTTGTCCCGAAGGGCGTTGATTTTAGGATAGATGATAACCAATATACATTTACAGGGACTTCAGAAGAAGTGGTTATTGGTTATGAGTTTATTTCAACTTTTGCTGGTTTTGATCCTAGATATGGTGAATTTGTGGGGCAAACCTCAGATTATATAACTATAAAAATACCAGAGACTGAAAGAAAATTGATTAACTATAAAGGAGAAGATTATGATCTATCAGAAAATGCAGAGTTAGTTATTTCTGAAGAAAATGGTTTAACGAATATAAAACTAGAAGGAGGGGGGTCTATTTACTCTAGCAAGATTTCTTTAAGAGATATTAATAATGCAGAGATAAGAATAAATGAAGATGGTGAAATTGCATATGCAAAATTTTACTCACCAAATGGAGGGAGCTATAATCTCAGATACAATAGACAAACTTTCTTTTTTCATGTTTCTGAGGAAGGAGGAAGTGTCTTTTTTGATCCTGAAAATAGAATTGTAAAAGGAGATAGTGTGACTTTAACTTTGAAATTTGATAACAAGAATCCTACTGCAAGTGGAAAGTATTCTGTACATCTTGATGAAACTGGCAATGTTATTAGGATTGATTTCGAGGAAGGTATATTTGATGCAGATCAGTCTGGGAGACTTCTAGGGAGTTTCTTTTCTAAAGATAAAAAGTTTAGTGTTTTTTTGAATGGTATTGATATAAGGGATTTTGAGGGGAATGCAATTTCTATTGATGATGGCGGGAAAGTTAGGATAAAAGGATTGATTGATGGAATAAACTTAAAAAGAGTTAATTATGAGGGGGTTAATAGTGATACTTATACAGAATATTATTATGATGGGAAAGAGGGAGAGGAAGGGGATGAACCTTATTTTGATGTAATTGAGGGAGAAGCAAATATTGACAATGGATATCATTTAGTCAATGTAAAGGATGGAAAATCAAGATTAAAAGTAAAACTTGGGGATAGAGAAGACCCTCAAGGATTTAGGGTTTCAAGTCATGAGACTGATCAAACAACAGAAGTATTAATAGATGAAGATAGTGAAACATTTTTAGTAACTGCTTATGATTCTAGTGGGAATGAGCAAGGATTTGCTGTTGAGATCCCTTTAAATTTATTATCAAATGAATTATCTATTCCTGCATTGAATCTTAAAACTTTATTTGAGAAAAGTGAACAATCTATTGAAGAAAGAATAAGAAGAGCCGAGGAGATAATCAGATCTGGAAAAGATGATAATGGTCAACTATTATCTGCAGAAGAAATGGATGGAGTTAGACTTTCAAAAGTTATTTTAGAGAACCAGTTAGGAAGATTAAAAAATGATCCTCCTGATAAATCAATAGAAAGAATGGAGTCTTTTTTGAGAGATAATCCAGATATTTCTATTCAGACAAAGGCTGCTTCTCAAAATATCTTAGGGGAGTTATATTCGGAAAAATTAAAATCAAATATCGAGAATGTTCCTATTGGATATAGTGCAGTACATTCGATTAAAACATATACTGAATTAGGAGTTGAATATACAAGTCAAGGAAAGATACTAGAGTTTAAGATTGAAGATGGAGAAGTTATTGCAATTAGAAATAGGGGAACCAATAATTGGGCATCATTGAGTCTGAACTTTGATCGTTTTGAAGAGGAACTTAAAGCAGGATATGGGAAATTGGATATTGAATCATTATATAGAGATCCGAGTTTAGCAAATCTTCAAAAATTAACAAAAGATATGCAGCTAGAAAGAACAGGTATTTTAATAGATGATAAGTCATTTGAATTTCAATTTGGAGAAGATTATGAGAAAGCTAAAGAATATTTCTCTCAAGCTAGAGATAATTATCTTGAAGAGTATCATAAAACTCAGGATGAAAATCTTAAAAAAATGTTTCTGGAACAATCTAGATTGGCTGAACTCAATAATTTTAAAACGCAGCTTCTTTTTGATGAAAAAAATATTCAAGATTTAAGTAGATTTCTAGATAATTCAAAAGGTATTGAATCGGTGATTTCAGAAGTGAGAAGAATAATTGCTATGGATAATTATAATAAAAATCCAAAAGAGAATGTTAAAAGTACTCTGTTTGAGTTGAGCTCAATATCTGAATCTGTACCTAATCAAGATGTTAGCCAAAATCTGATGGAGTATAGGTTGAGTCTTATAAATGGAAGAGAAAGAATTCTCAGAAATGAAGTAGATGTAGCGAAGGAGGAGAAATCTGGAGTTCTAGGAGAGGAAGGATTTGGTGAGTACACCTTTAGAGCATTCCAAACTATATCTCAGGGTGCAAGAGAAAGTATTTTTGGACTATATGGAGTTACTGAGACTCGTCAAGCTGCTATTGAAGAAAAATTAATAACAGCTAATTCCAGGATAGTTGGTTTTGATGGATTAAGAACATTAGTCCAAAATGACATCGATATTGTAGATTATATGCAAGAAGGTAATGAAAATTATTTTCGGAGTTTAGGAAGAACTATGAGGTCATTTAGTCATGATAAATATCTTTCTGCTGAGGAATTTGAAACTTATGCAAGAGAGTATGCTAGTAGAATAGATGGATTTAATCCAAGCAATCAGAATCATATGAGTAGATTGATTTCTGCATTGGAGAAACGTATGAATGATAATAATGGAAAGTCAGTCGCAAGGCTTGCAGTTAGAGATGTGATGGATGCTGCAGCTAGAATGAGTGTAATTAGAAAGACAGTGCATGAAGATCCTGCTGCATATTATATTGCTACTAATGGTAGAGAACAAAGGAGCACTGGGGTCTCTTATCTTGGTAATGAAGATCTGAATAATGCATTTAGTAGTGAAAGAATGGGAGAATCTATTGAAAGAACATGGTATGAAGGGGTTTTAACTGGAACTGGAAACTTTGCTTTGCTAGCATTGGTTGGAGGAGGTGCATCAAGTTTAGTGGCAAGAACAGCGGCAAATGTTGGGGGAAGAACTGGAGCTGTTATAAATATAGCAAGAACTTCCCTAGCCCCTGCAGAATCTCTTGCGACAAGACTTTTGGGACAATCATCTCCAAAAATTGCTGCACTTCTTGGATTTAGTGGGGAGGCTACATTAGGGACAGGACTATCATCTACATTACATGCTATTGATCCTAGATTAAGTGTTGCCTATGATATGATAAGTGTTTTTGGTGGTTCAACAACTGCAAGTAAATTTAATGCTGATCAAATTAAGATATCAAGGGTAGATGGTCAGCTTTTTGCTCATGTTGATGATAATATGGAAGATTTTAGGAAACAATTGGGTAGTAGTGAGATTCAAGTTGGCGGACAATCTGTAAAAATAGATACACCTTCATTAGAAGGACCTGTAGCTACTTCAACCTTGGGTGAATACATTGAGGGAATTGGAGACATCTCCAGAATTGCAGATGAGAATCTGGCAAGTGTTAGTAAAACCTCTTTTCAAAGATTGTCTGAGATGGATTCTACGAGTATTCAAGAACAGCTTGCATCAAGAAAATTTCCTGAAGATTTAAGTAATGAAATTATGACTTGGAACAATAAAGAAAGGATCAGATTTGCAAAAGATAAGTTGAGTATTGAATTGACTGAGGATCAATTAAAACAAATCCATCTACCTGGATTATCTATTGCACAAAAAGCTAGAATAGCTAGACAAAATTTTAAATTCACTGAAGAACAAACGAGAAAATTGATGGGTAGCGGAATCTTTGGAGGGGAAACAACGGCATTGATTTCAGAGGTAAATCCGGTTACTGTCCAGGGTCGGAAAGTAGTTACTCCTGAAGGTCAGGGAGTTTTTCTCAGTTCAGATGGTGAAACGGCTAGAGTATTAACTATAGATGAATCATTAGCTTCAACTGTTCGTGAATATCCTATGTCTAGTTTGAGTGCCCTAGCTGAACCTACAAACGCTAGAGCTGTTTATGATGATATTCCAGAATTATTTCAAGATAATGATGTAAACTCTATTTTAAGAGAACTTGGAGAGAGTCTTCCACCAGGAACAACTGAGGATCTTCCTGAAAGACTAAGTGATTATGCATATAACTCTTTAAGGTCTAGAATGCAGAAACTAGGGTGGTTTGAACCAATTGATCCATTAAAAAATCTTGGAAAAACTGCAACAATTTTAAAACATGGTATTGAAGCTCCTAGAACTGAATTTGCTTATCATGGTACTTCGTCAAATTTCCTTGAATCAGTAATAAGAAACGGACTTGATAACAAGTTGTCGGGTACTGTTAATCAGGGAGTTATGGGTAAACGGGCAGTTACATATTCTGGAGAACTGGATTTCGCTAGAAGTTTTACAAAGTCTACAACTGAATCTGTTGGAGGTAATCCGATGATTTTAAGGTGGAAGGTTGACGAATGGGATGGATTGAATCAAAGGGATATTTTTATGTCTGATGTTGGTGGATCAGATATTCCTGTCCCTTCTAAGTTACTAGAATTTAGCACTGACAATGGGAAAACATGGAAAAGGGCAACTTATGGTGTTGGTGATAAAATAGAGGTTACAAGAAGAGTTGGTCCTGGTACTCAGAAAGAAACTGTAGAAATAGTAAAAGACAATGCTGAAAGATATGTGACGACTATTAATGGTCAGAGATATGTGGCTTCAACTGCTTCGCAACTTGAAAAACAGTTAGAAAATGTTGGAGCGGTTAGAGATGTAGAACCTATAAGATCTAGAAGAAGTAGCAAGTATCCTGATCAGGTGATAAAAACTCCAGTAGATACAAGAGGATTAGGTACCTATATTGGGAAACGTCATACTAATCTGCCGGGCTATACGGACGCGGATACTAGTTTAAAAAGAAGAATTGGAGAGGCTAGAACCTTATTCCCTAATATTAGGAGTCAAAATGACCTAAAAGATTTAGTTACAATTATTGATAATACTGTTAATGGAGAAAATTTTGTTATGAGGGAATTTATAGATCCTGACACGTCTGATCATTTAAGAATAGAAAGCCTAGCTTCGCGTTATTATACGGTAATTGAGATTCCTGATGTTGATAAACCTAGGTTTGGAGATAAAATTGAGATTTTAATTAAAGAGAAAAAACCTTTAACGGATGAATATGGTTCATATTTTAATGGATATTCTGTATCGACAGCTTATCCATTAACTTCTTCAGGAGATCCTGGGATGCAATGGGGTGATTATTCTAGATTTCATACTATTAACCTATTTATAATTCTTCTTAAGAGAAATATTTATTCCTTGTTACGATTAGAGGATTACTGACGTTCTTCCTATCAGTAAAGTAATTCCAATTTCGAGATAGATCATTAGAATCTAATGACCTGATTGCGCCATTAGTTCCTAATATTATCTGATCTTTGTTAATAGAAAAATTTTTCATAGGTCCAGATAATATTTTAGATTCCTCTTGAATTTCTCCTTCGTAAGATAATTTTATCATATTGGTACTCCAATCTTCATTTTTCTGAGCAACATAGATAAATTCAGGAGTTAATGCAATATTATTAGAAGAATGGATCTCTTTTCTGAATAATGTATGATCTACTTTATTTGCATAAAGTTTCTCATCATGAGTATTTGAAACAAATATTCCGTTTAAATAAGAACTATTATTATTGGCAGATTCATTTTCAAAAGTTTCTATTACTTTTCCTTCTAAGGACAATCCGAAAACAGACCAGTTTTTTATTCCTGTACTTATGTATACTTTATTATTGACTGCAATAGGGCTAGAGAATATAGTTCCTTCATTAAATTCGTTTAATAAATAATCTACCTTACCAGTATCTACATTTATCTTTAATAATCCTAAATCAGATGCAACAAAGACTCCATCTTTATTGATAACGGGATGGTAAACTGATCCTGCATTGCAGTTAAATCTCCATTTTTGCTTACAATCAAAATTGTAAAATCTTAGTTCAAGTTTTTGGGTAGATACTGGTTCTCCATTATCATAGACTACATGGATGCTAGGTTCTTCTTCATCTGCGTATGCGTGAGAAAGTAAAAATCCTTTATTAGTTATTAGAGGTTCAAAACTGTTGAATGACCTATTAAAATCATTAGTCTTTGATAATAAATCTCCATTTATATCAAATAGGTAACCTGCATTGTTATAGTCTATCCCAACAATATAATTGTTACCTGCAGATAGAGTATTACGTAACTCTCTTTCAGGTTCTATCTTAGTATTTGACAATAGTTTTCCCTTAAGACTTAGCCTATTAAGACTACTATCGGAAATAAATGCAATAAATTCTTCCTTAGTATCTGCATTTATACTATATGTTCTTTGACTATTTCCCCCTTTAGTTAGCCATAGGTTTGATTGTTTAGAATCCATTTTAAAATCTTATTGCAATTCCTCCTCTGGATTTAACTGTTTTGACAACTGACTCCTCTGCTGAGATAAAGATATAATTTTCTCTTTCATCATTTTCTCTAACTTCTTCATATTCTGCTATTAATCTTGCATCATTCCAATCTTTTTTTTGTTTGTTCTTTGTTCTATTTGATTCTGGATTTGCAAAAACGTGATTTCTTTTTCTTGCGATGTTTCTTCTAATTCTTTGAATATCATTAAATACGTCATCTATATGATCTTGACTTATAGGGGCAGGAAATGTTTCTCTTGCATTTAATTCTGTAAAAATATCTTCTGCAGTCACGTCTCCTTTTGGATAAATAAATTCCTTTTTTACTTGGGGTAAAATACGGTAATCTCCTTCTGAATTTAATAATATTATTTCAAGTCCAGGTATAAAACTAATGTCATTTTCTGTTAAACATTTCGTATTATTATCTAACAACTGATTTCTGACACTATATGAATAAAAGAAATTTGTATCTGGGATGATTACTTTTCTTGTTTTGTATGATTCGAATAAGGCTCCTCTTAATTTGCTATCTAATCCATTCTCTCCTATATATTTTGCTAGTTCCCTGGATTCTAGGAAATTCCCTTTTGATAATATCTGATTTGCCCTATCTTTAAATTCTTCTTTTTTAAGAACTTCTTCTTTAAATCTTTGATACCTATCTATAACAATTCCCATATTTGTTTCCTTTAAAATAAAACCTTTATTAAGTTCACTAAGTATAATGGGCCAGGCATTATCAGTAGAAAAAGTCTCTGAATCATGACTCTTAGAATAGCTAATTAACGTTTTATCTATTGCATCTTTTAATCCAAATCTTTCTCTCCTTGGCTTTGATTTAAGTGAAAATATTTCTTTTCCTGATGATTTGATAACTACTCCTTCAAGCCCAGTTTTTTTGCAGTGTTCATTTAGTTTAATACTTTCTTCTCTTAAATCATCAATTGTTATTTCTCCATCAAGAGTTTTTAATAATTCTGGAACGTTAACTCCATATATCTCAGATATTTCTCTTTTTTTGTCTGTTGTAACAAATTTATGATCTTCTATTAGGTCTATTAAATAAATTCCTGGTGATTCTGTAACTCCGGTGAATTCCTTAAAACTTGGATGTGTTACTTCAAGTATAGGGATATATCCGTTATCTACAAGATTATAGACTCCATTATTATCTCCAATTATCTCCCTAGTTAAACTAGCCCAATTAGTCTCCTGGTTTTCATCGTAGTGATATCTAGTAGCAAATCTGTAATCACCTTTATGTTTGAACACTCTAATGTTGACTCCGTTTTTTTTCTCTTCAAAGTAGACTTTTGGATTCTGCGAGATTGCAATTTCAGTATTTAAAGATCTAGGATCTTCATCATAAATTCCAATGTAACCAATCTTTGGATATCCTCGAATAACTTTGTGATCGTTTGTTAAAAAAATTGAGCCATGTAATAATGATTTTTCTGCACTTCCTTCTTTTTCAAAATAAAGTAAAGTGTTAGAATTAACTGGAATAATATTTCTTTCACTTACTCCTAAATAACCGCTAATGTTATGTGGTGTGAAATTACTAACATTTTTCTCTATATCCTCAAATATCTGTGAAGTTTCTAATTTTTTCATATTTCTAATAGCTCCCTTAATTCATCAATTGAAAAACCAGTTAAAGGAGTTCTTAGTATATTGCAGCTTTGCGTTTCTCCCTTCCTCCTTGTTGGATATACTGTGATATTTACTGGATAGTTCTTAGATTGACCTTTTAATAAATAGTGATCATTGAAAGGTTCTGCTAAATGTGAATCTTTTAGATGTTTGTGAATTAATTTATAATTATCTGAATAAGTATGTAAATCTATATCACTCCCTTTCCTTACATTTCCCCGCCATACGCTTCCTATTAGTTTTGGGCTAAATTCTTCCAAATCTGACATTAAATCTAGTGCTTCTTCTCTCATTTGCCTTAATTGACTTTGTCTTTCTTCTTTAGATTCCCTTCTATTAATAAGTTCTCCAAGTCTTAAATATATAGAATCTAAGTGAGGTAATCTCTTTCTAGAAAGTCCAATATCTCTTCGAGCCATGTCTCTTGCCTTGTAATAGCTTATACCATCATGATCATAAATTATTTCTGCGGCCCTATTGATAACCTTTTCTTGCGATGTTTCTTCTTCCATATTCTTGCATGATTCCTTCTAATTTGTAATATTCTAACTCTAATTTAGACTTAAAAACTCGTTTAAATACCTTTCTATTTGTTATTACTAATTAGTTAATTATCAATTTTAGGATAATTTTAAGAATAGATATTAAAAACAATTTTGAGATAATTATATTATTAATGTTCTATTTTATCATATTTTTACCACTCCTTAACAGAACTAAACGTTTAAAAACACTTTTCTGTTCATTTGTTTATTGAGAAGAAGGAGGTTAATATGGAAGAAGA
>NZDU01000062.1 GCA_002688875.1 Candidatus Pacearchaeota archaeon | reverse complement strand
TTCTTTTTTCATCCAATTAGTTCGATTTTACACACGAACTAATTTATGGTTGCCTACGACATATGTCTCTTCTGAGCACACTGTTTCAACAAAATATATATTTTAGAACATAATAAAAATCTTCCCAACCAACCCTACCCAAAAAACCACCACACCGCCCCCAAAGACCCAATAGCAATAAACAATAACACGAACCCCACAAAAACTTCTACCTTATCAACCCCCTCGACAACCCCCACCTCCCCAATAACCCCTCCAATCAACCCATCACCACCTAACTCAACCCCTTCGTCCCCTGAACCACCCAACCCCAACTCAGAACCACCCAACCGAACCCCTCCACCAACCTCACTCCCTTCAACCCCTTGAGAACTACAACTCTCCAACACAATCTCTCTCTCAACAACAAAATTATCTCCATCAGTATGAACCTCTACCTTAAGATTATACCTTCCATTCTCAGCATCCTCTGGAATCCAAATCAGAAAATTCTCTCTCTCATCGTCATCATCACCATATTTCTCAATCTCAAAACTCTCGCTCCTTTCATTAATCGACAAATCCGAATTAACAACACTAACATAAACATCCTCGTCATCATCCCCATAATTCTTAACATCCACTCTAACATCAACACTATCTCCACAAACAAAAGAATCCTGATCAATCCTCAGCTTATCAATAAAAACATCCAAATCGCCCCTAATAACATCAACCGCCACATCCTTCTGATTACACAAATTATTATCATTCTCCACATAAACAAATATCCTATAATCATGATCGTCCTCTAAATCATAAGGTATCTTAAAATCAAAACTCGACAACTCACTACCATCTTTATTAATATCAAACTTATCCTCAAAACTCTCAATAACCTTCTCATCCGTAACATCATAAAAATAACCCTCAACCTCAACCTCCATCTTATCATCAAACTCATTCCCTATCTTAATATCAAAATCAATCTCCTGCCCGACCTCATAATCCAGATTCTCATCAAAATTATCCAAATCAATTTCGATCTTACTATTTTTACTCTCACAAATATTACTAGCATCGCTAAACTCCGGCGGTTTTACAGAACAACTACTCGAGCAACAAGAATTTGTATCACTAACCTCATATAATTCACTATCACAAACCTGATTTACAGAACACACAATCCCTCCCAAATCCGAACAACTAAAATAACTAGAATCTCTAACATTAACCGTCCAAGAATTAGAATCACTCAAACTACCATCACTAACAATAACCTCAACATTATACACTCCCATATTCCTATTAAATTCATAACTACTCTCACTCCCCACAATCCGATTATTAACTTTCCAAATATAATCCAAATCACTCTCTTCATCTCTCACACTAACAAGAAACACTCTACCAACATTCTCAAGAATGTTAAAATTATTAGCCGGATTCACACTAATTATCTCCGGAGCATCATTAACACAATTCTTATTAATATCACTAGATCCCGGATTAACATCAGCATCATTATCATCACAATCATCCCCTCCAGATTCCAAAGAATCATATCCATCTCCATCCTCATCGACCAAACCAGAAGTAACCAACCAAACAATAGAACGCTTAAACAAATTCTCAGCCTCGCTATTCCACTTACTAACCTCATTCAACCCAAAAAACACATTACTCTCATAAACTCTCTTATCCCTATCCGTACAACCACTATCTATAAGCATAGAATTATGGTCAACCCCAAAAACAACAATCTTACTATTATCAGAATCATGACTCACAAGACTATAAGACCCACTCGCCTTACACCCATTCAAATAAGACATACTCCCCGTACTTGTATAAAGATCCAAATCCCCTAAACTATACTCTTCCGTAACATAATGAGTTATATCTCTAATCTCAGACCTTCTCCTTGAAGACGTAGTCGAGCCACTACTCAGTCCAGCTTTCTTAGCCGCACTATTCCCCAAAAACAAAGTTCTATACTTAGTATTATCAAAAACCCCTTCAATATTACTAACCCCTCCACTCACAATAATCAAATCATAATTCCCAGCATTAAAACTCACATCATCCAAAAAACTCACCATATGCCCATCCCCAACCAAAATATTCCTTAAAGAAACATCATTCCCACTCAAAACACCAGGATTACTCACAACATAACCAATATCAAGAGCAAACACCGTCGGTAATAAAACCAAAACCAAAACAAATAAAATAAGATTTTTAAACATCCTTTTTATCATTCTTTTTTAATTTATTTTTCTTACTATCTCCCCTATCATCCTCTTTGTTTTTATAATCATCCAAACTCTCATTACCTTTCCCTTCATTCTTACCAATCATTTTCTTTTTACTCCAAACCAACAATCCCAACAACACCAAAAAAAGAACCAACGTACTAAATGTAGGTACCAACAACTTACTATTACCTGAAATTCCTGGCTTCTTCTCAGAATCTACATTTCCAATTATAGTCTCACTCCCATCATCACCATTATCATCTTCATCCGAACCACCATTCCCAACACTAACTCCTCCAGAACCATCCGAACCACCATCACTCCCAGAACCTCCCGAACCATCATCAGACCCACCAGAACCCCCAGAACCACCAGAACCTCCCGAACCACCAGAACCTCCACCAAAAAGCTCAGTAAACCAATTACTATCATCATTACCATCGGTATCCTTTGCAATAACAATCACAGTACTACTCAATCCAACACCATTCCCACCCTCACTAGGCGCAAACTTAACATTTATCTTAGTCTCCGTCGTACCATCCTTAGCAACATCAATATCAAAATAAGCCCTCTTCTCGCTATTAGGACTCAGAGTAAACTCACCATCTCTAATCGTAATATGATCCTCCAAATCCCCACTCGCAAACAACTCCACATCAACACTAACCTCATTTATATTTTTAACAAGAATATACTTCTCTATACTATCTCCTTCATCCACTCTCAAAATCATCCGAGCATTACCAATACTCCCTGTAATAGCGCTCACACTAGCAACAAAACTAAGCATCATAACAACAAGAACCAATATACTAAATATTCTAAGACCAAATTTCATAGTAACTTTACAGTTAATTGGTTTTTAAACATTATTTCTTTCCAACATAACCTCGGTAAAAAGTATAATAGAAAACATTATCTAAAAAACAGTAGTTACAAAGACACTATTCTACAACCCCAGATTCGCATTCAGGATCATGCCCCACTTCACTCACATCTTCAGGACTCGCACAACCATCATCGCAACTATTATCATTACTTCCATTACAATAATCTATCTTTTCATCTCCATCATCATCTACAAAATTACTACATTCAGTCAACTTACCTTCACACGTAAACTGTTGCAACCATCTATTACCTACCTTATGCGCATTTACTGTTTTAAAATCCCCAACACTCTCATCCCAAACCCCAAAGTCATTATTATGAGGACTCGTAAATCCACACCTTTTATCAATCGCCCCAATCCCATTACACCTCAAACTTCTAGCCACCGCATGATCATACCCAATCAAATTACAAACCACATCCGCAGTATCTTTGTCCAACTGCAAAGCATCAAAATCAGTATTCTCTATCCCCAACTTATCAGCATTATCGACAACAAGATCAACCATATCATTATCATCTCCTCCAGCAGTTCCAACCACATAAGGATACTCACTAACTCTCAATGTATCATCATTATCCACATCCTCTATCAGCCCATCAATCAACCCATCTCCATCATCGTCTATCCCATTATCACAAATCTCAGTTATACAAACACCATTCTCGCAACCATTCTCACACTCCTCAACCAACGTAGGATCCAGATCATCACTACACATACTTATCGAAGTCCCAGCATTAAGGCACATATAACTCCTGTAATTCTGATAAACATCATCGCCTTGGCAATAAGTCTCTCCTTCAAATCCATCCTCACCACATTCACTATCCAAGTTACATTCAACGTCAACACATAAACCATTCTCACAAAGCTCCGAGCACATTTCCAAACCTTCGACACTCACATCCTCAACACAAAAATGCTCCACACAACCAAAATCATGCAAATCCCTAACAACCTCATTCTCTCTACAATAATCCTCAGAATAAAAATCATCATCACATTCACTATCCAAATTACACTCACCAACACACAATCCACCACTACAATCAAAACTACACACTTCCTTCAATCTAGGCTCGGTCGAAGAACCACAGCTACTACTTATAGTCCCAGGATTACTACAACTAAACTCTCTATAATTCTGATACCTATCATTCTCACTACAAAAATCACTCCCAACAAAACCATCGCTACCACAATCACTATCCATATCACAAGCTATTGCAACACAACTTCCCAATAAACAAATATTATCCTCTTCACACAACGGATCATCACTCTCATCCTCTAACCCATCACAATCATTATCCAACCCATCACAAACTTCTTCACTAGCAACACCTTCAACACAACTATCAATCTCATCCCCATCAACACACTCCAACAACCCATTAGCACCACACTCCCCAACCCCACAACTAGTACCACTAACAACATAATCCTCATCGACTAAACCATTACAATCATTATCAACACCGTTACAACTCATATCATTCTCACCCGGATTCACCTCATCATCATTATCATTACAATCCAAAGGCAACCCATCATCTCCATGATCTCCTAAGTCGCAACTATCATAACCATCCCCATCCAAATCAAAACACACTTCAACACACTCTCCATCATCACAAACTAATTCATCACCACAACTCTCAACCTTAACTCCATCAGTACTCAAAGTACAAACACTATCTACAGTCCCACCATCAATACAAATGTTAGATTCAAAATCCTGGAAAACATCATTGCCTTCACAATATCTCTCTCCAGTAAACCCATTAACTCCACAATCACTATTCAAATCACAAGCCACTTGTATACACTGGCCTTCCGTACAAATCTCATTGTTCCCACAAACCTCGACCAACTCCGTAATCAAAGCAGGCACACACATCGACAACCCAGTACCAGGATTTTCACATGCCGAAGATGAAGTATCCTGATAAACACTATTACCATCACAATAAATCTCCATCTCAGGATCCACAACACATTCATCATCTCCACTACACTCAACATCATACCTACTTTCATCATCCAAACTAGGATTATAACTTCCAGGATTCAACGGATCATCCCAACATCCAGGATCCTGAGCATCTATCAAATCATCACTATCGTCATCAAAACCATTATTACACTCGGTCTCTTCAACACACCGACCATTATCACATCCAACACTGCACACTTCAATCAACGATGCATCCTGATCCGAGTCACAGAAACTTCCAACAGTTCCAGGGTTCATACACATCCAACTTCTATAATTCTGATAAACATTTTCATCCCTACAAAAAGTCTGTCCAACATATCCATCAACCCCACAATCCAAATCATCACCACATTGAACACTCTCATGAGTACAATAGCTATTTATCGTCCCCGCAAACTTACAACTATCAACCGTACTATCACTACCATCATCACAATAACTATCATCATTACATCTTATACAACTTCCCTCACTACACGCATACCTACATTCATGCACAAACCTTCCATCAACATCGCTACTACAAAAACTATTCACATCTCCAGGCAAATTACAACTATTATCCACAAAATTCCTATACAAATCATCACCCTGACAATACAACCCTCCAGTATATCTATCTACCCCGCAATCATTATCCGAACCGCATTCAATATCATCATGAGTACAAAAACTACTCACACTTCCTGGGTTAACACAAATATCAATAGTATCCGGATCAAAATCACCGCAATCATTATCATTCTCACAAACAATATTCACGCAACTTCCCTCAACACAACTATCCTCACATTCAGTAACCAATCTCTGGTCAATCGTTTGAGTACAACTACTACTCACCGTGCCTCGATTCTCGCAAGTCCAACTCAAATAATTCTGATAAACATCATCATTTCCATTTCCATTACAAAATAAATTATCAATAAAACCATCCTCACCACACTCGCCATTATTAAAACAAGTTATCTGGTCATAACTACAAAAGCTACTCACCATTCCCGGATTAACACAACTATCCTGAGTATTCACATTATTATCATCGCAATCAACATTACTCAAACAAACTATATCTTCATGTTCACAATAACTAATCAACTCTCCAGGATTCACACAACTATCTTTCGTATAACTATCATTATCATCACACTCACTATCGCTCTCACACACTATACTAACGCAACTCCCATCCACACAACTATCCGAACACTCAGTAACAAGCCTCGGCTCAACATCAGATGTACAACTACTACTAACACTTCCAGGATTTTCACAAGTCCAACTCAAATAGTTCTGTTCAACATTATCATCCAAACCACAAAACAAACCATCTATAAAACCATCATTACCACAATCAAACTTATCATAACAACTTATAGTAGTACACTCTCCAAAAGAACAAATACTCCCCTCACTACACTGCCCATTACCCTCATCCACTTGCCCATCACAATCATTGTCCAACCCATCACAAACCTCAAGGGCATTAGGATAAATTCTATTATCTCCATCATTACAATCCAATATCTTCCCATCATCATCCTCTTCCCCTATCGAACAATCATCATAACTATCATTATCATTATCCTCACATTCATCCACACAATTACCACTCAAACAAATCTCCTCATTATTACAATCATCCACAAGCATATCACTAACAACCAAATCACAAAAACTATTCACAGTTCCAGCATCAACACAGGTATAATCATTATATTTCTGATAAACATCACCATCAAAACACATCCTACTATCCACCAACCCATCCTCACCACAATCAATATCATCATTACAAGCTACTTGACTGCACTGTCCACTAACACAAATCTCTCCTTCACTACAATGCCCATCATTCTCATCAACCAATCCATCACAATCATTATCAACTCCATCGCACATCTCCAAAGCACCAGGATAAACATTAACATTATTATCATTACAATCCAATATCTTCCCGTCATCATCATCCTCCCCTATCGAACAATCATCATAACTATCATTATCATTATCCACACATTCATCAACACAACTCCCCAAAAGACAAATACTCCCTTCACTACAACTAGCATCATTCTCATCAACCAACCCATCACAATCATTATCCAACCCATCACAAATCTCCACTTTCCCAGGAGCCATATTATCATTATTATCATTACAATCAACCACTCTACCATCATCCCCATCCTCTCCAACATTACACTCATCATATCCATCACTATCCATATCTAAACAAACACATTCACCATCGCCACAACTCCCACTACAACTCTTAACAAACCTACTCTCAACATCATCAACACACTCAGATTCAAAAGTTCCAGGATTCTCACATTCAAAATCCTCCACATCTTGATAAACATCATCTCCAACACAATAACTCAAACCCAAATTCATATCCGGACAATCATTATCCACATTACAACTAACTCCCACAAACTCAGCACACTCTTCAAACATTCTCTTAGCAGCCGGAGTCCAATAATCACTCTCAACAATCCCAAAAAAACAAACATTCTCATCAGTGGTCCGCCCATTTATCAACTCAGTCCCAGGTCCAGCATAACTTATAACATCTCCTAGAATATTATCATTACCATTATTAGGCCCAGAAAAAGCCCCAGCAATTCTCTCAAAACCCTCCGCCTTATTCTCATTCGATAAATAATAATATGGAATTGAAATAGAAGAACCATAAAATGTAGCACTGTCATATACTTGAGTAACCAAATGATCCCGAACAACACTCAATGGACTAGTCGCAGCAAGTTGTGAAATCCCATCTCTATCCGTCAAACCAAACTCATTCCCAAAATAGTAATTCGAGATAATAGAAGGAACATCCCACAACGGAATAAGATGCTCATTACGAAACCTTTCATCTCCCACAAAAATAAACTGATAACCAGAAAAGTCAATCGGCAAATCATCCTCATCAATTAAATCCACATCCAACCCAAGATCCTCAAACACATCCACAACATTATCATCTATCCTCGCCTCCCGCTTATAAACATAAGCAACATCCCCCGCCAAAACCGAACTAGCAACCACATTAACCATCAAAATCACAAACATACCTAAACAAAAGCTCTTCCTAAGATTTGCACTTCTTTTCATATAACAAACTAACTAACATCTTCTATATAAACATGACTTACTACTCTAAGTTGATAAAAAACAAAAACTATTTTTGTTACCTTACAAAAAATAAAAAATCAACAAACAAAAAAACAAAAAAACTCCTATTCAAGATTTTCAAAGTAGTAAATACTTATGTCCAGGAAAATTCATTAATTAATGATTATATAAAAGAGAGGTAGAAAACAAAATCTGCGCGATTAAAACTTTATCTACTTGTTTGCCCATTATTTTTTTAAGAAAATTATCCAGTTTTTTTATTATAATATACTTCTATAAAGTAATAACAAATAGAAAGATTTAAAAGTATAATTTATCTCTGAATTTTATGTCAAAACAAAAAGCAAGTAGTTTTGGAGTTTTCCTAAAGAGTGCAAGGGAAAATGCAGGACTTACAGTTGAGGAGTTGGGGGCTAAGATGGAAATGGCCAAATCATCAATTTATCGTCATGAAGCAGGAGGTCTTCCTCCAGAAACTAAATTACCTAAATATGCTGAAGCACTTGGACTTGAAATAGAAACTATTGAAAGAGCTTATAACAAAAATACAATACTTAATAGGGATAGAGATTCCTCTGACCCTCATGAACAAATTATTGATGGATATTTAGGTTTGGTTAGGCAAAAATATTTGAATGAGGAAGATAAAAGAGTAGAAATAAGGGCTGGCCTTGAAAATCTTTTAGAATAGTATTAATTAGTTTACAATCTAATCTTCCTACCGATCTAAAAAGATAAATTTGACCACTTTTCATGACAAACCCCTCCTATTCTCTCAAAAACCAGACTTTTCGTTCAAAATCCCCCACCAATTACCCTTCCAACCCACTTCTCAACAAACAAAAAACTCAAATAAAAAACAAAAAAATAAAACTCTTTAAGGAACCAAAACCCTCAAACTATTTTTAGGCTCAACACCTTTTAAAACAGGATCTTCAGTATCATGACTACTAGCCCCACATTTAAACTTGAAAACTTCAAACTTCTTACTATCTCCATCATCTAAAGTCGGCAAATCTCCTCCAAGATCCACATCACGCATATGATACAAATCCGAATAGTCAAATTCATCATCCATTCTCGCAGTCCTCAAAGCCCCATGTCGATTAGTCTTCTTACCCAAATCAATACAATCACTCCCATGATGCAACGAATAATAAGTATCAGCCTCCAAACCAAATAATATAACTCTCACATTATCTCCTCTAGACAAACTAACACTCCCTGTAGGATCTCCCTCCATAATCACATCACTCCCACCTTCAGTAAGTTTAATATTAAACGAAGGCATATACCGATCATACGGATCCGGATGAAAGGCAAAAACCAAGCTAATAGCAAACAGAGCCACTACCATTCCAAATAACAATTTCTTCATTATCTTCACCCCCTTTCATATAATATAAAATATATATTACAATATATATAAAACAAAACATACCACACGATATATAAATCTAAGTTACTACTCAATCTTGATAAAATTATCCATCTAAACCTTTTTATAATCCAAACTCCATATTTATCAAGCAATGAAACCCCGTTTCCAATTTGAAGCCCAACCAATTCCTACAAATACTTCTGATAAAATGCCCAAACTAGAAGATTTTGATTATAATTCTTTACTTTCTCCTCAATTTGAAAGTTTTTTAGGGGTAATTTTGCCTCATGCAAGGAACGATCCCAGAAGAAAACACCGCGAAAAACAAAGATTAAGAAGAGTTATAAATCAGTCTAGATCACCAAAAACCTCTTCTAAAATAAATTATCAATCATTATTAACTTCCGAACTAATCTATCACGCTAATAAATTCAACCCCCATTCACCAAAATACTTCGACGAGTTCCACAGAAGACTCTCCTCGATTGGAATTAACAAGGGAGATATCTATCAAATATATCCTGTTGAGCAACAAACTATAAATGAATCTTGCGATTATAATCTAGATAGGGAAATAAGATGGATAGACAGAGATTTAATAGAGATAAGACCCTATCAAAAACTATACCAAAAACCATATCAAGTAGAAGTCCCTCATCATGATTCATTAACCCTGTCTGAATTATTAGCAATTACCGAAGAAGCGGACCATTTAAAAAACCACCACCTCTATCCAAAAAATCCTCACCTTGACAATACACTAACAGAAATCTCATCAATTCCTGGATGCAAAGCTACCTTACTAAACAAATTCTATGAAAGATCAGGAAAAATCCTAACTGAAACTCAAATTGCTAGATTCACAGAAAACGAATTCGCATTAATTAACAAATACCGAAGAGACATAGTTACCCATATAGAACCTTGGGCATAAAACACAATTAAGAAAATAATAAACAAACAAAATAACAAAAACAAAAAAACAATCAAAATCTAAACAACCTCAAACACAATTCTCTCTTCGTCAGAATTTCCAGCCTCGTCAACTGCCCTTACAATAAGCGAATGCACCCCATCCTTAAATCTCTTAAGCCTACTTCTATCAGTTCCATACTCATTACATCTAACACAAAGTCTTCTCCATCTAGGCCTACTAGCACTCTCATCATAATATTCCAATTTGACCTTCTCACTAACGCTAATATTAAACGGAACCTTACCCTCATAACTTTCAAGTCCAGTTTTATTCTCAGGCATATTGACCACTAACTCTGGAGACACCAAATCAACTTTAACCTTAGTGGTTCTTGAACTAACACTCCTAAGAGAATCCGAAACCCTAACTACATATTCAATTTCCTGCCCATCAAAACCCGTTAAATCAACCCCAAAAAAACATTCACTATTTCTCCCAGATTCCGTACATTCACTCAAAACCACTAAAGGATTCCACATTATTGTTACGTTCTCAACATTATCCTCCGAATATCTCACATAAAAATCACTTCCATTAGTAACTTTATTTCTACGAGGCAACACCCTAGAAACCTTAGGCTTTTTACTATCCACCATCAATCCAACATCAACTTCCATAATATTCCCAAACTGATCAGTAGCCCTCACCGAAATATTATTCTCCCCCTCTCTAACCCTCTTAGTCTTTTTCCTATTCATCCCATACTCGTCACAATTACGACATAACCTTTTCCATCTAGGAGTTCTATCATTATAATTAATATATTCAATTAACACAACCTCCTCAGACGTCGTAATATTAAACGGCAATCTTTTAGTTCCATAATATCCTACCGATGGACTATTAACAATAAGATCAAAAACAACGGAAGAAGTATTAACCGTAAACATCCAGGTTTTATTACTAGCCCTTCCAGCATTATCACTCACACTAACATAAACTTCATAATCTCCTTCAGTTAAATCACTCTCAGGAGTATATGAAACACTCGCATCAACAGAGTCTTCACCAACTACCACTGCAGAAACCACTCCCCCATTAATCTTCATAACCACACTACTATGATTAATCCCAGAATTTCCTTGGTAAACCTCATCAAGATACGCAGACACTTCAGGTCTTAGCGTGTTATAAATAACCTCTCCATCCAAAGGCACCAAATCTACTATAACCGGATCTTGCAAATCTACATAAAACATCTCAGACTTAACACTCTCATTTCCACAAACAAATTCACTATAATAATTCAACTCAAGTATTCCTGCAGACTCTAGAGGTGGAGCATTTGGAATACCCTCAAGCCCAAAGGGTCCAGCATAAATATTCTCAAGCACAGAATCCCATCTATAATATATATTCAGCCCATTAACATCTCCCAATAAACTGAACAAAGGTTCACTAACATACCAAAAACTATCACCATCCGGACCAGAAGGCGCCACACTAAGTAACGAGGCAGCCCTAACAATTAAATTCTGAACCCCATTAAAAAACACATTCCCGAACTCATCCTCAGCATACACGTTCCATGCAACAGTTCCATTATTAAGTAAACTAGAATTAATCTCATATTCATAAGTGTTCTCAGTACCACCCACCTTACTCCCACTATTATTATAATTAACACCATCAATTGTATAAGAAAACCAAACGTCATCAAGGCCCTCTCCAGAAACATCCGCAGACAGTCTAGCATCAAGATCCTCAAAAGAACAATTACTCGCAGTCTTATTACCAAAACAGATACCAATCCAAGGATCAAAATCAACATTAACTGAAACAGGACTCCCACCACCAGTTCCAGCATCACTAGGACCATCGCAAGAACCCCAATTATTATATTCAGCATCTAATTCATAAGAACCAACCGGAGATAACAAACTAACTGCCCCAAATCCATAATCACCAACGACCCCAATAAAATCATTATGATTCACTTTATTCCCAACACCAAAATTACTATCATTATACACTAAATGAGTATCTATCCCCACCCCATAACTATTCGTCCCATCAACATCATTATTTGTAAAAACAAATCTAGATAACTTTCCATCAGGATCAGCAAGATCATGCCAGACATAAACAACCCCGTCAGTATCACGAAACACATTACCATCAATTAACACGTCATTAATATCCCCATCATACAAATTAATAGGAATAGAACAATGATCAACCTCATTATTTATAAAATCAATATCATCAATTTCAACACTCAACGGAATTCCAAACGACCCCCCAATTTTCCAAGGATTACATACCATACTAACAGGCCCATTAAAAACATTATTATCTATAACCACATCAGAAACCCCAAAAGCAGGACTCCCTCCTCCAAAATGAATACCTACCGAAGGACTCGACGTAAGATCAAACGTATTGTTCTCAATTAATACATCTTCAATAGTCTCTAAAGAAGAATCTAATACAAAAGTCGTTCCAGATGTTACAAATGTAAATCCCTCAATCTCCACATCAGAACTACTAATAACATGACTTCCCGTTAATGTAGTAGTCCCAAATCCAGCCCCAATAATTTTAACCCCTTTCCCAATCACTAAATCTTCTACATAAACTCCACCATCAACCTCAATCATATCTCCCTCAATCGCATTATCAATCGCATCCTGAATACTAGAATAATGAGCCGGAACTTCAACTAGATTATTATAATTACTCACCCCTTTAGTAAGATCCGTAAAAACAAAACTCCCAACTCCATCAGCAATCCTCTGCCAAGAATCGTTATCATTACTGGCATCAGCCAAACTCGCAGTAACATCCATCAACACCCCATTCTCATCAACAAGAGTTATCACCTCTCCACTATTTAGAAGCGATGTAGGAACATCAAAAACATAAAAACTATTCCCAGTTAAAGTCGTAAAATCAGGAACAACATGAATCTCTCCATCACTATCATTAATTCTCCAACCACTAATATCCAATGCACTACTTTCATTATTATACAATTCTATCCACTCATTTCCAGAATCACTACCCTCCGGATTAATCTCAACTTCATTTATAAAAACCGACCCAAAAACAAACGGCATGAAAAACAAAACCAAAAGAAACACCCAAAACCTTTTTTTCATTACAAAGTCAATTCTTAATTTTATATAAATCTAAGTTACTACTTATTTCAGATAAAATAAAACATTTTATAATCTTACATCTCTTAAACAAATCAATGGATAAAATCCTAAACCAGTATTCAAAAGAGGAAGATATAAACTTAATATCCAAAAAGATTATAGAAAGCAATATAATTAAAACAACTCATTTCCATGAAAGAATTCTAATCAGAGACATTCCAGAATCTTTAATAAACAAAACATTACCTAAAAGGGAGCTAATAAAACTAATCGACAAAAGACAACACAAGAAAGACATTGGCTACGACTTTTACTATTACCTTAGCAATACAAAAAATCTCAAATTATGTTTCATTCCATCAACTAATAAAACCCTTTTAATAAACGCAATACTAATCCGCAGAAAATGGCAAAATCTAATAAAATCAATAAAAAGAAGATATTAACCAACCACCAACGGAACATTCGCTAAAGGAACTGCCCTCTCAAAATTTCTAGTCTTAAGTAAAGCAAGTAATGCCACCGCCCCCCCACTTTCCCTAACAACCAGCTCAGCACTTTCCAACTCAGAAAGAATATTAGACTCAACCCCTACAGTTTCCAAAAACTCAGATATATTCTGAAACTCAACACTAACAATCTTCCCTTCATTAGTAAAATCCAATATCAAATCTCCAACCTCCGTACTCCCACTAACGACCTCGTTATCCTTCTTCCTAGAAATAATCAGACTATCCGCAATACTATCATAACTAAAACCAACACCCTTATTCATATCAAAGAACAATCACCAAACTATTTAAATCTAATGCCAATAAATCAAAACCTAAACAACATCAAACACAATCCTCTCACTAATCGCATTCCCCGCCTCATCCATTACCATAACATCAACCTCATGATGCCCTCTCTTAAAACTAACCTTCTTAACACACATCCCATTCCTCAACCCACTACAAATCCTCTTCCATCTAAGCCTCCTAGCATTATTATCCAAAATACTAACCTCATCCAAATTATCCTCATCCAAATCTATCTCAAAATAAATATATTTATTATACCGCCCCTCTCCTTGAAACCAATAACTATCTATATTATTAATAATAGGATCAACCACATCCACATCCAAACTAACTTTCTTACCATTAGCAACATTCCCAGCAATATCCTCTAACTCAAACCAATACTCAATTCTCTGCCCACTATAATCATCAATATTCACTTCAACATCACAATAATATCTACCCCTATTAGTACTACAACCCTCAATATCAACATCAGCAGTCCTAAACCCCGTAACAAAATTCCCATAATGCAACACTAAACTCTCCGGATTACTCTCACTAAACTCCACAGAAAACTTTCCATTAGCAAACCCTTTCCTAGGACTACTTTTCTTCACCCGAGGCCTCTTACTATCCACAAAAAAACTCACATCATAACTGCCTTCATTTCCGTTTCTATCTTTACCCTTAATAGTCAAATCATTCAGCCCTTCCTTCAAACTCCTAGTTCTATAATAACTCAAACTCAAACTAACAAGTCTCTTCCATCTCCCTCTGCCATTAATATTATCTAAATAACTCATAGTAGCTGGCTCAT
Organism: Candidatus Pacearchaeota archaeon; assembly: GCA_002688875.1. Taxonomy (GTDB): domain Archaea; phylum Nanobdellota; class Nanobdellia; order Pacearchaeales; family GW2011-AR1; genus ARS1285. The sequence continues at coordinate 6,019 of NZDU01000062.1, read as the reverse complement.
TACTCGTTATGTCAAATAAAACCTTTCTTCCATTATAAACCTCGCCATCTTTAGGGCTATTTATGGTAAGCGTAGGAGGAGTCACATCAATCTGATTATTTCCTCCTAAGGTCGTACAAGCACCCAAATCTCTACATTTATTAAAATTTGTAGGATTCAAATTATTTGTAACACATAACTGACACAAATCCGACCAACAAGTATATCGTGGATTCTCAGGATTTGGAACACTCTCGCCATGAGTCAAACATAAATTCTGGTATGCTGAAACATAACTAACCGAAAACAAGACTACAAAGAACATAGCCAAACTAACCACTGTTACTATCATTCCTTTTTTCATTATCTCTTTAGCCATCTTATTATTCATTCCCATCAACCCTACACTCTTATCACCCCCATTTCCCATCATCACTCTCCCATTTTTTTATATTCATGAATATGAATACCTCTTTTTCCCGTGGGTTAAAATATAAATTAAAGTAAAAAAATTAAAAAAATTTCAATTTAAATTGCTTCTCCCCAGAAGTTGATAGTTCCACTATCGAAATCTCCGTTACATGGCTCAGGCAAGTTTAGTCTGAAAGTTATTGCTAACTCAGATCCAGGCGTTAACACATTACCATCAGAGTAATCTCCAACAGTAGTTTGTATAATCTCAAATCCATCATAGAATGGCGTCGGGTTATTAAATCCAGTTGCGTATCCAATAGGAACGTAACTTTCTAAGTCTCCTCTCGCATCATCTTGACTTGAGTAAGCACCACCAGTTGCATAGTATCTAAAATTAGTCAGTGCCAACTGATTAGTAGTTGGACAAGCAGCACCTGAACTCGCAGTATCGTAAAAGTCAGTTCCCGATATAAACATATCAAGTAGAACTCCTGATCCGTCATCTGCATCATTACCTACTAACAGAGTCTCCGAGTAAGAACTTGTTCCAGGTCTAACATCTTCAAATGCTAAATCACCTTCAACAGTTATAGCAATAACTGGATTTAGGAACCAATACTCATTTTCATCTACAGTAGTTGACAAACCATCAAGGTCTTCAGCCTCAACTGTAAACCAGTACTCACCATAGTGACTATCCGGAGTCTCAACAGTAAATGTACAATCGTAGTATCTCATTGTAGTAGCATCGAAGTCAGTTATCTGTTCTTCTAATATTCTCGCATTACAAGAATCAAGAACATAAGTAGTACTTAGATCTTCAATACAATTAACTTCAATATCATTTCCAACACCTTGAACATCACCAAGAGTACCGAATACATCTGAAATCTTTTGGATTCCATTCTTCTCCTTTACTAGCACTTTGTAAGATAATTGCTCACCTTCAAAAAGATAGTTATTTTGTCTCTCAGTAAGTCTGTCTCCAGGTAAGGTAAGTCTTCCAGGCTCAGTGTTATCATCTTGAACTAATCTTGAATCACACATCCAAACATTTGGAGCATAATCTTCAGTTCCTATACTAGGAGTAAGACCGACGCCAACATCATTAGCAAAAACTAATGGTAAGATAGACATTACAAGCATAGCCATAGCCATTACGCTAAATAGCTTTTTCATTTTTCTTATTATTTAAACCTCCTTACAATCGATTTAAGCATAACATTCCCAACCTTCCCAGCCCCGCCAAACCCATTCATCCTCGACATTCCACCCATCCCAGATATCTCTTTTATGTAACTCATAAATTACACTCTTCATCTTTCTTTATAAAGAAATTTTTGATAAGAAATATATATCTCTAAGTATACAAGATGTTCTCACTCAAAATTGATACTACTTTTTGTCCAAGTTTTCATATGATGAAATCAAATCATAACAATTTATTTATACCTCAGTTAGCCCATAAAAAAATGCCAGAAATAACAGTTAATTACAAAATAGAAAGCATCAACTATTCCTGGGACCTTGCAACAGGTGTAGAAATAGCTGAAATAGAATTATCAGACTTTATTATTGTAGGTGGAACTTACGGATCCGGAACATATTTTAAAAACCCCATGGGTGAAAGCTTCTGTTTAAGGTTAAATAAAACTGACTTCAACGACACGACCGGCGAGGATTGGGACGGTACTGAAGAAGGTCTGGAACAAATAAAAACAAAAAAGAGTTTAGTAGGAACCGTTTATGAATTCGATCTAAAAAAGAAATCCTAATAACAAATTATATAAATCAGTAATTCTTGGAATAATCATGGAAACAATTAATCCACTTACTAAAAAAAGGATGTTCACTTCAATAGCTAACCGACTCCATCAATTAGAAAAACAAGTTCAAGAGTTATCAAAAAACAAACAATTATCGCCAACACCTCTAACCGACTTATGGGACAACGAGTATGATAAAAGATGGAACAATTGTTAGTCAAAGAGATATAGTTCTAATTCCTTTTCCACATACAAACTTAAAAGAATTCCAGATGAGACCTGCGCTAGTATTATCAAGAAAACAATATAACATTAATAATAACGATTTCATCTGTTGCGCACTAACTTCTAATCCAAAAAAGTTTTATTATGGAATACCTATCTCAAATAAAGACTTAGATTTTGGCAATTTAAATTTTGAAAGTGTAATAATACCGAGTAAAGTTTTCACTTCCCATAAAAGTTCAATAATAAAAAGATTAGGAAGAATCAACATTAATAAGAGCAGAGAAGTTATACGTTTTTTAAAGTTAAGAATAGAGATAGAAGAATGATCCACCCATGCATTGTTAAGTTAAAGGTTGTCGAGAAATAAAAAAGTATATACTAGAGTATGCATATATTTAAATAGTAGTATACCCTATATACCGTATTATGGTAAAGAAAAAACAACCTTATGATATAGAGTGTGAATGTGGTATGAAAATTAGAGGGTTTTCAGAACATCATGCTAAACAAAATTTAAAAATCCATAAACAAACATCTCAAAAACATAAAGAATTATTGGAGTTAAAAAAGAAATGGCTTAAAGAGAAATAATAACTAAATTGAAACGAACCCCGAAGGGTTCGAGATTCAAAATGTCTTGCGAACAATTCAAATCTAAAAATAACAACCAAAAAGAGTATAAAAAACTTTCTTGTCCTAATTGTAATTGTTCAGATTTGATTAAGTGGGGAAAGAGAAAAACAGAAAATAGAGGTAAAATCCAAAGATATAAATGCAGGGGTTGTAATAATACTTTTATTAGGGATGATGGATTTTTTAGAATGAGAAACCATCCCAAAAAAATAACTTGTGCTATTGATTTATTTTACAGAGGAGTAAGTACAAGGAAAGTTCAAGAGCATTTTCAAGCTTTCTACCCTCATAATTCTTCAAACGTGTCTATTTACAACTGGGTGATAAAATATTCTTCTATGATAAGCAGATTTACAGATGGCTTAAAATTAAAAGTAGGTTCAGAGGTTCAAATAGACGAAATTGAATACCAGCGAAGAAAATCACACAAAAAGGGAAGCAGAGGAGTAGAAGATAATTACTTTATTGATAGTGTTGATACTAAAACTCGTTTTATGACGGGTTCTGATTTTACAAATCAGAGAGAAATAGACGATTTAAAGATTGTAACTACTAAGATTAAAGTTAGAACAGAAAAACAAATTAAGAAAGTTACTACGGATGGTTTGCAGGGTTATCCAAAAGCTATAAAGAAAGCTTGGGGTTACAACAACAAGTTAGGGAAATTCAATGTAGAACATAATCAAGTTGTTACAAGCAAAACAGGAACATTCAACTATCCAATAGAAAGAGTTCATAACAACATACGAGCAAGAACTAAGACTTTTAGAGGCTTTCATGGAAGTTTGGAATCAGCTAAAAACATCATGAAAGGCATTGAAATCTACTATAATTTTATAACTGAACATCAAGCTATAAAATGCTGTCCTTATGAGCTGGCTTGCCCTGAATTAGAATTGAAGTCTAACAATAAATGGTTGGAGTTGATTAAATTAAGTAAGAAAAATGATGATTCAAAATCTTTTTAAACTATCTTTTCTATCAAATATAATGAAAAGAGGAATAATAATTGGAATAATCCTGATTGTTGTGATTGTTGCAATAGCAGGGTATTTTATATTTAATTCATATGACGGAAGTGAGTCTCTAGATAGCCAAAAAGAGACTTTAATTGATAAAGATCTGGAAGAAAGCAGTCAACAATTAATAGAGGAAGAGAAAAAAGAAGAGATAGTTGATGATTCACTTGTAGGAGTTATAAGATCAAATTTGGACAGAAAAACCACTAATTATGAAGAAGCTATTTTAGAATTTATAGGTTGTTTAGATAAAGATAAAATCACAGAATGTCCAGATGAATTAAAAAGATACCTTGATATAACTGGGGCTTCACCTCCTGATGAATATAGTGGTCTTTGCAAAGAGATTAGGGATTGTAATGATGTTTTTATGGATAAGAGGACTGAGCTTTTAAAAAGTTATTCTCTTATTTTTGGAAATTCAAATTTTGAAGAGGCATTTGATAAATGTTATGTTAATGCTCCGTCACATAAAGAAACAGAAGGAGAAATAAAGAAAATTTTTATTAGAGACAATTTTGAAGATTGTTATAAAGGAGAACTTGAGGGGATTGAAGAAACAACTGAACCTGAAGTAACAGAAGAGGAAACTACAGATGAATCGTGTGTTGAAGATTGGAGCTGTAGTAATTGGGGTTCTTGTTCAAATGGACAACAGACTAGAACCTGTACAGATTCAAATAGTTGTGGAACTACCGTCAATAAACCTACTGAAATGCGGATTTGTGAAGTTGAGACTCAAGACCCTTGTGGTGATGGAACTTGCGCTACTCCATCAGAAAATGCATTAAATTGTTGGACAGATTGTAAGCCTGAGTTTAATACAGATAATTTTGTTCCTTCTGCTAGTTCACCAAAAACTTGTTCAGGAAGTCCGTCAGAACCTGATTGTTGTTCAGCAGAATCACAGTATACTCAATATGATGCTTATTACACCTGCGACCATATCGGAGGATGTCAGAATGATTTTTCTTATTGTAGTAGTAAATGTCAAGAAAAAGGATATTCAGAGCCAACTGTCATGGGATATAGTTTTGACTTAGAAACAGGAGAGGTTACAGATTCTAAGACATTTATACAATGCGCTTGTAAAGCATGTTAGTAAAATGGGATATAAAACAAAAATTGTAGTTACTGTTATGTTAATGATTATAATTGGAATTATAGCTTATTTTATTTTTTTTAGAGAGATTGAAAAAGAATCTAAAATAATTAATTGTGGCGAAGTTCCAGCGGACTTTGACATGCAAAATCCGAATTACTTAGAAGAAAATCCTGAAGTTAAAAAAAGTTTTGAATGCAGTTCTGTTAATTTTAGAGACTGCAAACCTTCAAAAATAACTTATTTAGGAACCGTTGTTAATATGTTTTATGTTAAAGGAATAGAAGGAGATAAATGCATTGTAAATTATGAATCTAGAGGAAAAGGAATTGAGTGCAAATATACCTTAGGTCAAGTAAAACAGATGTATGAGGTTGCTGAAGAAAATGGACAAGCAGAAATGACCAGCTTTGCAGTAATATTTGGCTTGGGTTTTGAAATAATGAAGCATTCTCCTGGAGGGACTTCTGAACAGGAGATGATAAATAGGGATACAGGAGAAAAAGAAAAAATTCTTTGCAGATTTTATTAAAGAAATGGAAATGAATTGGTTTTAGGGATTTGTTTTCTTAAAACTTACTGAAGAGCATTATTTTAAATAACTATTCAATTTTTGAATATTTTGGTAGGATTTTATTTAATTTTTCAAAGTCATCTTTATTGTAGATTAAATAAGCATACTTCTTTCCTTTTTTCGTATATATTTTTAGTTTCCTTCTAGGAAGTGGAATGAAACCAAATAAATATTTTGAGATTTTAATATGATCAATATCTGAAAAAGGGATTGATATGTTTTTAGGGTCTGATTTTAGTATTTTCTCGGGACTCCAAGATTTTATCATCTTTTTTCCCTTTTCCGCAATCTTTTTTCTTAAGAA
>NZDU01000061.1 GCA_002688875.1 Candidatus Pacearchaeota archaeon | reverse complement strand
TGAAGAATCCTACATTTAACCTGCGTAACCTCTCCCTTAGCCCCAGTCCTCCCAATAATACCCTCAACAACTCCCGGCACAGCACTCTCACTCAACAAAGCATCCGCACCCTTAGCCGAACTTCCCTGCCCTTCTTTAACTTTCTGAGTCTTACTTCCCATTTTCAACCTCTCTTAGAACATAGGATCTATCTGGTTTACCTGTCTGTTCCGCACGTTTTCTACTAAATGACACTTTTCTATCCACTCTATAAGATATACCATCTCCAAAGAAATTATCACAAACTTCACCCATTTCAAGATCTCTAATCATATTAACTTGTAAAAACCTATCAGAACCAACAAATCTAAATTCAGTTCTTTCCCCCGAAGCATTTTCACTCACAGAATACACTACCATCTTCCAAAAAATTATTCCCCCTTCTCAGCTTCTTTAGATTCTTTATCTTGCTTCGCCTTAAACCCTTCCAAATCACTCTCAGCATCTCCAGCATTAATAATCGCAACAGCAGAACATCCAACATTCAACCCAACACTAACACCCAACTTCTCCTTCCTATCAACCTCAACACAAGTAATCCCTTTCTCCTTACATAAAATCGGCAAATGCTGCACAATCTCCTTAGGATCAACATCCTTACCATAAGCAACCAACTTCGCAGTACCTCTCTCGATAGCCTTAGTAACTTCATTAGTTCCTTTCTCTACCTTCCCCGTCTTCCGGGCCTTCTCAACAATTTCATACACATCTGCCATTTTACTATCAAACAACCATATAACCACAGAAGAAAGCCTCCCATAGTCATTGGCATAATAAACTAGATAGAAAAGGGTTTATAAATCTAGCGGTTCCAATTTTATAAGATCTTTCGCATAGGAAAACATTTTAAAGAATAAATAATAACAATATATATGACAAAAAACGACCCCACAAAAACAATCGGATCAACATTATTAATCATCATAGGATTTATTCTCGGAGGAACCGGATTAACAATACTCTATAACTCTACAGGAGATTTAGCAAGCGTAGTTGGAGGATTTGCATTAATTGGAATAGCAATCACAATTGTTTTCAAGATAATCCAAAATGGATAACAAATTAATAGACAAAAATATTCTCGATCTTAAATTCAAACTGCAATCTCAATTTATGAATACCTCCTTAATTATGATGACAATAGGACTCTTAACATTTATTAGCACATTTATCTGGTACAAGGAAAGAATATTTTTTGGGATTGCTCTTTCAACAATCATTATTTTGATCTCATTAATATTATACTTCTCAGCGGACAAGAAAATTAAAATTATACTAAATAAAATTTATAAATTAAAATAATCACTTCCACTCAACCTCAACCATATCCGTCCTCTGCTTCGAATCAATATCCAACTCAAATTTTACCAAACCAAAAACCTTAAATATAATCAACCACTCTAATAAGAGATGAGGAGTGCTGTTACTGACCCGTATTAAATAACCAAAACTACGCTAAAAGTACAGAAATGCAGGTTTGACCTGCCCCTCCGATTCACTACAAAAGTTCTAAGATTTCTTCTTCCTTGATTATTTTATTAGGCTTTAATATCTTTCTATAAGTTAGTATAGCAATATTATGGGCATTTGATTTCTTTGTCACCCTTCCAAATATTATTGATCTTTTATCAAACTCTGGAAAATCATCCTTTATTAAACCATATATTACCTGTTTAATAATCCTATTATTCCCAGCATACTCTTCATCAATAATTATTAATTCCTTACCATTAACTTTGTTCTTTAACAACAAATAAACACAAATAGCAAAAAATTTAATCTTAAACTTTCTATCACTTTTATTTCTAAATATACTTTGCTTAACATTACTACCAATTAATATAGAATATTGCTCTCCATTCGAAAATGCCAGAACAGTATCTCTATTTGTCTTTTCCACCTTTCCGCTTTGATCTACCTCTATTTTCATTTTATATCACTTCCACTCAACCTCAACCATATCCGTCCTCTGCTTCGAATCAATATCCAACTCATCAATCTCATCCCCTTCAACAAATATACCAGCATCAAACATAATCTCCCCAAGATATGCAATCATCCCACCATTGTCAATAAGAAACTCATTTGCCGGAACAAAAAACTTACACCCTCTCTCCTCACACATCAGCCTACACATTTCCTGCAACCGAGTATTGCATCCAACACCACCTCCTAACACCAACTCCTTCTTCCCCGTATGCGCAAGTGCCCTCTCCGCCGCCTCAACCAACATTGCAAACGCAGTCTCCTGCAAAGAAAATGACAAATCCTCAACCCTAAGACCTTTCTCTTTCTTCTGTTTCAAATTAGTAAGAAGCCCAGAAAAAGCAACATCCATCCCCTTAATCGAATAAGGCAACTCAACATACTCTCCCTCCAAAGCCAACTCCATTATCTTAGGCCCCCCAGGAAATCCAAGTCCCAAATACCTAGCAAAATTATCAATAAAATTCCCAATCCCAATATCCAACGTCTCCCCAAAAACCCGATAACGCCCAGCCGCATAAGCAATAACCTGAGTATTAGCCCCCGAAGCATACAACAACACTGGATCCTTAGCCCCAGTAATTCTTCCAATCTCAAGATGCGCAACACAATGATTAACCGGAATCAAGCAAACTCCCAACTCCTTAGCTTTCTTCTTAGCAAACTTCATCCCCTCAATCAAACAAGGAGCCAGTCCAGGAGCCTGCGAAATCGCAATCCCATCAACATCACTTTCAGAAACCCCCGCCACCTCCAAACTCTCCTCCCAAACTCTCTCACCAACTTCCACATGATGCCTAGCAGCATCCATCGGAATTATCCCACCACTCTCAGTAGTATAACCATCTCGAACATTACTCAAAATCTTCCCATCACTAACCACTCCAACTCCAAACGTATGCGCAGTACTTTCAATTCCAACTATCATAAATCTTTAGAATATCAAGCATTTATAAATCTAATTCAAAAACAAGTATTCCGCATCAAATATATCTTTTTATACAAAACCCCTTTTGCAGAAACATGAGAATCAATTCTAATCTAGAAGAAAACTTAATTGAAGTAAGAAAGAAATGGATAGAGATCGGCCTTCCAAAATCTATGAAAAACCTCACCTTCCTTGATGTAGGATGTTGGGGAGGAGGTTTCGTTAAATTAGCGATAGAAAAAGGAGCAAAAAAAGCACTTGGAATAGATATAATAAAATCAAAACCAATTCATAACATCCCATTCATAGCCATAGACATCTTTTCCGAAAGATTCCTAGCCCTTCCAACATTTGATATAGTCTTTTGTGGAGGGGTTCTATATCATACCGAAAACCCAATATCCTTATTAAGAAGATTAAAAATCAAAACAAAAAAACACCTTTATCTTAAATCAGCACTATCTCTAAAAAACGAAGAACCAGTAATGAAAATCCTCCCAACCAATGAACTCGGAAACAACTTCTCAAACTGGTGGCTCCCAAACGAAAAGTGCATAATAGCCATGTTAGAATCAACAGGATTTACCAATATCAAAAAAACGCACGAATCAAAACTAAACCCTAAAAACAATACAAAAGTATGCTCATTCATATCTAGTCCCAAAAACATTTTATCAGAAAAAATTCTACCAAGAAAAAAAGAACTACTCTAAATATCAAAAAACAAAATAAAAACTATAAAATAAAACAAACATCACCTCAATCCAATTCCTAAGAATCAAATCCCCAGAAGAAAAAAGTATTACCTTTTCTTTTTCTTCGCAGGTTTCTTCTTAGCTGGCTTTTTCTTCGCAGCTTTTTTCTTAGCAGCTTTCTTCTTCTTACCGCCTCGAGCCATCTTAGCCTCGCACACGTTTCCCTTACCATCAACATAGTAAAGATAACCTGACTTTCTATCAACAACTCCTTTAGCAATTATTTTTCCCATTTTTTATCGACCTCCTTTTTCAAAGATTATAATAACTAAAATTCTCAAAAGTATTTAAACCTTTACACCGACGAGAAATAATCAGACTATTTAGACAACGCCCTATAACCCTTACAACCTTCAGGTATCTCCAACAATCTATCAAACTTCTTCTTAGGTTTAACAGAAAATCTCCAAGGTTCCACATGCTGTTTCTCAACTACCTTGCCCTTATAAAACCAAATGGCAACAAAAGGCTTACAAAAAAAAGAATGTATAGACTGTTGAGTCTTACTTGTAAAAACAAACATCAAGGCCTTAGGATTTTTCTGAAAAATCAACCCCCTCGCCTTAGAAATAAACCCTCTACACTCATCAGCTCTAATCTTGAACTTCCTCTTCCCATAATTAAAATTAACAATCACCATTTTCAATCTCTTTTTATAATAACAAATAGAACTTTTCCTTTTTAAATTAATATATCCTAGAAAAACTATTTTAAAACCTCACCACCAATACTGTTTCTTCTTTTCAACAACTTTCTTATCCCTTTCATCCCCCAACCCCCTCAACCCACTCTCCCTTTTCTTCAAATTAACATACCTCTGATACTCCACCTCTACATTCTCATCACAAACATAATCATGATGCCTAAACCCCCCACCAAAACTCTTCGGTATATGCATTATCTCATGAATTATTGTCTTTATCTTATCCTCTTCAGATTGCCTATCAAAAGTCTTACTAATAACCTCAATAACATAAAATCCAATTTTCCGATTCATCCCCAACTGCATCGCCTTCCCAAGCGCATGACACCTAGCTATCGTCCCTCGACTCTGACTCCCATGACTCCTTATACAACTAACACTATCCAACTTAACATGAGGAAACATCAACATACATATCTCCCTCATCAACCTATCTACATCCTCCGCAGATTCATATTTTATCGGCATTATATTTCATCTCTCCATTTACCTCAACTATCCTATCCCTACTCTTCAACCCTTTAATAATTTTTATATCCTTAACCTTATCATAATCCATCAACAATTAAAAACTTAAAAACCCTTTTCTCTTTTCTACATCATGAAATTCGGATTAAAAGATTATCAAAGAGAAGATATACTAGACCAATATGCAAAAAAAGCAGATTTCCTTGAAGTCCAAGGATTAAGAAATAAAAACTATGATTTCATAAAAAAATATAAAATCCCAATCGTAGTCCACGCCGAACACTTCTCACTAGGAATCAACCCTGCAAATCCAAAAATACGCCAACAAAACCTCAATTCAATAAATCAAGCAATAAAAATATCAGACATAGCAAAAGGCAAAAAGATAATCTACCATCCAGGAGACCTAAGAGATCCTGGATGCACTGAAGAAATTGCAATAGAATTCATCAAAAACATCAAAGACAAAAGAATCATGTTAGAAAACATGCCCGACATCACTAGCGAAAGACTCTGCAGAACTCCAGAACAAACCAAGAAATTCTTAAGTCTAACAAACAAACCTTTCATCTTCGATCTAGCCCATTGCATGATAACAGCCAACAAACTAAAAATCCCTCAACTAACTTTAATAAAACAATTCCTAAAATTAAAACCAATCCACTTCCACATCAGCGGTCAAGACACAAAATCCATTAAAGACGAACATCTAGCCCTAACCGACTGCGACATAAACTGGAAAGAAATCCTCACCCTCTACCCAAAAGACGCAGAAATAACTCTAGAAGTCTCAAGAGACGTAGAAAAAACCCTCGAAGATTTAGAAATGATAAGAGAAATTGCAAAATCCATCAACTAACCAGTCTTCCCATTCAAAATAAAATCCAACAAAGCCATTCTAATAAACAATCCATTCTCAGCCTGTCTAAAATAAGCAACCCTCTTATCATCCTCCTCAACACTCATAGGCAAATCAATCTCTTCAACATGAGGCAAGGGATGCAGAATCCTAATTCTTTCATTAATCAACTCAAAATTAGATTGATTAATTACAAACCTACCTTTAGCTCCCTCATAATCCTCAATACTCATCCTCTCTTTCTGAATCCTCGTCATATAAATAACATTAACCTCTCCCAGAATATTATTCAAGTCATTCTCTTCCCTAAATTTAACATTCTTCTCAATTAAATATTTCTTAATATCATCCTTCATCTTAAGATTTAATGGAGAAACAAAAACTATCTCAATCCCCTCAAACTTCCCCAACAAATAACACAACGACCTAACCGTCCTCCCATTCGCCAAATCTCCAACCATAGCTATCTTCAACCCATCCAAATTCCCAAATTCCCTATATATAGTATAAACATCCAACAGGGCTTGAGTGGGATGCTGTCCTTTACCATCTCCAGCATTAATCACAGGCACCTTACTAACCTCAGAAGCCTTTCTAGCAGCCCCCTCCTCATTATGCCTAATAACAATACAATCACAATAATCATCAATTACCCTAACACTATCCTCCAAACTCTCCCCCTTCACAACAGACGAAAACTCCCGAGCATTCTCAGTCCCAATAACATCTCCCCCTAACCTAAGCATCGCAGACTCAAAACTCAACCTAGTCCGAGTACTCGGTTCATAAAACAAACTAGCCATAACCTTCCCCCTTAAACAATCACTCCCACTCCCCCTCAACTCATCCGCCCTCTCAAACAACTTAAATAATATCTCCCTAGAAAACTGCTGACTCTCGATTAAATGAAACATCTTACATCAAGACTAAAATATCTCAAAGAGTTTATAAAAATGATTATGATTACCTGATAACTTCTACACTATCATCATGAACTAACAACCCTTCCCCATCATTTAATACAACCACATCATTCTTACTTTCCTCTTTAAATTTATCTATAATTTCCTGATCTTTCCGATTATAGTGTGGAGCAACAACCTTATCAGTTAAGTTTAGACCAGTATGATCCTCAACGCCACAATCATTTGGATCAAAAGGAAGTGCCACGCCAACATCAGGACCAACCAAAATACTACCAGCACTAATTCCAATATAAGTAACCCCTCCATCTACCATTTCCCTTATTTTTTTATCAAATCCCATTTTCCTAACCCTATCCAACAAATAGAAAGTATTCCCTCCAGCTACAAAAATAACATCTATACCACTAAAATCTATATCATGAAAGTCTTTATCCAAATCACAATCAATGATATTCTCTCTATTGATTCCTATCTCAACAAGATCAGATTTATTTCTTTCTAAATAGGACTTATCTCTCTGAACATTTGCAGCAGTGGGTACAAACAACAACCTAATCTCAAAAGCAGGTTTCCTAACTAATTCTAAAAACTTCTCTCTAAGTATTTCAGTATCCAATCCAGATGATGTTAATAACAATTTCATTTTATCTAGTCATGATCTCCAACGCATCCCTATCCTTAACTTTATACTCCTTCCCAACCGCCCTCGACGTCCGAGCATCCACCGCCTTAATAAACCCATCACCCAAATCCTTATGAATCTTATAAGCAAAATCCAAAGCCGTGCTCCCTTTCCTCAAAAGAAAACAATCCGGCAAAACATTCCCCTTACTATCTTTCAAATTATTAGCACTAGCCGGAAACACCGTCAAATATCCCAACAACTCAAAAACAACTTTATTCAAAACCTCCTGAACCCCCGTACTCCCATTCTCCCTAAGAAATTCCCGAACCTTATCCAAACCAGATCGCTGCTTCTCATTCAACTTTCCAACAATCTCAAAATCCGAACTCCCCGGAACATACTTAATCAACTTATGCTCATTTGCCTCTCTCAATGCCAACTCCAAATCCGCACTACATCCCACAATCATCAACTCATTATACCTTTCCCTCAATCTATCCAAATTCTCCTTCCCTTTCTCTTTATCAATCTTATTAGCCGCTATGATCATCGGCTTACTAATATGCCGAAGCCCATGCGCAAACTTCAACAAAGAATCCTCATCCCATTTAGCAGGATTCTCAACATCAAACCCTCCCTCTCTCAAAACATCTTTCACATCATCCTCACTAACTTTCAACCCAGAAAACTGTTTAGCAACAGCCTTAGCAAAATCCCCCTTAGTGTTCTGAACAGTCCTAGAAAAAACCTTCCAAACTTTATTCAAAATACCTAAATACCATAAATCCAATTCTTTCTCCAACATCTCAACATCCAACAAGGGATCATAATCTTTACTAGCCTTCCCCTCATTATCAGTCTCCCCACTAACATCCACAATATGAATAAATGCATCAGCCCCACTCAAATCATCAAGAAATCTATTTCCCAAACCCTTCCCTTCACTCGCCCCCGCAACCAACCCCGCCACATCCATCAACTCAAACGGCACAAACCTCAACCCATCCACACAATACCCTTTCTGCGCATCACACTTAGCATTAAACTCATCCTCAATACATTTAATCTTAACACATGCAACACCCACATTCGGCTTTATCGTCGCAAACGGATACGCAGCTATAAGCACATCACTCAAAGTACTAGCTTTAAAAAAAGTTGACTTTCCAGCCGAGGGCTTACCTACCAAACCTACAAGCATTCTTAAACTCCATAAATCCAATTAGGATCATTTTTATCTACTATCTTGATCATATTCTCTTTTAAAAGTTTATGTATATGAAATCTCGCACCTTGCCTAGTCATATTTACCCTATTAGCTAATTGATTAACAGACAGTTGTTCATTCTTTAAAATTGACAAAATAATATCCCGATTTCCCTTTGTTTTATACAATTTCCTCGAATATATCTTAATTGAATCTTCTATCTTTTTCCCTTTCACACCTAGATCAACCACAAAATACTTCTTTCTTAATAACAAAGAATCATGATAAAACTTTATCATCCCATCTCTCAAAATATTCAAATACCCATAATCCTCATACTCTCCACTTCGATAAGTTATCTTAGAATTATAACCAAGTAAATCACAGATATTTTTCAGATCATTTATTAAAAGTTTATTTTTCAGAACAATAACAATCATCGAAGAATCAATATGCCCCTCATCAATTACAAAGGCAATCAATATAGCTAATAAATGTTCCCTATTTTTTCTAAATAATTCCTCAGGCAATCTTGCACTCTTTGACAAAAAACTATTAACACCTAAATTATAATAATTAAAAAACAAACTAGATAAAACTGATGGGCAATAAGACCTAGTAGATCTATGAAAATAATCTTCCTTAAATTTTATTTTACCAAATAAACTTTCTATCTTTTTTATATACAATTTTCTATAATATTCATTAAATTGCCTATATCCAAAATAAGGCAATCTTCCATTTTTTGAATTTATAACTGTCCCATCACCTATATTATGAGCTAATACCATATCAAATATTGGAGTAATTTTTATAGGTAGAATTGGGTTATCAACGTAATTACTCCCCCTTCCAGTTTTATATGCAACAATATTTCTTTCTAATATTTCCCTAGTAACTCCTAGATTAATAACAATTTTGAGATAAATACTCAGAGGAACAAAGAAATTTTTCATATTCGATTTCTTCAATATATTCTTAAAAGTGGAAAAAGACAATTCATTATTTTTAATAATTTGTTCATAAAACTTAGACTTTGATCCAAATTTTTTCTTAATCATTCTATTAATCTCATCAAGAAAGTCCAAATTAAGTTTAATATATACTCTTTCTAATTCCCAAATATGCACCACATTTTTCATTAGTTACATAAGAAATACAATTATTTAAACTTTTCCAGAAAAGTTTACTTAACAAACCCATTATTTTCATAATCTATCCGGATTCTTTTCCCAATTTGGATCAAAAGAAAGTTGATAATCTGGAATTCCCAAACCCACTCCATATTGAACAACCTCTCCATATTGTTCAGGCTTCAATCTATCGACTTTAAAAAATTTATTTAAAAATATTATATAATGAAACATATCATTCTTAAAATCAATATACCAAGAATCACCATGTTCCCTATCAATAGACTCGCTCAATTTTTCAGCAACCCTCTCAACAATATCCTCAGAAACCTCCACAGAATGCAACGTCCATTTATCAATCCAAGGAGTTTTATGTTTGTCAGTAACTTCCTCGACCCTAGTACTAACAATCTCAACCCTATCTAAAACATCTCTATTCTCTAAACTCTCTTCGATTATAATTCCTTCATAACTCATAATCAACCCAAAAAAATCAGCTTTAAATAATTACCTAATTATCCTTATCATCCCCTTCCTCATCCTCATCAAACAAATCCCCAATATCCTTTTTATCATCTTCCTTTTTCTTATCCTTATCATCCTTCCCATTCCCTTTCTTATCACTCTTATCCTTTTTCTCTTCCATCTCATCCTCGTCATCATCATCCAACAATCCCTGAACATCACTCTCCCCACCAGACACCCTAGCATTCCCACCCAACTTAAACAATATCATAACCAAAACAAATAATATCAACAACAACGTAACCTCAAGCAAAACCAAAAACGAATCATTATTAACTAAATTTCCAGCAAACCCGCCTTCATTAACCACCCCCCCAGTTATCCCACCACCATTCCCTTCACCTTCATTCCCCTCACCATTCTCTCCTTCAACTCCTTCCTCATCCTCCTCTTCATCTTCCTCAACAACCTCAACCTCCTTAACCAAAAACTCATACTCAGCAGGAACACTCTCTCCAGTATCCACAAAATCATCATCATTATTCTTATCTAAACAAGCATAATAAGTCTTACTCCCACTAGTAATAACCTCTCCCTCACACTTTCCATCCTTAACAACACAACTCGCAACATCCCTAACAGGAAGATAACAAGGCTGATCTCTCAAGGAAACCTTAAACCCATCACAACCATTCAAATTACTAACCTTAGCATTAACAACCGCATTCTCATAAGAACTACTAGGATCAAGTTCCAAAGCCAAAGCGCCCAAACAACTCTTAGCATCAACCACAGTCAATACACTCGACTCCTTCGAAAGCCCAAGAAAACTAATATTCTCTCCAGTAATCTCACCAACACCTAACAAAGAATTCAACCTTATAGAATACTTCCCATTATCAACATCTTCCTTCAATCTATAAACCACCAATAAACTCTTCTCTACATCATCATTCAAAACATAATCCAGAATAACCTCCGCAGATTCCCTATTCGAGATAACCCCTTCCGGAACATACTCTCCAATCTTAACATCCTCACCATCTAACTTAGCATCACCATTATTATCAACATAAATCTCAACACTCTGTAAATTCAATGAAGGAATATTATTAAAAGCCATATCCAAACTACTCAACTTAACTCCCTCATTTGCCACACTAATCTTAACCTGCAAAATCTCAACCTCTAAATCAATCTCTTCAGGATCATAATTCCAAGAAAAATCTTCAATCAACAACCCATCCAAAACCCTCCCAACACCTTTCTTAGCAACAACCTCGAACCCACTATCAAAGATAGGCTCACCAGAATCATAAATCCCATTATCATTACAATCAATAACCACATCAAAATTCCCTATAACTGCATCCTCCAAAAGTTGCTCCCGATTAAATCTTTTATTAGGAACTTCACTAGAATCCCCACGAGCATCATTCAAAACCTCTCCCCCAGTCCACTCCCTATCCTCGACAACAAAAGCCTTAACAACCTCCAAATCCAAATAACACAACGGATCACTTGTACTAATCAAATAAACAGGATCCCCATTATTATAACTATCCTTATTGGTCTTAATAGCCCCACTAACGAAACTCAACCCCACAACTACCACCAACATAAAAACAAATACCAATAACTTCTCTTTTTTCATAACCCAATCTATTCATATTCTTATTTAAACATTATTACATTTTAAACAGTATTTTTAGAAATAGTTTTTAAAATTCTTATCTAATATCTTAACATCCCTACACTCAATATCTCTAACCTATCTACTTTCCTCAAGATTATCACCATCGTTATTTTCTCTCCCTTCCCTATGCCATTGATAAGCCAAACTTCCCCCTACCAATGTGAACATACCTACTCCCACGATAATACTTGAAAGACCTCCAAATCTTTGCATTTTCGGACCTTCCCAAGAATAATCACTATTCTCTTGAACCTCAGATACGCCCCGAAAACTTTCGCTATACATCTCATATCCATGATAAATAACAGCAGGACTCAGCAAAAGACCACCCATCATCACACAATCACGAAAAATTCTACCTCCCTTAAGCTTCTTTCCCATACATAAACCACAACATCATAATATATATACTTTTCCAAAAACAATCTAAAAAACAAAATGAGCCTGCCAAGATTTGAACATCCGAAGATTCGTGAGAATTGAGGAATCAGAAATTATTCAGATTTCTGAGTGGGACAAGTTCAAACAATCTAAAAATAAAATGAGCCTGCCAAGATTTGAACTTGGGACCTCCTGCTTATAAGACAGGCGCTCTAACCTGGCTGAGCTACAGGCTCATCAATCTCCAAAGCAATTCATAGTTTTAAAACTTATTGGTAACTAAAAATCAAAAAGAAAAAACAAACTTTCAAAAAACAAAAAATAAAACATTTATAAACCCTAAAATATATATTACAACATGGCTAATAAAAAAGCTAAAAAGAACGTGAAAAAAATTGCTAAGAAGTCTGCAACCAAAAAACCAGCAGTGAAAAAACTAGTCGCTAAAAAATCAAAATCTAGAAGCAAAAGAATTTCTAATAAATCTCTAAGAAAAACTAAAGGTTCAAAAAGAAAAGGACCCGATAAAACAATTGCCATAATCGCCCTATTATTAAACGTACTTGTTATCCCTGGACTTGGAAGCCTAATTGGTGGAAAAACAAAGGCCGGAATCTGGCAATTAATCCTAGCAGTAATCGGAGGACTATTATCAATAATCCTAATCGGAATACCAATCCTAATTGCAGCATGGATCTGGGGACTAGTCACTGGAATTAATCTTATACAAGAGTCTAACTAATGGCAAAAAAGAAATCAACTTCTAAAAATAATAAGTCTAAAGACAATCCTAAAAATAAAAACAATAAAATTAATTCAAACAACCACCAAACCCTAAAAGCTTTCATAGCAAGTTTCTTCACAATAATAGGTTTCATAATAGCCCTACTAGCATGGAGAGACGACAAATACGTCATGTACTACGCAAAACACGGACTAGTTCTATTCATAGCTGAACTCATAATCTGGGCCCTACCAAACTTCTCCTTCATCTCAAACCTAGCATGGGTCCTATGGTTCGTCCTTTGGATAATAACCTGGATAAACGCCCTATCAGGAAAAATGAAAAACACAATAATCATAAGCGACATCGCAAAAATGATAAACCTTTAATTTATCTTTTAAAACTTATTTTATCAAACCAAATTTTATTCCTTCAACTGGGTTAATACCCCGGGAGCTTGCTCCGAGGGGTGGGGCGCATTAAGTTGAAGGTTAAAATACCCCGCAGCTTGCTGCGGAACGAACGAAGCGAGTGGTGGGTTTTTTATTAATAAATAAACTGATCAATTATCCTTCTATTCCAAAATAATATCATCAACCCCACCACCACAGACACCCACAAACTCAAAACGTGACATCCTCTGGGCCCTAAAGGGTGGCCCTTCGGGCCAGTCCTCCGCTTCGCTCCGGACCCCAGCTTCCTAACCTCTAGTCACTCCGTAAT
>NZDU01000060.1 GCA_002688875.1 Candidatus Pacearchaeota archaeon | reverse complement strand
ATCTCTGTCTTAGAGTCCACCTGGATAACATAAATTCTTCATGCCTTCTATGTTGCTCTATACCCATAGCCGCTTGCATGTTAGTCATTCTGTAACCGAAGGCTCTTTCCGTATGGCAAAAATGTTTTCCGGGAGTAAAAGCGTGCATCCTAATTCTATCTAATCTATCTTTTACATCTTTGTTGTCAGTAATAACAAGCCCTCCTTCACCTGTTGTAATATTTTTGTTTGCATAAAAACTAAATATTGCTAAATCTCCGAAGGAGCCTACCTTTCCTCCAGATTTATGAACGGCGTAGTGAGCTTCCGCACAATCTTCAATTAAAAAGATTCCTCTCTTATTTAAATATTTACTTATTTCTACAATGTCATCTATAGGCTCACCATAAGTGTGCACTACAATAACAACTGTGGTTTTATCCGTTATTTTTTCTTTAATACAATCAAGGCTCAAGTTGCCAACTCCACCTACAACATCTGCGAAAACAGGAGTTCCCCCAGAAAGAAGTGTAGCATTAGCTAGAGCAACCATAGTAAAATCTGGTATAATTACTTCATCCCCTCTGGAAATATCACATACTGCCAAGGCTAAATGCAAAGCTGTCGTACCAGAAGTACAAGCTGAACCATATTTTGTATCATGGAAATTTGCAAATATTTGTTCAAACTCGTTAACCACTTGTCCCTGTGAAATCCAGCCGCTCTCTACAACCTCTGCAACCGCCTTCACTTCTCTCTTACCAATCGAGGGCTCTGCTACAGGAATGAATCTCTTTGCTGCTCTATTTACTACTGGATCCATTATTTAGTTCTATATCATTATGAACCATTTTTGAAACCATCTCCTTAAAAGAAGTCTTTCTTTGCCACCCTAATTTTTCTTGAGCTTTAGATGAATCCCCCGCAAGATAATATACATCTGCTGGTCTCATAAATTTTGAATCTTGCTCAACATAATTATCCCACCCATTTATTCCGACCACATTAAAAGCCGCATCTAAAAACTCTCTAACAGAATGTATTTCTCCTGTTGCAACAACATAATCATCTGGTTTATCTTGTTGTAACATTAACCACATAGATTCAACATAATCTGGTGAATATCCCCAATCTCTTCTTGCATTAAGATTACCTAATATTATTTTATCCTGTAATCCCAAGTGAATTCTAGCAACCCCGTCTGTAATCTTTCTAGTTACAAATTCAATACCTCTACGTTCAGCTTCATGATTAAATAATATACCACTAACATTAAACATATTGTAAGATTTTCTATAATTCTTTGTAATCCAGTGGGCGTATAATTTAGCTACTCCATAAGGACTTCTTGGATAGAATGGTGTATCTTCATTTGCAAACTTTTCCATTTTTCCAAACATTTCTGATGTTGAAGCCTGATAAAACTTAAGCTGTTTTCCATATACTCTAATCGCCTCTAACACTCTCAATGCACCTAAACCAGTTACATCTCCGGTGTGCTCGGGTGTATTCCAACTCTCTCCAACAAAAGATTGTGAACCTAAGTTATAAACTTCATCTGGATCTGATTTTTTTAGACATCTTAATAATGAATTCTGGTCGGTTAAATCCCCATGTAAAAAAGTTATTCTATCTACTAAGTGTATAGTATTAGTTCGATTGAGAGTTGAATTTCTTCGTTCCATCCCATATACTTCATACCCCTTTTCAAGGAGCAAATCAGCTAAATAACTCCCGTCCATTCCATTTATACCTGTAATTAGTGCTTTTTTCATAATTAGTTTACTATCCTTTCTAATTCTTCCTTTTTTTGACCAAAGAAGCTACGCTGTTTTAGACGGATTTCAGATCTCCTCTCCTCTCCGTCTAACTTACAAAGAGCAATACCAGGAGTCATAGCATGAGGGCCTGATTCATAAATAATCCCATCTATTTTTAAATGATGTATTTCTATCTTTTTTAAATTGAGGTAATTTGAGACACAATAATCATCTTCATATTGAAAATATTCCTCTTCCTTAATTGCATTGTAATATGCCATAAAATTATTTAATAAGTCTTTACGTATTAAAGTCCCATCTGAGCTTTGAACATGTGGGAAAACACCGTACAGATTTGACACACAATAACCCCCCGCCTGTATTCCTTTTTCTACAACCGCCTTATTAAAGCCCTTTATCATATCAGGCTTATAAATGTGATCATCATCAACTAATATTATATAATCTTCGTGAATAGAGTCCCACATACTAAACAAACCCAGTAATCCAGAGCCTGGACCAAAATCTGTATCAATTAAATTGACTACTACATTTGTATCTGCATACTTACTTTTAAAATCATTTATTCTAGACTCCGGTATTTCACCATCAAATCTATAAGAATATTTCTTTGGTATGTTTACAACAATCCTTGACGCTTTAAAGCTTTGCTCTAAAAAACTATCAATAGTTAAATAGATACTATCATCAAATCTGACAGGAATAGTTGATAGAGTAACTAGGTATTCCATTTATTAAACAAATACTCCAATACTTTCTTATATCTACCTTTCCAAGGTACATGAACTACACAAGGATAGGATTCTGTTTCTTTTACAAAAAGTTTCCTATTCTTCCGTATAGCCATTTCCACTCCTGGATGAAATTCAACATAATTATCTATATCACCTTGGTCCTTAGATGATGTATAAAATATCTCACAATTATAATCAAGCCCAATATCATAACTAGAACCATCTACTGCTATATAATGAGAAACAGCCGTTTGATCTACAGCCTTCAGACTAGTGTCCCAACCCTCAGTTTTCACCATATCCATAACCCCATTAAAAAATCTTTTCAAATCATTGGCATATCCTATAAATGCCCCTGTATTTAAATATTTATAATTTGATATACCCATTGAATCGTAAAAGTCAAGGTCACCTCCTAATTGATGTTCATATTTTTTTTCTGAAGAATACAATATTCTATACCCCATTTGCTTAAATTTATTTACAATAATAGACATTTCCTGTAAATAGAAGGTATCATAAGCATCGGTCATTATAATGATTCTATTCTCTACATCTGGTGTGGTATTACAATAATCCGTTATCCATTCTAATTTTGAAAAAAACCCTTTCCATTCTTTACCAACTCCAATAACCTCTATATTAATATCTAATGTACGGCTGGATGATAATAAATATTCCATTTTATTAATATCATATACATTTGATGGTGTAATTATAGATACTATTTCCATGAGCCTATAGCCCAATGAGCACCATAATTACCAAATTGTTGTGAATCAAATTGTGGAGTTGGCTCTAGTATAGTAATCTCTGGGTTTGCAGATTTAAGATAAGTAATGTAACTTTGTGAAACTAAAACAGCCGCTGTTCTAAAAAAGTTTTTAGTGCCCCTACCACATTGCGCTTCAAAGTCCCGCCAAGTATCAGCCTCAAAAACTGGATCTATAATATTATCAATAATTTGTTTTATGAAGGGATGTTTAGGCGTAGCAGCAAAAGCATATTGTCCCACAAGGAAAAGTAAATTTTGTTCTTTAAGTATAGAAAGGCCACTATCTTCCCATTCCTTTGGAAATATTGCAGTATGCCCTTCAGTTAAAGAACTCAAAGAACAGTTAATTTCCATATCAATATCAAAATAGAAGCCCCCATATTTATAAATAGCAAGGTAACGAAAAAAGTCCCAATTCATTCCATGTCCAAGTTCATTAAAAAGATCTAAATATTCTGGATAATTAGTTTTTATAAACTCTACAACCTCTCCATCATCAAAAAACTTATATTCAAAATCAGGATTATTATCACGAAGTTCTTTGGTCCAATGACTAAGGTTTACTTTATGTCCTCTAATACTTCTAAACTCTTTATCTATATCCTTAGTTTTCCAACTTTGAATAATTATCTTTGGTATACTCATTTATATTTTTTCCATAGACCTTTATGTAAATTCTTAAATCTACAAAATTCACTCTTCCCTCTATTCAAAGTAGCATTTTGGTGAATCACGGCTATTGGGCCATCATACCAGGGCATTTTACTAACTACCTTTTTACCTTTAAGTTCAATACAATACCATTCAAACCCCCATCTCCAAGCATCCAACCTATCCTTCTCAAAATCAACAGTATAAGTTATTAGAGCCTGATCAGCCCCCCAATTATATAGATCCCAACCTCCCTCAAGAAATAAATCAGTCATAAGTCTTAATCTATCAAGATGTGGTTTAAATTTACCCGATTGCATGCCTCCCCAAACAAAACCGCCCAGTCGCCCTTGTATATCTTTATATTCCTGAAGTGTCGATTCTGGACCTCTATATCTACAAGCTCTACCCTTTTCTACAGAATAATAACAACCTTCTATATCATCTAACTCAGTCCAAAATTCATCTATAGGTTCCTGAAACCAGCAATCAAAATCATAGGTAAGAAATTTATAATCTTTATAATGCTGCTCAAGCAAAGGAATAACATCTATATTTCGTCGGTTGGTTAAATTCCGTTCAACAGGAACCCCCCATTCTTTATCAATCGGTAATGGAATAACCTTCACTCCAAAGTCTCCCATTTTTTCTAGAATCTGAGGATCACTACCATAATCAAAAGCCACCACCTCTCCTTGATAGTTTGCTAGATACCTCAGACTTATCAAAAATTCCCAGATTCTCTCTTCGAAAAATCTGCCTTCTATCGGAATGTTTTCCTCTTTTTGGATTTTTGTAACAACATAAAGTAAGTTTTTCTCTTCCATCATATTCCTCAATTAGTAGTTAGTTTAAGTAAAATTCTATTCTCATAATCAGTAAAAGCTAAAAACTCTATATTAATATCCGGATTCTTTTTAACTGCTTTTTTAAATTGTGATTTTAATTGTGCTTTAGTATAAGGAGGCTCTGACCCATTAGCAGTTGCCCTTCCATGATTAGTAGGTTCTATATAAACTATTTTTTCTTTAACGAAATTATACCAATCTCGGCTCACCAGACCCTTTTTTAGATCATTAAACAACCAATTAGCATCAGAAATAGATAATACAGTTACTATATCAAAATCCTTCAATTTTACTAATTTACGTAAATCTTTACACCAACCCTTTTTAAAAGAAACGTTCTTTAAATTATTACTCGCTGCCACTACTCTAGCAACAGATAGTATTCCAGGTTCTATACCATCCGACTGACTATTAGAGTCTATACCTAAATAAGACTTGGCCCCTCTATTCATAGCTTCAATGGCAAAAAATCCATTATAACAGCCTATATCTACAACCCTCTTATTTTTATAATCAATATAATCTAGACGTTTACCTTGGTCCTTATAAACCCTTCTTATAGAATCTTTATAAACCTCTCCATCTAATATAATGGGGTTATAGTTAGTATGCCTATCAAACCCTTTCATTCCTATTATTTTGTTTTTGTATTTTTGTTGTTTGTCCATCTTCTAACTCCTTTTTTATGTAAAATCCTCTACGGCTGTACTAGTAAATTGAGTCCTTAACTCTTTATCTACTCTATTATTATAAATGACCACCTCCGATTTATCAAGTAATTGGTCACAGCCATTACAAATCAAATCAGATTCACCACAAGTACCATTATCATGGTGCTTATAGATGTTGTTAAAGATTGGGCCATTATAGATTTCTTCAAAGGTTTGGTCTTTAAAATTACCTAATACCATTTTATTATCAAAATCAAAACAACACATAATAACGTCGCCTTCTATCTGTAATTGAATAGGACCACTAGCAGGTCTGCCACAAGTAAATCTTTCCCAACGCTGAGGATCATTAACATCTCTATACTTTTTCCCATATACCCAATTATGAGGATACCAAATTTCTAAAACACATCGATCTTCAAATTCTTTAATCAGCCCATCTACATCCGCCTTATTTTCTTCTACTATATCTGCTGTAATAATTACCTCAATATCCTCGGGCTTAGTATCAATAGCATAATCTATAGTTGACTTAGTCTTTTTAAAATTAAATTTTTCATTCCCAAAATTCATTACTTTAGCATAACTATCTGAATCATTTGTGTGCAGACTAAATCTTATATCAGCTATACCGGCTTTAAACATAGCATCTATATGCTCCTCGGTAATTAAAGATCCATTAGAAAGAATATGAACCTTTAATCCTTTGGAACAAGCATATTCTATTTTTTCTATAATCGTCTTATCAGTAAATATTTCTCCAAACCCAGAAAAAGAAGTATGAATAAGCTTATCCCCTAATTCCTTTATAGCCTTATCTAAATAAAATTTATAAGTAGATAAAGACATAATACGTTTTGGTCTGGTAAAATCATCAGTTGGCCAAGGACAAAAAACACAAGCCGCATTACAACAAGTTGATGTTTCTACTCTTAATTCGTTAGTTGTTGGTACCGGCATTATATTCCCTGCTTCCTACCACTCCAATGAACCATTCGGGGACCTAAGTGTAAAGTGGTAAAACCTTTAATAAATTGTCTTTGTTCCAGAATCCATTGACTTGAAAAATAAGAATCACAACCAGCGGCTGTATCGAAGACGTCGGGATAACGCCTATTAGGATATTGCTTAATATTATATAATTGTCCATAACCTAAAGGCAGGGGATTCTCTATAGTACTTTCAACATCTGAATTCCAACCCATAGCCTTAAATGCTTCTGGCTCTTCTACAATTTTATATATATTAGGAGTCCTCATAACTTCTCTACCATTAAAAGGACTCTGTATTTCTATATCCTCTTGAGTAGCCATATACTTATAATCCCCCCCTAAATATAAAGTATTAATATCTTCCATAAAATCAGGTATATCATTAAATTTCCATACCGACATCCCTAAATCTTTTTTCATTAAAACTCTACGGTAAAACCCATATAAGTAATCATAATTCAGGGAAAGTAATTGTTTTTCAAGAAAGGGGGGCCAAAATATATCTGCATCAGTTATTAATACCCAATCTGCTGCATCTTGTAATTGATTTAATCCCTCATTGATTGCCGCCCCCTTATTAAAACGCTCTCCAAAAGCATCTGTAGCTATACAATCTACATTTAGATTTTTACAAACTGCTTGGGTATTGCCGTCTTGAGTAGAAGTAATAACAAGGAAATGCTTAAATATCTCCTTATTATGGGGGAGAGTTAGTTCTAATATATCGTAAAAATCAACCGAGGTTAATAATACGCTAACGTCTAGTTTTTTTCTTTTTAGGTTTGGAATGGTTACCACCTTTCTCTGGGTGCAGCTTATTATGCTTTGCCTTAGATACTTTCACCAGATTACTAGGTTTGTTGTTGGTTTTAGTTTTGTCTTTATGGTGTACTACATCACCACTTTTAGCTTTCGTAATTCTTCTACGATAAGTTTTGCTTCGGCCCCCTTTCCAGCGGCCATTAGAACTGCCAAATTGTTTTCCGCCCTTTTTACCATGTAGTTTTGGTCGGCTCTTCTTTTTAGTAGCCATTATTCTGGCCTCTCATGTTCGCCTGAAATATTAGCTAAAATCAAATTTCTAAGATATTTATCTGACATCAAACTAAAAGCATAAGGTTGAGATTGCCCTTTAATCTTCAAAATCAAAATTAAATCTTCTACTAATTCATCCAACTCTTTATTAGCCTCAACGGGATCGTCAGAGTCAGATGAATCTAAAATTAGTCCTGATAATTTATCCATT
>NZDU01000059.1 GCA_002688875.1 Candidatus Pacearchaeota archaeon | reverse complement strand
TTAGGCCACATGCAAGCCTAAATGGAAAGACTCCAGATGAAGTTTATAATGATTTTAGTTTACTGTTTTAGGTTACGACATATGTCAGGTGGGAGCACATAAACCCTAATAATCTAAGTTCTAAATGGGAGATTTACTAGATCAAATTATCAGTCAACCAGATATACTCTATGGAGCCATCGCTGGCGCAGTCACAGGTCTAGCAGTAGGATCTCTTGCAACCTATGCTATTTGCAGAGCCTATTTCAACACCGATCCAGAAGTACTCGCATTCAAAGCAGAAGAAAAAGAAAGATTAATAGATAAACTTGCCCCACCATTAGAGAAATATCTTACCACTAAAGATCAAGATCCTGATAAAGAAAAAAGAGATGCTTGTAGAGCAGAGTTAATTGATGAAATAAAATCCGACTTTAGAGATCACAAAAATCTCTGGGAGCTCACATACTCAGAGGGTAATAAAGATTTTAAACATAAACTCACCGGAACCAGTTATTTAGATAATAAAGCATTAAGAATGATAAACGATATAGCTGAAGCAAAATACCCTCTTCCAGAACAAAATGGCCATATACCTAGAGATCTCAAGAGACTTGCTGATGCAGTTCTTAAATAATCTTATTATCTTTCCTAAATTTCTATAACCTCTCCCTTCTTCCCCACGTTCACCACCTTCGTCTTCCCAATCTTCTCCTTCAACCCCTCCGCCTCATGAATATGCCCCGATAAAAACAAATCAGGTTGAAACTCATCAATAGCCTTCCGAACCCCCTCGCTACCTCCAATCCCCGAAAACTCCGACTTCGTCCCCGCAGCATTCAAATGACTAACCATTATCTTCTTTTCCAAATCCTTAACCATTTTAAAATCCTTCTTCAATTTCTTAAACGTCTTATCCTCATCAAGACTTAACGCCCCATCCGGACTCCCAATCCCAAAAATTCCCACATCCTCATACCTAACATAATGCTCCCCAACGTTCTTCGCCCCATATAACTTACTAAGAAAACCAGCAA
The DNA here is from genome assembly GCA_002688875.1 of Candidatus Pacearchaeota archaeon. Lineage (GTDB taxonomy): Archaea > Nanobdellota > Nanobdellia > Pacearchaeales > GW2011-AR1 > ARS1285. The sequence goes on along the minus strand of NZDU01000059.1, from coordinate 8,726 downwards.
ACTCACTACTATCATGATTCCCAGGAACAAACACAACCTTCTTCCCCTTATCCACAAAAGGCTTCAAAACCTCCTCTCCTTCAACCCACCCCGTCAAATCCCCAGCCAACACCACAAGATCCACATTCTCCTTATCAGCCTTCTCAGCCAATTTACGCGTTGCCGAAACATCTCCCTCAATATCACTCGCAGCCAGGATTTTAAATTTCTTTTTTGCCATATTAATTATCAAGATTTAGAATATTTAAATTCTCCAGTTATTGAAAAGCCAAATAGTTGCAGGATACTCATCCCTATTAGCAAAATTCTGATCAAACAAGATACTAGACTCAAATTGTTCCTTAACATAAATTAAAGATGTCTTAAAATAAAGCTCAGCAATATACTCATTAATTAATCTCTTATAAACTGAAATAGCTAAATATTCATAATAATTAAAAAGCAAAGTATCATAATCCAATGCGATATCATTAAAGTCCAAACCCAACGATTTTCTCTTTGATATTTCCTCCCGATATTCATTCAGCTTTATCCTTAACTCTCTTTCTTGTTTAACAACTTCATTAAAGATAATTCTTTGATTAATCCTTTGTATAATTAATAAAGAAGTAAAAGCAACACTTGCTATAAATAATTGAATAAAAATACCAACAATTAAAATTATTACTTCAATATCCATAAGAGCGCCCCAATCCCCTCTTGGATTTCTTCACGCTCTTTCTCTTAGATGATTTATTCACAACCTTTTTCTTTACAGGTTTCTTTTTAGTAACCATAATTAAATCAAGTATAATCAATATATAAATTTTCACTCCCCAAAATTCCTCTTCCTCTCCTTAAAACTTTCCAAACACTCAACCAAATCCTCCCTCTCAAACTCCGGCCACATCTTATCAAGAAAAAACCACTCAGAATAAGCTCCCTGAAACGGCAGAAAATTACTAATCCTCTTTTCCCCTCCAGTTCTTATTATCATATCAGGCTCACTACTCAAATACAAATTATCCCTAACAAGCTCCAAACAAACCTCACCACTACTAACCTTCTTATCAACAATCCTCCGAACAGCCTCTACCAACTCCTGCCTCCCCCCATAAGCCACCGCAATATTAACAACAAACTCAGAATTCCCAGAAGTCTCCTCCTCCAATCTAACACATTCCAATCTAAGATCAGAAGGCAACAACGAAAGATCCCCAATAAACTTCATCCTAACCCCCTTCCTCATCATCTTCTCCCTATCCATATCCCTAAACGTCTCCCTAAAAACTTTATACAAAAATTCCAACTCCAACTTAGGTCTACTATCAATATTCTCAACCGAAAGCGCATAAAACGTCATCTCCCTAATCCCAAGATCCTTAGCATAATCCATCAACTCCTCAACCTTCTCCCTCCCAAAACTATGCCCCTTCCAAGGCTCCAACATCAACCTCTTAGCAAACCTCCTATTCCCATCAAGTATTATCGCAACATGCCTAGCATTTTTATTCATTGTTCAAGAAACAGATTAGATAGGCTTTTAAGTTTTTTTGTTCTAAACAACTTATACAAATTAGATTTAGGAATTTGCAAGAACTCTACTAGCCGAATATCCATCTCGAGAAAGTAGATCTACACAAATATCAATACTTTCCTCAGCATCAGGACGCATTTCCTTTAAACTATCAAAGTAGGGAAACCAACCATCCATAACAAAAAGAGGTCTATCCTCTGGCCAAGGAACTCCAGACATATGCCCATTACTATATGTTCCAGGATTATCACCATCAAAAAAGTACTGTTGAACAAATTTCTGCCCCCTATCCCTTCCAGCTATAGATATATGTCCAAGTTCATTACCTCCTATTAGGCTGACTGCTAAAGTTTTATAACCTCTCCTCTCATCAAGTTCCATATATAGATCTTCTAAAGTACATGGCTCCACTCTAACCTCTTTATCATTATCATAAACAACTATCTGTTTACGAGCTAACCCAAAATTACTAACTTCTTCACCAACTTCTTCGAGATTCCAATGATAGCCTCCATCTTTTTTAGTATGTGTAACTTTAAGACGTTTTTCAATGCCATCACTTTCCCATTTTACCTTTACCATATTAACAATTAACAAACACTCTTTTTAAAATTTAATATAACTCACCATCTATTTCTTCTTCCCACCATCTCCCTTAATCACCCTAAACCCCGTATACTTCCACAACACCTTCGGAATCTTAACCGACCCATCCTTCTGCTGATGATTCTCAAGTATAGCAACCAAAGCACGACTAGAGGCCAAAGCAGTATTATTCAAGGTATGCGGAGTAATCCGATCACCCTTAACACGACTAGTTATCCCAAGCTTACGAGCCTGACTTCCAGTCAAATTCGAACAACTCCCAACCTCAAAATAATCCTTCCTTCTAGGAGAATATGCCTCAACATCAATCTGCTCATATTTCAAATCCCCTAAATCTCCACTACAAATCTTCAATACTCTAATAGGAACTTCCAACCCCTCAAATATCTCAACACTAATATCCTGCATCTCCTTAAAAAACCCCTCGCTCTCAGAAGGATCACAAATCACAATCATCTCAATTTTATTAAACTGATGAGTACGAAACAAACCACGTTCATCAATCCCATGCGCCCCAATCTCCTTCCTAAAACACATCGAATAACTAGTATGTTTTATAGGCAATTTTGAACCCTCAATTTCCGAGTCAACAAACCTCCCAATCAACGAATGTTCACTAGTACCAATCAACGCCATCTTCGGATCATCATCCACAACATAAATCTGTTGCTCCTTATCATTCAAATCCGTAACCTTATCAATTATCTCCTCACGCAAAAGCAACGGAGTCTCCACATATTTAAACCCTTTCTTAACCATAATATCCCGAGCATAATTCAACAACGCCTGATTCAACAAAGCCAACTCTCCTTCCAAATAATAAAACCCCGTCCCAGAAACCCTACTCGAACTTTCAAAATCTCCTAATCCAAGATCATCAATCAACTCAACATGACTCTTAACAGGAAAACCAAACTTACCAATCTTCCCAACCTTTCTAGCAACCTTATTCCCCTTCTCATCCTCACCAATAGGAACATTTTTACTCATAATATTCGGAATCTCAATCTGCAACCCTCGAATCTCCTCAATCAACCCCGCCGTCTTCTCCTCCAGTTTCTTAATCTTATCCGGAATCTCCTTCGCCTTCTTAATCAACTCCTTCGCCTTCTTTTCATCCTTCGCCTTCTTCGCCTTATTTATCTCCTCACTAACCTTATTCCTCTCCCCCCTCAATTTATCCGCATCATACTTAACCTTCCTCCACATCTCATCCTTCTTAACCAACAAATCAACCAACTTCAACTTATCATCCTGAAACTTCTTCCTAACATTCTCCTTAACCAAATCCGGATCCTCTCTTATCAATTTTATATCTATCATACAACTAAACATTTAAGATAATATTTAAATATTCCCCCTTCTACTCTATTAAAAATGGTGAACGAAAAAGTATTAATTCGAACTAAATTCAGAAGACTCAAGAAAGTATCTAAATTCATGGTAATATTAACCCTCATACTAGCTATCATATTAGTAACCTTCTTCATAGGATTCCTATTAAACAAACCTCCAGTTATCAACCAAAACAAAATCGTCATAGAAAATCCACTAAAAGAAATAGTCTTTGCAAACAAAAACGAACAAGGCCTAGTCGACAAACAACAAGTCATCAACCAAGCACTCCAAGAATTCGACAAAGACTACATCAACTATATCTTACTAGCTCTAGGAGTAACCAAATTAAAAAGATCTCTTATAGGCTACGGAAACCCAAAAGTAGAATTCAAAATAGACGAGGAGTTATGGAGCTCAGAAATCATCGATCAATCACTAAACACCCAAAAATCCACAATAGATGATCCCGATGTAAGATTTCACATGCCCAAAACCGAAATCATAGAATCCCTCCTCTCATCAGACATCAACCAATTCGTAATCAACTCAGTCAGCTCAGGAAACACACAAATAGAACTAATAGCAAGCAAACCAGAATTATTAAGCAAAGGCTATTTAGGAATGTATAAAGATCTTACTGGGAGTGATCCAAACTTAGAATAATTTTCATAAAATTTAAAAATTTCTACCCCTTATATAATCATCAATCTCTTTTAGATTTGAAAAACTTTCAGTAGAAACACTAAATCCTTTTCTAGAATCTCTTGGATGAATATAATAAAAATCTCCACTGCTAAAAACTGCAATCTTATTTCCATCAATTTTCATTGAATCTTTTCTCTCAAAACTACTAATTCTCAAAAATCCATTATACAACATAATTTGAGGCCCTTCATAATCCCCAAAGTTCATAGGGTCCTTGCAAACAACCACAGCATCACAATTAGCCTTAAAATTAGAACTTCCTGGTTCTCTATTATCTCCAACCATTCCAATATCCCTAAAAACAGTAAACTCGATACCCTTATCTCCCATCTTATAATCATCTACTTCCATTTTATAAACATTATCATCCTCTACAATAACAAACAACCCCCTCACCACTCATCTAACCACTATTCATTTGCTACTCCAAGGTTAACTTTTCCAACGGAAAGCTTTATAAGCTGAATCACAACTACTAATATATAGTTTTGAAACATATAGTTTTAAGACAATAATTAAATCCCTTAAGAGAAAATGAAAGACAATTTCGATATATTTTTTAGAAGAAAACCGGCTTTAATGTTGGTAGCCTTAAAGAAAATGTCTAAGGCCCGTTACGGTTCTTTACTAGCCAAGGAAGTAGATTGTACCTACTCTCATGCTGTAAAAATCCTGCAGACTTTAGAGGTTTTGGGATTAGTTGATTTCGAAAAAAAAGGTAGAATTAAGTTGATAAAGCTAACCAAGAAAGGTGAAGAAATAGCTGAAAACATAGATTCTATCCGAAGACAACTAGCTTAACTTTATTTTTTTATTTAGTGAGAGGTGTTTTTTATTTCAACCATTTAATTTAAGATTAACATATCTTCTATCCCTACCGACCCCTCTCAACCCCCCTCTTCTCACACCCTTCAGCCACCGGACACCTTGAACAAAACGGACCAATCGGCACACAACACTCACGTCCATGCAACATAAACAATGCATTAGCATTTCGAATCTGATCATCCTCAAGCCCAGAAACCAACACCCTCTCAACTTCTCGTGCCTTCCCACCACCCTTCCCTAGAGCCTTCCCATCTCCAACATCCCCACCCCCCGTAACTCCAACATCCCTCATCCACCCCAACCTACCAACAATCCGAATAGTATTAGAATCCACAGGAATAACCGGTTTATCAAACGCAAATGAAAGAACAATATTACAAGTCTTAGGCCCAATCCCTTTAATAGACAACAACTCATCAGCACTATCCGGAACCCCTCCATCAAACCTTTCCAAAACTTCCCTCGAAACTTCCTTCAACCTCGCCGCTTTTATCCGACGATACCGCGCATTCCACAATATCTCCTCCAACTCCAAAATATCCATATCAATCACATCCTGAAACCCACTAACCTTCGAAAACAAAACCCCAAGAATCTCATCACAAACTTCATCCTTAATATTAATACTAACTAAACACCCAATCAAAACCCTAAACGGATCCCGATGTTCCCTCATCCTATTAAGACTAGTTCTCCTCTCATCCTTATAATGTTCCTCAAGAACCCTCATCACTTCACTAATACTTTCCATCTACAGATATTTACAAAATTCCTCCTGATTTACTTTTGAATCTTTTATAATTCTTGACAAAGTCCCTTTTTTCAACTTTTCATGAATAGGCACTGTTAATCTAATCATTTTATTATCTTCAATCTTTTGTAATTGCACATGACTTCCTTTTTGTCTTACAGGATTAAACCCAAATTTACTAAGAATCTTAATGAGCTTGAAACCAGAAATCTGAGGAAGCTCCATTTTATATTTCTATATTAATGATTTTTCCCTTCTTATCAATATCATCTAATTCAACATCTAAATACAACTCAATAGCCTCTCTGATATTCTTAATTGATTCTTCAACAGTATCTCCCTCAGAAATACAACCTGGCAACGATGGGACATGCACCGTAAAACCCCCCTCTTCTTGCTCTTCCAACATAATTTTCAATTCCATAAGTCTATTTAATGTCCATATTATTTAACCTTTTCTATAAAAATTAATATTCTCCAATCAATCACCAAGGCAAAACCCCTAACCTATACAACCCAAAACCCACCCACAAAACCAATACAAAATACATAGCACACCACCCCTTGCTCTCCGGAAAATGCCTATGAAACTTCCCCGCAATCTTTTTATACTGCCCCGGAGCAAACCAAAAAAAAACATTAGCAATAAAACTATCCAACAACAACCCATAAAAAATCAAAGCCTCAATATTGAATACCATCTTCTATTCACTAATATTTCATATTATTTAAATCTTATCAACATGGCCTGTGGGGGATTTGAACCCCCGACACCCTGATTAAGAGTCAGGTGCTCTAACCTGGCTGAGCTAACAGGCCATATAAAAATATTACAAACAAGGGTATATAATCTTTACTTCTTAAGAAAAAGGTACAATACTGAACTCTATGTTAAGAAAAATGAGTTTAGTCCAGTACGTTATTTACTTAATTAAACCAATTATTTGATTGTTTAGTGAATAATAATCCTAAACCAATTATCGAAGTCGCGAAATATAGAACGCTTACTATAATCAAATATGGAACTTCTAATAGGACAGATAATGATTGAAGAATGTTATAGGGAATACTAAGAATAAATAGGATCAGATAGGTGATTCTTGCCCAATTTTTCCCTTTAGAAATCATTAATATTAAAAAAATCAAGAAAATAAAAAAAACTATCATAAAAATCCATCCAGTTAGTTGAATAATTGTCTCAGTGGTTTTACTAATCGCTAATTTAAAATGACTTGGTGGCACGAATAATGAGACTATAATTACTTCCAAAACAAAAGAAATAAATGAAGTCCAAAGAAGAATTAATGCAATAGTAACCTTTTTTGGTTTAATCCGGCCGATTAACTTTACCATAAGGCCATTAAAGAATTAATCTTTATAAACTTAGGTACATTTTCCTTTTTTAATTACTAATTATGCGCTCAGCAGAATTCAAACCCGCAACATATAAGATTCATTAAACCGAACAAACAGGATTCTTAACCCTACCCTCCAACCCCCTCGAACAACTACCAACCAGTAACTATTACAAAATTACAACAAATCAAAACATTTATATACCTCTCTTATTATCCAAGTTTACAATGAGTTTTGAACACAACGTCAAACAAGCTTTTTCAGGTGTTAAAAGAGATACGATGGAATTAAAAGATCACATACTAGGTCTAGCCGAAAGATTAGAACATCTAGAAGCAACAGTTAGCGATCTTAAAAGAACTGAATCAAATCTAGTTCAGATCAAGCCATCAAAAAAAGCCTCTAGCAAGAAGCCAGCCAAAAAAGCCAACAAAAAGAAAACTTCTAAAAAGAAATAGTAATTGTTTAATTACTAGATCTGATGTACTGAGTTAGTCGCAACTGCAAATTATCAATATTACAAAAACCAAATATTTCTATTCAACAATAATATTTTTAAACAATACTTTCCAGATCTTTCTATGAGCAATTATGAAAGAGTTATTCAAGTAAATACAGAATTACCAAAAAGCTTGGATGGAAATACTATCTATGTTACTGTTAGTGAGGATGGAAAAGATTTTGGAGCAAAATCCTCTGAACCTTTCGGTTATAAAAATTTTACAGGTGGCAGAGGTTGCGATTTTCCTCGTATAGAAGCTCAACAGATCACAAATTGGATCTTCGATAATTTCTGGTTTCAAGTACCTCCTGAAGAATGCCTAAAAGCATTACAAGAAGAAAATGATACTACCACAATATATACAAATCAGGGCTTAGAAGAAAAACTTAGTAAATCAAGATTCCTGAACGTTTAAAGATACTCTCGCCAAGTATAATCAGAGTATATCTAAAAATGAAAATTGTATACGATTCAAACATTTTTATAGTTTAGTATACTAAATAATCTATGTACAAAGTAAAAAGAACTAACAGATTCAATAAAGAGGTAGAAAGACTTTCAGATGAAGAAATTAAAAGAGTAAATAAGCTAATTGAACAACTAAAAGAAAATCCATATGTCGGTGACCAATTACAAATCAAAATCCTAAGAGAAAAGAAACTAGAAGAAAAGAGGATTTATTATCTTATCTTTGATGATTTAAATGCTATTCTCATTATTGCAATAAGCAACAAGAAAGCTCAACAGAAAGAAATCGACTTTGCAAAAGATAATATTAATAATTATAAAGAATATCTAAGAAGATTATTAAGTAATGACGAGAATTAAGCTTCGGTAATTCTTCCCAATCTCACATCTTCTAAACTTTCCTTAAATTGTTCCAGTAATTCATCATCTTCCGTTTGTTTTTGCATTTCCTTCAGCATTTCTAATTCTCTTAGTATTTCTTCATACTTTTGTTTTGATATTGTTACTGTTTCCATAGCCCTATTAATAGGAAGGATTATTTAAGATTATCTATTCCCGGCTCTGGTGAAACCATATAAAAAATAAGGTGACTTACCAATTCTAACTAAAAAAGAGGTAAGTCAAAATGAAGAGTGAATCGTATCTTAAAAGTTTTC
>NZDU01000058.1 GCA_002688875.1 Candidatus Pacearchaeota archaeon | reverse complement strand
TGTTGGAACTGCTAAAGTAACAGAAGAGGCTAATAGAAATCCCGAATATATATTACCAGAAAAAGAAGGATTATTTGGAGAACCGATTTGGATATGGAAGAAACTTTAGATAAAATTACTCTTGCAAGAAGAAAATCTTTTAAGATATTTTTCATAGGATTTAACAAAACTGGAACAGTTTCTTTATTACATCTATTTTGGGATATCTTAGGATATAAAGGCAAAGTTATTCATGGTGGTGGTGCAACCAGAGAAAGACAAAACTATGATTTAATGGGAATAACAGATCAAACAAAAGATTTATCAGAAGAATTTGATAGATTTGGTGATGAATTATTAGGTCAATGGGTTGTGTACTTAGATACTCATTGGATATCTGATAATTTTGAAGAACTCTATAAAAATTATCCAAATGCAAAATTTATATTTAATACGAGAAATGAAGATGATTGGGTAGAAAGTAATAAACGACATAGATCTCAATTATCCGAAGAAACGAGAGAAGAGGGTAATTGGACTGATTTTGATGAAAAAGAAAATAGAGATTATTATCAGACACATTCAAAGAGAGTGTTAGATTTTTTTGAGGATAAATCAGATGAACTTTTAGTTTTAGATATTTGTGGTGGAGATGGATATGAAAAGTTATGTCCATTTTTAGGAATAGATATACCTGATGAATCTTTTCCACATAGACACAAGAGAAGTGTTCCATATTTAGAACATTTTAGACGACCAAAGGTTAATGGTTTTTGGTATGGTTCAGAGTTAGGTGATCTTGAAAAGTTATGTATTAATTCATGGATAAAGAACGGTTATGAATTTCATCTTTGGTTATATGACGATATAGAAGTTCCTAAAGGTGTAATTGTAGAGAATGCAAATGATATAGTTTCACTTGATCAATATTTTACTTATACAAAAGGACATACAAAAAATACTCCTGTAGCTTTTTCAAATTTATTTAGAGCACATTTACTTTATCAGTTGGGTGGATTGTATATTGATTTAGATGTTTTATGTATACAACCACAAAATTTTACTGAGAGATTTGTATTTACAGAACAGGGTCATAAATTATCTGATTATCATGTTGGTACTTGTTTAATATATACTCAAGATAAAGGAGAACAAATATTTGAGGATTGGATTGATTGGATAGATTCTTTAAAGTTAACTTCCGTTTCACATGGTGGATTGGGACCAGATTTGTTTACTAAGTTAGTTATAGAACATGAATTAAAAGAGTATGTTTTACCAAAGAAATGTTATTGTCCAGTTGATTGGGAGTTATATAAAGATATATTTGAATATAAATTAGATTCTTATGGAATTCATTTGTATAGTAGTATATGGGATGATGATGATTATAAAAATATAGACAAATTAAGATGAGAATAGAACAGGCATATGTTTCACCATCATTATCACATTTCAGATATGAATTTTTAGAATGTTGGGATTTGAGAGAATATGATAATCCAGAAGAACCTACAGTTTTTTATGGTTTATATTATGATTGGGATGATGATAAGAAATGTCCTACAAAGAGTTCTGTTGATATAGAAACTTATAATAATCATAAAGGATTTAAAGTTTTATTGTGTGGGGCAGCAGAATATAGTGGTGGTCAGTTTAATAAGATAGATAAAGAAAGTCTAAATTTGGTAGCAGTAGATGATTGGGAAGTTGATGCATGTAAGACATTAAAATTACCTTATAAACATTTAAAAGTACCATATTTTGATTTTGATAGATATTTACCGACAAAACTTGGTGATAAGATTTATTCTCATATACCATTAAGGGAAAATGATGGGGAGTGGGGAAAACATTTCGAGAATATGTTTCAGTATGAAAAATTAATGAAATTATTTGGTGAAGATACGTTTTGTTTTCCAAAAGAATGGACAACAGTACATAAAATGTTACCATATTTTAATCAAAGTTTTGTTAATATTAAACAGCATAAAGTAAGAGGAACAGTAACTTCTTGGAAGTTAGGAGTGATGGGTAGAAATACAATCACTACTAATCTTGAAGATGCACCAAACTTTTTACATTATAGTACTGATGATAAATTGAAAAGACTTGTTGATGAAGAATCAAAAAAGATTGGAACTATACAAGAGAATAAATTATGGAATTACTTTCATCAATCAGATGATTGGTTACATGAGGATTATTGGAAATGAATCAATCTACTCAATTAAATATAAAAAGAAAAAGTTTATATGTTGATGATGTAGTTTTACATAATGGTAAACCATTATTTAGTTTTATCGATATAAACCCTACCGAACTTTGTAATAGAACTTGTGAGTTTTGTCCACGACATGATTCTAAATTATATCCAAATCAAAATTTACATATGAAGATAGATGTTGCAGATAAGATACGAGAAGAACTTGAAGAATTAAATTGGGTTGGTATTATAAATATATGTGGTAATGGTGAACCATTGTTACATAAAGATATAGTTAGATTGGTAAGTGCTTTAGGTGATAAGATTCATGTAGAAATAACAACCAGTGGAGATTTTTTAACAACAGATTTGATAGAAGATTTATATAAAAATCATCTCGATTATATGGTCGTGAGTATGTATGATGGACCTGAACAAATAAATTATTTTGATGAATTATTCAATAATAGTAAAATTGATAAATCTAAATATATATTGAGAGATAGGTGGTATAAAGAAGATCAAGATTATGGTCTTATGTTAACGAATAGAGCAGGAACTTTTGATTGGAACAAGAGTATAGGAATTAATAAACAATGTTTTTATATGCACTATTCTATGCAAATAGATTGGAATGGTGATGTGTTATTTTGTATTCAAGACATTTATGGAAAAACAAGAACTTTTGGGAATGTAAATGATAAATCATTGTGGGATATTTGGGAATCTAAACAGATGGATAAATACAGAGAATTATTAGGTAAGGGTGATAGGACTGAATCACCATGTAATAAATGTGATGCAAGTGGACTTATACACGGATATGGTCATTATTTAAAATGGAAAAATATATGAAAAAATTTGAAAATAAATGGGATGATTGGTTATATGAGGATTATTGGAAATGAATTTTATATTACTTGCAACACAAAGAAGTGGAACACATTTAATGAGAAGATATATTAGGTCACATCCAAAACTTAATTGTTTAACTGAAAGTGATGATGTAAGATTTGATAATGGTGGTGTAACAATACTTACAAATAATTATAAAATCGAAATGAATAAATACCCTTTAGTAATTTTATTGAGAAAAAATTTAGTAGAACAAGTATTATCACATAGCCTTATGAACGTGGGAGAAGAACATCAAAGACACTATGTTGATGGAAATCAAAAGGAATTAAATGAGGTGACTGTAAATGTTGGTAAATTTAAAGGAGTTTATGATACAATAAAAGAACAAACAAAAAATGTTCTTGATAAAACAAAAGACACAAATAGAATTGTTTTTTGGTATGAAGATATAATACCATATAATCAAACTGGTTGGACTGCGTGGATGCCTAATAAAGAAAGTGCAAGACTATGTAAGTTTTTAAATGTAGATTGGTGTAGGTTAAGTGCAAAATCTAAAAAAATAGGACAATATAATAAAATTTTAAATCTTAAAGAGTTATATGAAGATTGCAATATTACAGAGTAATTATTTACCTTGGACGGGGGTATTTGAATTAATCGATTCGGTTGATAAGTTTGTGTTTTATGATAATGTACAGTTTACAAAACAGGATTGGAGAACAAGAAATAAAATTAAAACTGATAATGATAATTTATGGTTGTCTGTTCCAATACAAAGACAAAAACTTAAAACAAATATTGTTGATATAAAAATTTGTAATGAAATAAATTGGAAGAAGAAACATTATAAAAGTTTTTGTCAATATTACTCAAAATCTAAGTATTTTAATGAGTATAAATATTTGTTAGATTTCTATTTATTAGAGTGGGAGTATCTCTATAAATTGAACAGATATACTACTGAAAAAATATCAAGAGCATTAAATATAGATACAAAATTTTATTATTCAGAAGATTTTGAAGTAAGTGGTAATCCAACTGAAAAAATTATACAAGTTGTTAATAAACTTGGAGGAGATACCTATATTTCTGGTAAGGCTGGAAGAAATTATATTAATGAAAGTTTATTTACTGATATAAAATTAGAATATATGGAATATAGAATAGAAAATAAATTTACAGTATTAGATAATATTTTTAATGACGGTGTAAATATATTATGAAACATGAAGATAAAAAATGGTGGCATGATCATCCTATACTTAAAGATAGATTTGTTAATGACATTATAAAAATAAAAGAGTCACCTGGAAAAATATATGATACACCCACCAACGGAATGTTTAGAGTGTATTGGTTAAATGGTAATCTTAGATATGAGTGGGAATATAAAGATGGTGAACGTGCAGATGGTAAATCTATAGGTTGGTGGCCAAATGGTAAAATAAAGATTATACGAAATTGGGTAAATGGAACACATAAAGGATTACAACAAGAATTTTATACAAATGGTAAAATTTGGTTAGAAGAAATGATTACAGATGATAAAGATTATGGAGAGTTCGTAGAGTATGATCAAGATGGAAAAAAAATGAATGAGGGAAGGTTTAGGTTAGAGTATTTAGTAGACCGAGATTACGGGGTAAAGGTAAGTCAACCATATTGGGATGAAAATGAAGGTTTTTAATATTTATAAGTAGATAGGAGATTAATTATGAAAAAAGTAATTTGGAAATCTAATATTCGTATTAAGGCAGAGGGACCAATGTCAATAGTTGTGGCAGTAGAAGATTCTACTTATTTACTTAGACGAAAAAAGGGAACTGAAATTCCTACAATGAAAGCTAAAAATATTGTTCAATTGAAAAAAACGGGTAGTAAAAGTAAAAAGAAAAAATAAAAAAGTGAGGTTATAATGTCTTGGCACGAAAGGACATCGATTACAGATTTAATGGTCGGGGATGTAGTCTTATCCTATGATATTAATGAAGAAAAAATAATAGAGGCAGAAATTATTGATAGAGTTGAAGAACTTTATTCAGATGGTAAAGAAACATTTGCTATATCTACTGGTGATTATGGTATAAATTTAACTATTTTTCATATTTTACCTTATTACCGTGATGGAGAATTGATTATAGATAATTCTGGTACGGTTGAGGTTGGTGATGAGCTCATTGTAATAAATGAAGATGAATTATCAATAATATTACAGAAAGTTATTTCCATTGAGGAAGGTATTACTGATAATCAGGTTGTTTATCATCCAGTATCATCTAATGGATATTATTTTGTAAATAGAATTTTATTGCATGATTAAATGGTTATAGTTCATAAGGATCACGGAGTTTATAGTTTTGACGAGAGTGTTCCATTTCATAAAAAAATATTAAGTGAATTTTATCATTCTAAATTCGAAAAAACATTAAAATCTAATAATATACCATATATTATAACAGATTATGAAGATTATGATGAAGATTTAGTTGGTGATTATTTTGTAGGTCGTTTTGCACATGCTCTCATCGACAAAGAATTACATTCTAAGTGTTTTGATAAGTTATATGATTATTATGGTGAAAAGATGTGGCCTAATAAAAAGGCATATTATTATTACGATGATAAAGTTAGACAATATGAACTTTTAGAAAAGTATGGAATTCAAGTTCCAAGTGTTACTTGTAATGATTTAGATGAATTGTTAAAAAATGTTACTATTGGAACGGTTATTAAGTCTACCTATGGTGCTGGCTCAGAGAGTACTTTTTATGTATGGGAAAAAGAACATTTAGATAATATTGAAGAATATATCTCTAATTGTTATAATAGTGAAAATTTCTTTCCTTGTCAGGTCCAAGAGTATATCAGTACTGAGCATGAAAAAAAGATAGTGATAACTAATGATGAAATTTATGGAATTAAACAGAAATTGGATGTTGGTTGGGAGTATCCAAATCATTTTCCGTTTAATTACGGTGATGAACATTGGGCAAATCGTAAAGGGAATAAGGTAGAATCTTTAAATGAGAGAGAGTTTGGGTTATTAGACACTATTATGGATATTAAAACTGAACTTAATACACCAAATTTAAAATTTGATATTATAAATGAAAAAGTTATTGAATTTACTTATATGTATGGCGAGTTATTACCAGAAACTTATAAATATATGTATTTTGACATGAATACCAAATCCTTTGAAGAAAAAGTGGTGTCTGTTAATGATTTTGCATATAAACAATCAAATTCGGTATTAAAACATTTAGGTATTATATAATGAAGTATCTGTATTATAATGGAGATAGTTTTTGTGGTGTTGGAATAGAAAAAGATGAAACACTTGGACAATTATTGGGTGATAAATATAATTTAGAAGTTAATCATGCATGGCAAGGTGGTTCAAGTAACCATAGAATACATAGAACTACTGTAAATCATATTATGAATAATCAGTCTAAGTTACAAGATACATTATTTTTAATTGGGTGGACAAAACCTACTCGATTTGAATTGTATGATACTACACATAAGAAATATATTCCAATTAATGGGCAAATCAATGTCGGATACCGAACCTATAAGAAAGTTGGAATGGCATTCATAACTAATATGAGCCGCACAGACGCGGAGAATTTCGAAGTATCTGATGAATTTAAAAAGGAATATATCACAAAATTTGTTGATTTTGATAATATGTTAGAAGAACACATGAGAAGAGTTTATTCTTTAGAATGTATTTTGAAAGCAAATAATTGTAAATATTTATTTTGGAATGCATTCCCTGATACTTGTATTTTACATCCTGATCTTCCTGATAAAATACAACTTTGGAATAAAGCAGTAGAAATTTTTGATTGGGAGAATTGGATATTACCTGATAATTCACTTGATCTGTATTTAAACCAATTTCCAAGAGCGGACGTGAGACAAGGACCACATGATGACCATCCAAATAAATTAGGTCATCTAATATGGTTTGAAGTGGTTAGCGAAAAAATAAATAGTATGAATATATTATGAAATATTTATTCGTAATTTATACTGATATAGAATATAAACAACATTTAGACAATTTTAAAACACAAGAGTTTTATAAACAGATTTGTGATGACTCGACCATTGAGGTTATAGAATGGGGTACAGATTTTCATACAGATTATAGAGATTTACCTACAAAAACTCAAGAGATGATGAAGTGGTGTAGTGAAAATAAAGAATATGATTATTTAGTTAAGTGTGATGATACTACATTTATGAGAGAAGATTTAAAGGTTGATTTTGTATATGATAATGTGAATATTTTTATACATCATGGGGATTATTGTGGTATTAAAAAACGAGTATTTAATTATGATGATTTTTATATTGAGTGGTATAAAAATAAAGGATTGGGAGAACTTGATAAGAGTTTAAGTGATATTGCTAATGGTTATTTTTATGATGGAAAATGTTATACTGTATCAAAAGATTTTAGTTATTTTATAGGACAACAAAGAGGAATATCAAAAATATTCACAAAAAGACTGTCAATAGAAGATGTAATGGTAAGTTTTATTTACAGAGAGATGTATGAAGATTAGGTATAAAAAAGTTCCAAATAATGAAAATGCAATAGAGATTGATGGAAAGATAGTGCTATCATTTGATCCAAGGTATAAAGAATATTCGAAATGGAAAAATGAGAACCCTGATTTAGAACAACAATTAGTA
>NZDU01000057.1 GCA_002688875.1 Candidatus Pacearchaeota archaeon | reverse complement strand
CGATAGATGGGGACACGCAATGGCATTGGCTTCATCAACAGAAGATAAAATGTTAGTATCTGCACCATTTGCCAGTGGATTTGTTAAAGTGGTTACATTAGAAAGTGGAGATTTTTCTACAGCACCAACGTATGTAGTAGGTAATACAATTGTTATTACGCATAGTGATGGATCAACAGTGATTGGTTCAGGAAGAATTAAATCTTGGAATTCATCAACATTTGTAATGGCAATTGAAACAGATACAATTATCGGAGCCGGTTATATGCTAACGTCTACAAGTTCAGATGGCAGTACAACAACAACAGGTTATGTTGCAGGTGCTGAAACAATATTAGCAGGCGAAGGATATGCTGAAATATTAAACAAAGATTCTTCAGGTAACTGGGGGTCAATTCAAACTGTAACAGGAAATCCTCCAGCATCGAATGAAAATTTTGGTACATCAGTTGCAATATCAGGAGACAGTAATTGGGCAATTTTTGGTGTACCAGGTGCTTCTTCTAATAGAGGTAGAGTAGAAGTTTATAAATTAAACACTACAACAAATTTATATGAGTATAATGCATCAATAACACCAGCAGATGCATTGAATGGTGACAAGGTTGGGTATTCGGTAGCCACTAATAAAACTGGTAGTATTATTGCCATTGGTGCTCCATTTCATGCAACAACAGGTTTAGATTCAACTAATACAAACGGAGCAGTTTTTGTTTTTTCAAATTCTACTACTGGAACATTCGATCAAATTGGTAAACTTGTTCCTAATACAAAACAAATTGATTTAGAATTTGGTTATAGTGTTGCAATGAGTGAAGATGCGTCGTCAGTTATTGTTGGCGCTCCAGGGTATAATCAAGGAACGTCAGATTCAACGTTAGCCGGTATTACAGATCAAGGAAAAGTATTTTATTTTAAATTAAACACAGAAACATTTACAGCAGATGGGTCGTCAACAGAGTATGCATTAACATTCACTCCAACAGATGAAGAAGAAATAGGTTTATATAAAGCAGGAACAGATAGTACAGAAGCTTGGTCCGATGAAAGTACTGTTGATGTATGGAATGTAGATGGATCAACTGCAAAAATAACATTTGCAAGTGCACCATCACCAAATATAATTTATACTGTATATAGGTGGACTGAACAACAAGGTATTATATCTAATGCTGTAGACGAATTTAATAGGTTTGGTGAAAAAGTTGTTTTACATCCAACTTTGAATACTTTAGCAATATCAAGTAAAAATGCAGTATTAAACAAAATAATAACATTTGACAAATATCTAGATGATGGATCTACAGTACTTGATGAAACTACTTTTGATATGGGAACAACAAGATTTGTTGACCCACAAAGCGAAGCCGGTAATGTAAGAGTTTATAGTATGTACGGATCTTATTATGTAATGGATCAATTATTATCATCTAACACTATTGATGTAGGTGATAAGTTTGGAACAGGTGTTGCTATAACAAATAGATCAGTATTTGTAGGCGCAACAAAAGATGATACTAAAGCATTAGATAGTGGGTTAGTAATAGACTTTGATAAAGGTTCGTCAACCACAGTAGGTTGGGAAGAAATTTCTTCACAAGATGACTTAATTAATCCGTATAGTATTAAACAAAATTACTTGTATGATACAAATACTAATAGAACATTAGGATTCTTTGATTGGATTGACCCAATTAAAGGAAAACTTCCTGGTCCAGCAGATGCTGAATTAAAATTTATAAGTGATCATGATCCTGCTTTGTATAATGAATTAAGTGTTGCTCTTATAAAACAGGTTAATAAAATTAATCTTGATACTGTTAATCCATGGAGGAGATACCATGTTGGTGAACTTTGGTTGGATACTTCTAAATTAGTTTATCAATGGTATGAGCAAGGAACAGCAGAGTACAGAAATACTAATTGGGGTAAGTTATTTCCAGGATCAACAGTTGATGTATATGAATGGGTAGAATCAGATTATACACCTGATGAATGGAGGAATTTAACTAATACTCCCGAAGGTGATGCACTTGGCATCACTGGACGACCTAGATCAACTTTATATTTTAGTAGTGAAGAATACTGGGATATAGAAACTCTATCTTATAAAACAAAATACTATTACTGGGTACGAGGGACTACAACAATTCCAGATAATAATATACGAAGATTAAGTGCTGTTACAGTAGAAAATTTAATAGGAAATCCTAAAGATCAAGGTTATGCTTATATGTCTTATATTAAAGATGATGCTGTTTCATATACTAATCTCGAACCATTTTTAAGTAATACTGATGTTGTGCATCATACAGAATGGAATACTGAATTAGATCCATTGCCAAAACATGACGAATGGATTTTAATTAAAGAGGGTGATCCTGATAGTAAAATTAATGCACAACTTAAAACAAAATTAATTGACTCTTTAGTTGGATCTGATGCATTTGATAATAATGTTCCTGATGCAGACTTACCTGTTACTCAAAGGTATGGTATTGATGATAGACAATCAATGGTGAAGAATAGAACTACAGTATTAACTGCTGTAATTGAAAATATTAATGAAGTATTAGCCAAACATAGAATTGTCTCAACAAGAAATTTAACAACTTTAAATGATGAGGAGAAAGAGCCAACAGCGGCTTCAGGAAATTGGAATATAAAAGTTGATTCTTATACTGAATTAGGTTACATTAATACTCAGAATACTCCATCACTTATAACAGGCACTAAAGTTTTAATTACAACAGATTCTATGTCAAATGGATATTGGGCAATATACACATATAAAAGTGACAGTACTTGGGAGAGAACTAGGATTCAAACTTATGATACTACACAATATTGGCAATACAAAGATTGGTACTTAACTGGGTATGACAAAGATACATTAATAAATTATACCATTGCTACTGAAGATAAGTTATTGCTTAATGATAGCAATGTAGAAGTTGATGAAACTGTAAAGATAACAACATCATTTGATGGTAAGTTTAGGTTATTATTAAAAACTGATACAGCCACATATAAAGAAATTGGTTTAGGTGATGCTACTATTGAAGTTAAAAAATTAGCATATTCATACGAGGATAATGCTTTAGGTTATGATAGTGATACATATGATCAATATAACTGGGATCAACAACCTATTAAAGAATTACGTAGTATTTTAAGTACTGTAATTGATAACGTTTATATTGATGATTTAAAACTTGAATGGAATAAATTATGGTTTTTTGCTATGCAACAAATTCTTGCAGAACAATTATATGTTGATTGGATTATTAAAACGTCATTCTTAACTGTAGAAAATGATTTTAAATCATTAAGTACAACTTCAACATATAAACCAGATCCATCAGATGCATTACTATCTTATGTTGACGAGGTTAAACCTTTCCATACAAAAGTAAGACAATATAATGTAAATTACGCAAAGACAGATACGTTTGGATCAGACATAACTGATTTTGACAATGAAGCATATTGGGATAAACCAACTACGAGTTTTAAAACACCTAATGTTGATGATTCGGCTTTTGATACGCATTATGCTTCACAACCAGGAAAATTATATAATGACAATTACACTTATATTGTATCTTCAATTATAATATCAAAAAGTGGGTCAGAGTATACTGAACCCCCAATTGTAACAATTTCAGGTGGTGGTGGATCGGGTGCTACTGCTACTGCATACGTATCAGATGGAAAATTATCAAAAGTAACTGTAACTAATAGTGGATCAGGATATATTACAACACCAACAGTAACACTTACAGGTGGTGGTAGAGAAGATTCAGCAGGTATTGCCGCTAAGGTTTATGCTCAAATAGACAATGCTAAAGTAAGAAATATGACAACTACTTTACAATTTAATAGATTAACAGGTAGTACAGTTATTTCTACAGATACAATTACAGAATGGACAGCATCAACAGACTTTACTGCCGGTCAGAATATTCGTTATAATAACGAAATTTATTATATTACAGCAACACATAAATCAGGTACATTGTTTACAGATGCTGTAACGTTAGCAGATAGTTCAACAACAACAAATATAACAGCATACTTGCAAGAATGGTCAGCAGTTGATTATATTAAAGCACATTATTCAACTACAGCAGGTATGCCTGGTGTACAAGATTCAAGTACAGTAATGTATGGTCAGTTAATGACTGGATTAGAATATCCAGGTACACAAGTTCTTGGACCAACGTTTGATCAAGAAGGAGCATACGATATGCATTCATATGGTGATATACCATTTGATGGTTTAATAATCGATGACGAAGGTGTGCCAACACCATCATATGAATTAGGTTTAGACAAATATGTAGATGGTGTAGGCTTTACAAATAGTTTAGCAGGTACAAATCCAGCAAACGTACAAGTAGAAGGAAATCAATTTGTAGATGAGTTTTCAGCATACGCACCAGAAGAAGTGGTTCCTGGAACATCTTTTGATACACTTGATATGAAAGTTTATACAAATCCATCAATGGGTTCTCCAATTATGAGAACAAATAGTCATACAGGTGACGGTACAACTACATTATTTGCAATTGGGCAAACACCAGCAGATGAAGATGCTGTATTTGTTTGGGTTGATGGTAATTTAAGACGTAGATTAGATGCAAATGATTCAACAGTTGACTATACTGTTGGAGCAAATAACACAATTAGTTTTCTTGTAGCACCATTATTAGGGCAACTTATTACAATACAAAGTTTTAGTATATCAGGTTCTAAAATTACAATTAAAAGATCATTTACAGGAGATGGTACGTCAACAACATTTAATTTGCCAGTACCATACTCGTTAGCAGATTCAACTGTTAATCTTACTAAAACAGCATTTGCAACAGTAAATGGTGCAACTCAGGCTGTTACAGTACAAGAAGGTTCAGATAGTGCATCAACCGATATTGTGTTTAGTTCAGCACCGGCAAGTGGATCAACAATACAAATTACATTATTTGATGCTGATGCTGGTGAACAAACATATTCACAAGTTAATACTCAAACATTAACAGCAGATGGGTCAACGTTAACGTATGCATTATCTCAAACTCCAGCAGATTTTGGACCATTGCATAATACAGTAATCGTAGAACGTAATGGCAATAGATTAAATCCACCAGATACTGCATATTACTCAGGCGACGGAACCACATACGCATTCAATGTACCAACAGTTATGAATTTAGCCGGAATACCAAACACTTCTGATGTTGAAGTTTATTTAAATGGTGCAAGACAATCTATTAATGAGGATTGGTTTTTAAATACTATAGGTGTAACTGCAGACCAAAATGATGAGAATGCTGATGCGATAAATGTTACTTCAGATGCCGCGGTAGTTACTGGGACTGGTGTTGTATACTTTAATACTAGACCAGCAGATGGTGATGGTATTGCAATTGTTGTAAAAATTGGACATGATTATATTATTGAAGGTTCTAATATTGTATTAACATCGGCAGGAACATTAAATGATGAGATTAGAGTTACATCATTTACAAATCATGATCAACTTGGAATAAGAACTGAATTATTTAAATCATCGTCTTTAGTAGATGTACAACTCGGTACGTATCAAACATTAATAACTGGTAACCCAGTAACATCTACAGGTACAGTAATTGATACATGGAATAATTCTTTAATTTCATCTGCTCAATATTTTATATCAGCCACAAATTCTTCAGATGATACAGAAACTACTATGTTAACAGTAACATCAGATGGCACTGATGTAGGTTTAACAAAATTTGGTACCGTGGTAGCGACCAATGTTGCAAAATTTATGACATACGTCGCAACTGTTAGTTCAGGTGTAGTTACTATAACTGCTACAGCACCAGATAATGTAACTAAACTTAAAGCACATAGAATGACAATATTAGCAACGTCCTCAACTGCTTCATCACCTTTAAGTTCAAATCAAGAAACGTTTACAAAACAATATACAAGTACTGGATCAAATCAAACTACATTATTTGAATTAAGTACTACTGATTATACCGGTGCTGAAATAT
>NZDU01000056.1 GCA_002688875.1 Candidatus Pacearchaeota archaeon | reverse complement strand
GAGTTCTTCACTTTTGAAGTCCCAAATGCGAAGTTCATGCCGTCGGTTCGTAGCAGACTTTGGGACGGAAAGATTAGATTGTTCAGTCCAGGTACTGGTAAAATCTATTTGGGATTACTACCTTATGTCCGAAGATTTCTTGCGACACAAGGCCATAAAATCAAATACGGTGAAGGAATCCGAGCCTCTAGAGGCATCGAAAAAGATTTAATAAAAAAGTTTGTTAATAAGATATCAAAGAGTTTAAAGGTACGGGATTATCAATTAGATGCTATACATCATATCATCAATAATGATAGGGGACTTATTCTTTCTCCTACTGGTTCTGGGAAATCATTTATTATATATGCGTTGATCCGGTACTATGTCGACCTTTTGCCCGATAAAAAAATTCTAGTAGTAGTGCCAACAACATCTCTAGTCGAACAGATGTATACAGACTTTGCTGATTATGGTTGGTTTCCAGATGAACACTGCCATAGATTATACTCAGGATACGACAAGAATACTCCAAAAGAGGTTATCATCTCAACTTGGCAATCAATATATAAAATGCCTAAACAATATTTCAGCCAATTTGGTGCTGTGTTTATAGATGAATGTCATTTGGCAAAGGCGAAATCTTTAACAGGAATAATGACGAAATTGCATGATTGTCAATATCGTATCGGCACAACCGGTACACTTGATGGTACAGAAGTCCATCAATTAGTTCTAGAAGGATTGTTTGCGAAGTGTAAGAAAGTTACAACAACAACTAAACTTATACAGGCTAAACAATTATCAGATTTGCATATCTCCTGTATAGTTTTAGATCATGTTAAAGCTAATAGAAAGAATAGAACATACCAAGAGGAGATGGAATATCTTTCTACCCATAGATTAAGAAATTTGTTTATAACAAAACTCGTAGAAACATTAGAGGGAAATACTCTTGTATTGGCACAGTACATAGAAAAACAGTTAGTACCTTTGTGTTTAATGATTATAGATAGATGTGCAGATAAAAATCCTCATCTAGTCTATGGTGCAACCCCAACAGAAGAAAGAGAACAGATTAGAGCTATAGTAGAACAAAATGATAATAGTATTGTAGTTGCTAGTTACGGCACCTTTTCAATGGGAATAAATATTAGGAGACTACATAATATAGTGTTTGCGAGTCCGTACAAATCTCAGATTAAAGTTTTGCAATCTATAGGACGAGGATTGAGAACATCTGAAAATAAAGAAGGGCTAAAAGTGTTTGACATTAGCGATGATTTGAGTTATAATAATAAACAGAACTTCACTTTAAAGCATTTTGGAGCTAGGATAGAAATATACAATAAGGAAGAATTTGATTATGAGATTCTACCAGTGAAATTAAAAGGATAGAAAGATGAATTTTGAGAAAAGATTTTCAATACCACATTACGATAGTGAGGGATCATTTACACGGGATTTTTATACATTAATAAAAAACTCATCTGATGAATATAGATCAGAAATAAGTGATATATATTTTGGAGCACAGTTTAGAGGTAAGAGATTACGGTCTGATCAATGGATAAAATATGGTAATGCTATGGGAGTTTATATTACTGATGATAATCACATTGATGATTTATTTAAAATTCAAGATGAATTAAATGTTCCTATTTCATTAACATTAAACCCAATAGTACAGCCGCCAGATTTGATGGGTGAAAATCAAATGATGCATCTATTTTTAAATTGGTTAGGTGAATATTATGAGAGAGGTTTAAGGCGATGTACTTTAAGTTTTGTACATTTGATGGCTACTGGAATGTTACAGAAAAGGTTTCCCGAGATGGTGTGGAAAAGTTCTGTTTTTCAAAACGTAGATACACCGCAACAGTTTATAGATATGGCACATTGTGGTTATAATGTTATACAGTTAGAACGTAATGTAAATCGAAACACAGATTTATTGCCAGAGTTCAAACGTCTTGCAGAAAAATATAATGTTAAAACTTCTATGACAGTAACAGATAATTATTTACCGAACAGTCCATTTAGACCTGAACACGATAGTTGGCATGAACAGTTTGAAAATAATCATAGTTCTTATTGGGGAGCTTGGGGGCTAATATCTTCCACTCGTTGGACTACAGATGATACTGTAAACTTACCAAGACTTAATAATAATCTTGTATGGATGAGCTCAAAGACATTAGAGTATTATTTTGATCATGTTGATATTTTCAAATATACAGGTAGAACTAATAGGCTTGGACCAACTGAATACTTGTCGGAAGGTCTCAAAGGAAAACTTGCAAATGATGAATATCCAATACAGAGAAAGGTCGATGGCACTGGGTACACGAAGTTTGGTGATGGTCCTATAGGATTCACAGACACGCCGACAATAAAGAATTTTAAAATGGTATGGCGCTATCCTACAGAAATAATTAAAAATCATCCTGGTATTTTTTATGATGAGGGTTTAGAGTATTATGCAGAAGGTTTTAGATCCGATCAAGAATCTTATACATATGCAGAATCTTTTAGAGAAATTTATGAAGCAGACTTGCCACATTTTTCTCTTTGGAATCCTGTTGGTTGGGTTAATGATCAATTTTATGCTGAAAGATCATGGGATAAAATACCAAAAACGATTTGGGATTCAGAGAAAGGTCTGGCATTAGAACAACAATTAATGACTTGCCAAAATAAATGTTATGATTGTCATGCTTGTGAAGATACCTTTAGTGTAGATCATATAGATTCATTAGTTGGAATTAATAACCCAAGAGACCATATAGGTGAGGAACAAATTCAAGAGATAAAAGAGTGGGATGAGCGAACGTATCTTGAAAAACGAGCTGAAGAAGATGCTGCTCGAGAACAACGAAATTTAGAAGAAGCTTCTGGTCCGCAGAATGAGGCGATTCAACAAACCATACAATGGCCGAACTAAAGCATAAATACTTATATGTCTGAAACAGATGAAACAAAAACTCTAGATACAAGTCCATTTAAGGTCCTTAAACTAGATAATGGAGAGGACGTAATTTGTAAAATTTTGCATGAATATACAGATGCAGTTGTGGTAGAACGTCCTATGGCTATCGCCGAAAACCCCCACTTTAATGAACAATTGGGTGAAGTAATAACTCATACTGGTTTGCAACATTGGATGAATTTCACCAATGATACTGAATTTGCTATAGCTAAGAAAAGAATTATAGCGGTGGGAAATTTGGCTCCGGAAGTTGGATTTTATTATAAACAGATATGTAAAAAGTTAGCTTTGCGAGATGAAGATAATCCTAAAGATGAAACTGAATTAAAAAATAGAATTCAGGCATTAAATGAGATAATGAAGAATGTTAATACGGAAGAGGATGGACCGAAAAAGGTTATACAGCTTCCTCTTGATAAGACTAAGCTTCATTAAAGGTGGTACACTAATATATATGTAATTCAACAAAATTTGTCAAGTACAAATTTATATTTTTTACACTTGACAATGTACTTTAATTAGTATATAATTATAAATGTCTAAAACAAAAAGGCATTTATTATGAGTATGAAGAAGTATATATATTTGGCAGGACCAATAGCGGGACTAACAGAAGAAGAAGCAACAACTTGGAGAAATGATGTTGACCTAATGTTGCCAGACAACATTGTTGGCATATCTCCATTGAGGTGTGAACCACTACGACCAGGAATGGTTTATACAGATGATGGAGCAACTGATAAGATGTGGAGCGATCCACGTGCTATCAATGCAAAGAACTGGTTGGACACAGAAAGTGCTGACTTGGTGTTGGCTTATCTTCCCAAAGAGATGAATGACCGTAGGCCCAGTATTGGGACTATCATAGAGATAGGTTGGAGTATTGGTTTGAAAAAACCGTTGATAGTTGTTTCGGACGACAAACGAATAATGGAACACCCACTTATCAAATGCAACGCAGCATGGCGTCTAAAAGAGTTGGACGATGCTGTAGAAGTTATCATTGGATTATTTGGAGATTATGTTCCGTAGGAGTTCCTATGGCTACAGATAAAAAGAAAAAGCCACATTATGTAAATAATAAACAATTTTTAGAAGCGATGATTGAATGGAAAGGTCATGTTGCTGAAGCTGAATCGAATGATGAGCCTCGGCCGCAGGTAACAAATTATATCGGCGAATGTTTTTTAAAGATAGCTAATCATTTATCCTATCGTCCAAATTTTATTAATTACACATATAGAGATGAAATGATATCAGATGGCATTGAAAATTGCCTTCAGTATATAGATAATTTTAATCCAGAAAAATCAAAGAATCCTTTTGCATATTTTACACAGATCATTTATTTTGCATTTGTTCGTAGAATAACAAAGGAGAAGAAGCAATCTAAAATAAAAGATGCCATACTAAAACGGTCTAATATAGAAGATATGATTATAACACAAGAACATGATGATCCTAGTGAATATCAGCGACAATATATTGAATTTTTGGATAAGTATTCTTTTTCAGATGATAAAGATTGAATGAAAATAGCATTAATAACAGATTTACATTTTGGCGGTAAGAACGATAATATATCTTTTAGTGCTTTTCAATCACGGTTTTACGAAGAAACTTTTTTTCCAATTTTAGAAAAAGAGAAAGTCACAACAATTATAGATTTGGGTGACACTTTCGATAGGCGCAAGTATACGAATTTTAATACTCTCAAATTAGCTAAGGAAATGTTTTTTACTCCTATCTATGAGAGAGGTATGGATCTTCATGTTTTGTTGGGTAATCATGATTGTTATTTTAAATCAACTAATGATGTAAACTCTATGTCTTTAACGTGTGGAGAATATCCTATACATCTTTATAAAGATATGCCAGAGGTAGTAGATTTTGATGGTCTGAAAATATTAATGACTCCATGGATTGCACCTGATAAGTATGCAGAGTCGTTAAGAATTATATCTAGAGCTAAAGCTGACTTTCTTATGGGTCATCTACCATTACAAGGTGCAGAGATGTTGGACAATGTATATTGTGATGATGGTATAGAACGAAAACATTTCAAACGATTTGAGCGTGTGTTTTCTGGACACTTTCACAAACAACAAGACGATGGTCACGTTAGATACTTAGGTGCACCATACGAGATTACATGGCACGATTACAACAGTAAGAAAGGGTTTCATATTTTAGATACAGAAACTAGGGAGTTAGAATTTTATCAGAATCCTAATCGGTTATTTAAAAAGATTTATTATGATGATGGCCAGTCTGATGAGATGTTGAATTATGATATAACTCCTTATGAGGGGTGTTATGTTAAGATTTTTGTTATACAGAAATCAGATTTCTATACATTCGACCGATTTATAGATCGGTGTTATAATGATGGAAATTTTTATGAGTTAAAAATTGTAGAAGATTTTTCTGATTTAGATCCTAATAATATAGCTGATCAATCTATGGAAGATGTAGAAGATACAATGACATTATTAGATCGGTATGTGGAAGAAATTGATAGTGTAGCTATCAACAAAAATAAATTGAAACGAATTTTAAAGAATTTGTATGTGGAGGCAAGTGAGGTTGAATGACTACTAAAAAACAAATTGAAGATATGGCAATATTTAAATGATAACATTTAAAACTGTTACTTGGCAGAATTTTTTATCGACCGGTAATACACCAATAGAAATTGTTTTAAATAATTCACCGTCTACTCTTATCATAGGTGACAATGGCAGTGGAAAGTCTACTGTGCTGGATGCATTGACGTTTGGATTGTTTGGTAAACCATTTAGACGTATCAAGAAAGATCAGTTGGTGAACAGTGTCAATAGTCGGGACTGTATAGTGGAAGTTTTGTTTACGATAGGCCGCAAAAAGTTTTTAGTTAAAAGAGGTATCAAACCTACGAAGTTTGAGATTTATATAGATGAGAAACTTTTGAATCAAGATGCATCAGCTAGGGATTATCAGAAACATTTAGAGAACAATATACTAAAATTAAATCATAGATCATTTACTCAAGTTGTAGTATTGGGTTCTTCATCGTTTATTCCATTTATGCAGTTGACAGCAGCATCCCGCCGTGAGGTTGTAGAAGAAATTTTAGATATTAAG
>NZDU01000055.1 GCA_002688875.1 Candidatus Pacearchaeota archaeon | reverse complement strand
TTTTGTAGAATCCAGAGTAGCTTTTTAGTCGGCTGTATCTGTGTGCTTTTCCGGGTTGGCAAGTGCAGGGTTCGTTGCATTCGCAGTCTGTTGTGCATTCGCAGTTATTTTCTAGTTCTTCGGTTGAGCAACAGACTTCTTCCTCGGTTGAGTTTGCATCGTCCAATAAGTTCTTAGATTCTTTGTTCTGAGTTTTTTCGGCTTTTATTACTAAATGTCCGTTGTCTAGAACTTCTAAGCTGATGTCTTCTTTGCTTACTCCGGGGATTTCTACTGCTATCTGAAATTCTTTTTCGTTTTCTCTTAGATCGGCCCAGGCTTGTCTGTAGTTTCTAGGCTCGCATTCTAGAGATTGGTTTGAAAAATCTTTCATTCCGAAAGCCTGATTCATTCTTGATCTGACACGTTTCATCTCATTCCAAATTTGATCTTCCCAATTTTGCATTATAGTTTTTCCTCCTTACAATAGTTAGAGTTTGATTAATTGAATGTATTTGTAATACTTTAGAACACCAAATTTCTATTTCTTTTTTCAGCTAATTTCGGGTTTTATCCGAGATAGGCGCTTTGGTTTTCCAATGCGGCTTTAGCTGATCTTAAATAATCTGTTTCGATTTTTCTGTAGCGGTCCATATCTGCTTTTGTTACTGAAGGGCTTACTTTTTTTAGGGCTTCTTCGAAGTGTTTTGAGCTTACTTCTTTGCTTGCTATGTTTTCTCTTAAGGCTAGCATGACGGCTTCTCTTACAAATGATTCAACGTCGGCTCCAGTATATCCTTCGGTTTGGTCGATGAGTCTTTTTAGGTTTACGTCTTTTGCTCGAGGAACATCTTTAGTGTGGATTTTTATTATTTGTTCTCTTCCTTCTCTTTCTGGAGAGCCGACTAATAAGATACGGTCGAATCTTCCTGGTCTTAGTAATGCTGAGTCTAGCATGTCTGGTCGGTTAGTTGCGGCGATGACGATTACGTTTGATAGGTCTTCTATTCCGTCCATTTCGGCTAGAAGTTGGTTAAGAACACGTTCTGTTACTTTTGTTCCAGATTCCATTCCACGTTTTCCGGCTAGAGAGTCTATTTCATCGAAGAAGACTATGCAAGGGCTTACTTGTCTGGCACGGTCGAAGATTTTTCTTACTCCTTCTTCTGATTTTCCGACCCACATGGATAATAATGAGGGTCCTTTTACTTGGATGAAGTTTGCTTCGGATTCTTTTGCGACTGCTTTTGCTAAAAGGGTTTTTCCGGTTCCTGGTGGTCCATAGAGTAGTATTCCTCGAGGAGGTTTTATTCCCATTCTTTTGAAAGCGTCTGGGTATTTTAATGGCCATTCAACTGCTTCAATTAATTCTTGTTGGATTTTGTCTAAACCTCCCACGTCTTCCCAAGAGATGTTAGGAGTTTCTACTAAGACTTCTCTCATGGCTGAAGGTCTGACAACCTTTAGAGATTCATCAAAATCAGCCTTGGTAACTCTTAGGTCTTTTAGAACTTCTTCGGGAATTTCTTCATCTTCTTTTAGGTTAAGCTTAGGAAGAAGTCTTCTTAGAACGACCATTGCTGCTTCTTTAGTTAATGCTGAGATGTCTGCTCCTACAAAACCATGGGTTACGCTTGCTAGATGGTCTAGGTTGACGTCTTTTGTTAGGGGCATTCCACGTGAATGTATTTTAAGAACTTGTAATCTTCCTTTTTTGTCTGGGGCTCTTAGTTCTAATTCTCTGTCGAATCTTCCGGGCCTTCTTAGTGCTGGATCAATTGAGTTCGGGCGGTTTGTTGCTGCGATGACTACAACTTTTCCTCGAGATTGTAGACCGTCCATCATTGTTAATAGTTGGCTGACTACTCTTCGTTCAACTTCTCCTCCGACATCTTCCCTTTGTGGGGCAATAGAATCTATTTCATCGATGAATATAATTGATGGGGCGTTTTTTTCTGCTTCTTCGAAAATGTCTCTGATTTTTTTTTCGGATTCGCCGTAGAATTTGCTCATGACTTCTGGACCGTTAAGTAAAATGAAATTAGCGTCTGATTCGTTTGCGACTGCTTTTGCTAGGAGGGTTTTTCCTGTTCCAGGTGGTCCGTGTAAGAGTACTCCTTTTGGAGGTTCTACACCTAGACGTTCGAAAACTTCCGGATGTTTTAATGGTACTTCTACCATTTCTCGGATTTTTTTGACTTCATCTGTTAAACCGCCGATGTCTTCGTATGTAACTTCGGGAATTGTTTCGTCGGAGATTTCAACTGGTTTATTGCTTAATACTACTTCCGTGTTTTCTGTTATGACGCAAGGCGAGTTTGGGTTGCTGTTGGCTACGATGAATCTTATCTGTTGCATTCCGCCTAGATTATTGAAACCTCCTCCGAATAGATCGTTTAGATTTCCGAAGATGTCGTCCATGCCCATTTCGTCGCCCATCATGTCTCTTCTTCTTTGTAATCCTCCGAGAACTAAGATATCTCCTTTGATGACTGCTCGGCCTAATAATCCTGGTTTTAAATCTCCTTGGACTCTGATGCCTTTTTGTGCTGGAGCGATTGTGACTTTTTTTGCTTCTTTGACGTTTGCCTTGCTTACTGTTACGTTTTCGCCGACGCTTGTTCTCGCGTTTTTTCTTATGATTCCATCGACTCTTATAATTCCTTCTCCGACATCTGCTGGATAGGCTTTGTCTGCTATTGCGACTGTTTCCCTGTTGCCCTTTATCGCGATGATGTCTCCTCTTCGGATTCCTAATTGTTTCATAATTTCGAAATCGATTCTTGCGATTCCTCGGTAGGCATCATCTTGTAATGCTTCTGCGACTCTTAGTTTTGTTGGTTGGGAGGGCATTTAATGAAACCTCTTAATTCTATTTATTTTGTTTCCAGGGACAGAACTTGTTTTGGTGTCGCTATAGTCTTTTTCTTGACAGCCGAAATCTAGGCTGATTTTTCCGAAATCTTCGAAAGCTAGTTTAACCATGTTATCCATTATTCGTTCATGATCTTTTATAAAGTTTACGATTTCTTTTGGGATTGATACGGCGTAGCTGTTTCCTACGAATCTCATTTTTACGTGGTATTGTTTCTTTTTTAGGTTCATGAAGTTGTTGTATTCTTGTTCGTCTTTTGGGTGGATGATTTTGATGTTGCATTTTTGGCAGTAAACTGCTCGGAGGTTGATTCCGTCTTTAGAAATAATTTGAGGAGTCATTTTTAGGCTACATTTTCCACATAAAATTTTGTTGTCGAAAATGTCTGCCATTTTAGTTGATAATTTGGTTTACAGTATCTGCAATATCTGAGTACAGTGCTAGTCTTCCAAATTCAGCAGCTGCAAATGTTCCATACAAAGTTAACCTTTCATATAATTTAATTGGTGAATCATCTAATGGGGCATTTTTCTCTATTATTCCTGTAAGATTAAGGAAAGATCCTGGGACAAAAATAGTTGCAAGAGGATTGAGATTATTTTGTGAATTATTTTTTCTTATCATTTTGAATATAAACCCTAGATAAGCAGGTGTCATACAAAAGTACGTCTTTGCTCGTCCAGGGGAAAAGAGGTGTTATAAAGTAATACTTGCGTATACACTTTATGTGTATACTAGATTTAGATACTATTTAAATGTTTAGGTTCACCGGTAAGTTAAATTTAAATCTCTTTTGTTTTTAGCATCTGTATATCTTATTGGTTCATTTATTCCTAGATATGCAATGTTAAGCACGTGTTTTATTACTATTCTGTCTCGGTAGTTTTTTACTGGGCCATTTCCTGAGACAAGGTGACCTAATTTTGTTAATTCGGTTCCTAAAGCAAATCTTGAGAATAATTTTCTTAATGATTCTGGAATTAGAGTTAGATCATCTAGATCTTTGATTAATAGTTTAGCTTCTATATTAATTTCTTTCTTTTTTCTTCTAAACATTTATCTAATTAAAACCCAATTCTTTAAAAAGCTTTTATTCTAGTATTTGTTATGAGTAATGAAACTTGGGAGAGGGTTAAGAAGGGTTGGGATTGGGTTTGGAATTCTGATTCTTGGTTGAGTTGGGTAGTTGCGCTTGTGATTATATTTGTTTTTGTGAAGTTTGTGTTTTTCCCGATATTGTCTTTGATGTTTGGGACATCTTTGCCGTTGGCGGGGGTTGAAAGCTCGAGTATGGATCATCAGATTACTCGAGATGGTTCTGGGTTTTTGAGTATTTGTGGGAAGTATGAAGGCGATAAATCATATTTGGATTTTGATAGGTATTGGGATGAGTGTGGTGATTGGTATGAGGCAAGGGGGATTGATAAGGGAGTTTTTAGAGGATTTTCGTTGAGTAATGGTTTTAATAAAGGAGATATTGTGGTTGTTTATGGGAGGTTTGTTCCTAAGTTGGGAGATGTGATTATATTTAAGCCGAATAAAGAATCTTTAGCTCCTCGGCCTATTGTTCATAGGATTATTAGTATTAAGGAAGTTGATGAGGGTTTTGTGATGGGGACGAAGGGAGACCATAATGCTGATCAGTTGACTAAAGATAATAATGGGTTGAGGACGGATGAGACTTCTATTGGAGAGGATCAGATTATTGGGAAGGTTGTTTTTAGGGTTCCTTATCTGGGGTGGGTTAAGATTTGGTTTACGGAATTGATTAATCAGGTTTTTTAGGATATGCTTCAGAACAGACCTCGTCATGTTCTTTCGCTAATTTTTTTTGGTAGGTTGTAAATTAATTTCTGATATTTATTAGGTTTTTCTTTGATAATGTTTGAAGTATAATATAGAAAGAATTAAATAAGAGGGTTATTAATATTTTTTATGGAAAATGAAATGAAGAGAATGATAGCATTATATGATGCGTTTGGACTATCTCATAAAGTAATCCCTTGGTCGGATGCAGATGGGATGCAAAGAATTTGGGATGAAGTAACTCAAACTACATATGTTTTTGATAAGGATGGGGCATACCTAAGTAGAAATATAGGTAATGGAGAAATTGTGCAAGTATTTAGGGGAGAAGAATTAGATACAGTTAGGGTTATAAGAATGGCTAGGGCCCTTATTGACCGTCCAAATTATTAAGCATATGTGTGTAATACTAATTTATAGTATTACTTTTCAATTAAACGATCTTTGGGAAAGATTTTTAAATGGTTTTTGGTAGAGTATTTGATATAATTTGTGTTAAGATGGAATTTTGTCCGAAGTGTGGTTGTGTATTGATGGGTAAGGGTCAAGTTAAATGTGCTCGTTGTAATTATAAGACTAAGAGTAAGGGGAAGATTGAAAGTAGTGAGAAGATTGAGAAGGCGCCGGAGATTGGAGTGATTACGGATAAGGATACGGATGTTTTTCCGATTACTAATGGAGACTGTGCAAAGTGCAATAATAAAGAGGCTTATTTTTGGACGTCGCAGACGAGGTCGGGGGATGAGGCGGAGACTAAGTTTTATCGGTGTACGAAGTGTAAGCATACTTGGCGAGAGTATCGGTGATTATAACAACTTTAAACCTCTCTCCTCAATGCATCATAATCTTCTTTACTCAATCCTATCTGTTTTAAGATTTATCTTAAAAGACCTTTCCCTAGATCTTCATTGCCATGAACAGGAACAACGGTTCTTCTCCCATCTGAATGCTTGTATCTTATATGGCTGCCTTTTCCCTGAATCTTTTCAAAGTCTAGCTTTTCAAGAATTTTACAGAATTTCTTTCCAGAAATAAGGACTAATTTAACCATTCTAAACTTGAAGTGGTTTTTCTATCTGAACTTTTTGTATACCAACAAATATCATTGGATTTATCTCTTCTTTATCAGCTTCTAAGCA
This sequence comes from Candidatus Pacearchaeota archaeon, assembly GCA_002688875.1. Lineage (GTDB taxonomy): Archaea > Nanobdellota > Nanobdellia > Pacearchaeales > GW2011-AR1 > ARS1285. The sequence goes on along the minus strand of NZDU01000055.1, from coordinate 321 downwards.
TAATTCTATTGCTTCATGAATTCTTTCCATAACTTCTTCTATAGTTTTACCTTGCGTATGACATCCTTGTAACTCTGGAACACTGGCAACATAAATTCCATCCTCGTCCTTTTCTATTAATACTGTAAAATCTAAAATTTGCTTCTCCATGATTATTCTAATCAGAGATAATATATAAATTTATGTGTGAATTTGGTTTAAGTGTGCTCTTTTTATATTTGATGGGGGAATAGGGCTCTGGTGAATTCCTCACCAGAGAAATAGAAAGAATTATCTTTCTATCTATATTATAAGCCACTAACCGAAGTAACAACTCTTTCT
>NZDU01000054.1 GCA_002688875.1 Candidatus Pacearchaeota archaeon | reverse complement strand
TACGGTGAAGTGGGTCAATCATCCCGAAAAACCTAAAGGAAAAAAAGAAGTTATATCTTCAAACTCAGAAGTATTTAGATATCATGAAAATAACAATAACAATAAATGAATCTATAAGGGTTGCTCCTTACGAGGTAGTAAAACCGAGTATTTCAATAGAGTATGAGGTACCTCGAGGAGTTACCGATATAAGTGAATTCTATAAAGAAAAGTACAGGGAAGTCAAAAGAATTTGGAATATGCACTTATATAATCAATTATACAGTACGTCTAAGCGTCATGCTTCGGAAGACTTATTTGAATTTGCTCAAGACTTAATTCTGGGAAAAGAAAAATTTCCAACATTTGTATTAAAAGAAAACTCTAACAAAAAAGGAGAGAAAAACGATGCAAAACCAACTAAGAAGTAGTTTAACTACTATTGAAAAAGCTATGGAGCATATTGAACTAGATATGCCCAAAGCTGAAAAAGGGGTAGCTAAGGCTGCTCGTAGAATCCGGAAAGAGCTGCAAGTCATAGTAAAAGCTTGCAAAGCCGGTAGGATTGCAGCACTTGAAGTTATTAAAAGCAAGTAAGGAGTAAAAACATGCAACTAGGACAACCTACGTACCTTAAAAACACCAACGATGGTGGAGGATTAACCAGGGTCAGAGTTAATGAAGGGGACAATATTCATAGAGTTCTCTTTGGACCAGTAAGACAATCCCTGATTTATTATCCAACCCTGGTGGAAGACCAAGAGACCGGAGAAATGGTACAAAGAATGAAAATTCTCCGGAGACCAAAAGAGGGATGCCCTCTTGATGTATTAGCTAGTTTGGAAAAAAGGATAAGATCTTCTAGAGGAGAGAAATTCACTAAATCCTCTTTAGATCCCAGTACAAAATGGCTATACCTTGTTATAAACAAGGAAAGTGAAGACTATCCCAAAGTAGAAATAGCTGAATATCCATATACAGTTTATAAAGAACTGGTGGAATTGGAATCAGCTACAGCCATAAAAGATAAATCCAAATTAAGACATGGGCTAATCTTTATGTGGGATGCTGTTATTACCAAATCTATAGATCCTTCAAAGAGTAGACAATTTGGTACTAGCTATAGTGTTCAGGTAGACCCAGACAATAAGTTTTCTGGTAAAGTTCCTGTTTCCTACTTAGGTATAAATGCTACTGAGCTAGCAGAAAAGATGGACTTGAAAAAGTTCTTCACTGAAGAAGAATACATATCAATCAATGAATCCAAATTGGATTTGGAAGAACAAGCAGTTCCTGATTCAGCAGAAGATATGAAACAGAAACTAGCTGAATTTCCAATCTATCTGGGAGCAACTAACCCTAATGGGAGCTATAGGTTTCCATCAATAGAACAGTTTCAAACCCAATTAGAAAAAATGGGTCTGGATTTCCTAGAAGGTGATACTGAAAGACCTACTCCAAAGAAGCTAAGTTCGGGAGATAAAAAGGATAATCAAATCTCTTTTGGAGATGATATGGAAGTTGAACCGGCTCAAGAAGTAGTTGAGGAAAAAGAAACAGTTGAGGAAAAACCAACTAAAGCCGTTAAAGAAGATTCGGAAGAAGATGAAGAATTCCCCGAATGGTAGACTCAACTTCCAAAGCTATTGATGAAGCTCTAGGTCTATTAGGTGAATCTGGAACTTTAGCCTCTGAACGTAAGAAACTAGAAGTTATCCCCACAGATATAGACGACCTCAATGAGAAAGTTTTAGGCTGCGGGGGTATTCCTCGGGGTAGAATAATAGAATTATATTCTAAGCCCTCTGTTGGGAAATCCACACTTGCTTATTGGATGATAGGACAAGTTCAAAAACAAGGTGGAGTAGGAGCTCTATTTGATGCCGAAGGTGCCTATCTAAGGGATTATGGAGAATCTTGTGGAATTGATAATAGTAAATTAATTCTACCCGAGTTTAATTTAGGGGAAGATGCTTTATACAAACTAAAACTACTGTTAGCCTCTAACACTTGTGACGTAATTGTAGTTGACTCAATGCCTGCTCTTCAGCCAGGAAAGATATCTGAACAAATAGACGCTTCCTCAATGAAGATGAATATGCGCCTGGAGAGAGCTAAAATGTATACTATCTTCTTTAATGACTTAATGGGAGGTTTTCAAGTTAAACCGCCTGGTAAGGGGACTAGGTTCATAAAGAAGGAGGATGGTACTACCGTCCATAAGATTTATGAAACCAAAACCAATTTAATTTTCATAAATCATGCTAAAGATAAAATAGGAGTTATGTTTGGAGAAAGAACATATACCCCTGGCGGGGATGCAATTAATTTTGCTTCTTCAATTCGCATAGGATTGAGTTATATGAAAAAGTCTAAGCAAAAAGGTGAAGATGGCCAGTCTAAGTGGAAGATTGTTAGAATAAGAACTCCCAAAAATAAATTAGCCCCACCTTTAAATGAAATAGACTTAAAAATGTTTAGAACAGGAGCTATAGAACAATTAAAAACAAAAGAAAAAAATGATGATGTTGAATAAAGAGCATTTAATATATGAAGCTTTTGAAAACTATAAGCTTACCAAGAAACAAGTTGCAGCTATAAAAAGTACAGTAGATGGTTACATTGAGTTAATTAAAGTATCCAAAGACAAAGTACCTGCTGATAAAGAGGTTAAAATCTTGGTTGATTTAATCAAAAGCAATTTAGTTAATACTTTGAATGTATTAGAGATGAACTAATGGCTAAGAATAAAGAAAAAATAGACTCTTTAAAAGGGAAGGCGGTAGAATTTCCTTGGTGGGATCCGCATAAAGAACTTAAGGACCCCATTAAACTACAGATTTCTATGCCCACCTATAGTAACTCTATCAATATTCTTCAAGATTCTGGTTTAAGGCAGGCTCTTATGACTTCTGCCTTTAAAGATAAAATGAAACCGGAATTTAATTTTTTGGGAAGTGATAGTTTAATACCTAGAGCCCGAGACAAAATGGCTGCCCAGTTCTTAGATGGTGATTGTGAATGGCAACTTCAACTTGATAATGATATCATTTTTCCTCACGGCTTTGGGCCTGAGTTAGCCGCTTTTTATTCTAACTGGATGGATAAAGATATTTTTGACCTCTTTTTAAATGAAGGAGTATTTAGGGCTGCTCTAAATATGAATGCTATTGATGAAATATTAAGGAGTGGGATTCAAGATGGAAAAACTATAGTGGGAGGCTTTTACTTTTGGAGAGGGGGGTCCCACAACTTCAATGAAGCTGCAAGTATTATACCTTACAATGAAGAGGGGGGGTTTGATATTGAATTTAAGCTACGCCCTGATAATTATATTGAAACTGATAAATTAGCTACGGGCTTTTTATTAGTACACAGGAGTGTTTATGAAGATATTAAGGAAAATTATCCGGAATTAGAATATCACGCACCTAATGTTATTCCAGGTAAATCTGCATTTGCTTTTTATAATCCCTCAGTTACAGAAGAAGAAAGGTCTACCAAAGATGGCATAGAAAATTTCAGATTTTATAGGTCTGAAGATTATGCTTTTGCTTATAGAGCTAAAATGTCTGGCCATCACCCTTGTTTAAATATGAATATTTTATTAGGCCATCTAGGTACACATATTTATTCTTGGTTTGATAGACCGGCTCTTCAAAAAATATTATTAGAAACTTTTGAGCATCCTCAACATTTCATGGAGAGAGTAAAAAATGAAGAATAAAATTATTTTATTAGTGTTAACTAGTTTATTAATGGGTCAAGATGATTTATCTATTTATACTACCCCGGAGATATTAGATTTCTCCGTAACAGAGGATCTAAGAGGAGAAACTTATTACCTTAGCGATCTTAAAGGTACCGAAATAATTATAGAGCGCTACTTCATTCGTGACAGAGAAATTATTACGGTAGAAAGTAATAATCCCAGAACCTTAAATCTATTAGAGTCATTAACAGAGTTTGATGATATACAAACTGATAATGCTGTATTAAGAGAAACAATTTGGAGATTAGATGAGTTTAACAGCGGTAATTACTTCAGATATACACCTGAAGACTACGGACAAGTACGCCAAGATACTACCCTCTGGGATTAATTCCAGACTACAAGACAGACTAGATCACTTAACTAAGTCAGTCAATTTTGCTATAGAGAAAAAGGTAGACTATTGGCTTTGCCTTGGGGATGTATTTGATAAGATAAATCCCGCAGAAATTTTACGTCAAAAGTTTGTTCAAGTATTAGCCCCTCTAATAAAAAATAAAATACCTATAATTATTCTCATAGGCAATCATGATACTGATTATAAAGTATATTCTTTCATGACTGAAACAGATTTATTAAATACGTTAGAAACGGATGCCCTTACTATTATTTCTGAGCCTACTCAATTAATTTTAAAAGGGATAGAATGCCTTTTTATTCCTTTTATACCTGACGAACAAGTAGCAGAACAATTAAGAAAATATAAAAATCAAGTAGTATTTGGCCACTTTGGAGTAGATGGGGCTTTAATTAGTGGGACAGAATATGTTTTAAGTATTGGTCTTAGCCGTAAACTTTTTAATCACCATAGATTTACCTTTTTAGGCCATTACCATAAAGCTCAAACAGCAAAAAAATGGATGTATATAGGTAGTATTGCTAAAGTAGATTATGGAGAAAGGAATGATAAAAAAGGTTTTGTTTATTTAGAAGCCACCAAAGAAAAAATAACTCATCAATTTATTGATGTTAAAGATAGAGTATTTTTTCAATATACAATTTATGAAAATGAGGATCCCGAGTTTAAAGAATTACAGAATTGGCAAAATTTAAAAGGTCAAATAGTTAAACTAATTTTTGTGGGTGAAGAAGATTGGTACTTAAGATTTAATATGGGGGAAATTAGGAGTAAAATATTAAAGCTCCACAGGGCTCACAAGCTATTTATAGAACATAGGACTATATATGAATCTAGAATTAGAGTACCGGAGATTGATGCTTCTACTACTTGGAATGAGGGAGTAGAAGTTTATTGTAAAAAGAATAAAAGGCCGGATATGATAGACTTAGGAAAAAGTATTTTAAGTGAAATAATCACATGATTTTACAAAAAGTATCAATAGATAGTTTTGGAGTCTTTGGTCAAGATGTGGAAATGGATTTTGAACGTTATTCCAATGACACTAAAATATTAATTATAGGAGAAAATAATGATGCAGCAGGGGCAGACTCTAATGGGGCAGGCAAAACGACTCTTCTTAATGCTATCTCATGGGGTATTTTTGGTCGTACTCCTACTGATAACACTGGTTCTAGTGTTGTGCATCGCGGTATGGGAAAGTGTACTGTATCTTTACAGTTGGTTGATTCTGAAGATAGAGAAATAATTATTAAACGGAGTCGAAAAACTGAGGGAGGTCATACTTTACAATGGTTTATTAATAAAGAGCCCCAGACTAAAAGAACTATGGTAGCCACCCAGAAAAATTTGTTGAACTACTTTGGTATTTTAGAAAGTAATACTGAATATTATAATGATTTTTTGAATACTACCTATTTTAGTATTGAAGCAGTTAAAGCTTTTGCTGGTAAAAGGAGTACTTCTAGAGATAGAATGGATCTCATAGGAAGATTTCTAAATTTAGAATTATTAGATAAGTGTACCTCTAAAGCTAAAGTTTATTCTAATAATGTAAAAAGTAAAATAAACACTGTAGAAGGTCAAATTGAATTCTTACAAAATAAATTGACTGCTGAAGCGGATGTTCAAAGATTAAAAAGTGAAATCAATGATGCTAAAGTTCAAATAAAGACTTATCAACAAGAAACTAAAGAATTAAAAAAACAAGTAGAAGTTCTAGCCAAGATTAAAGATCTTCAAGAACAGTTAGTAGATCTTACTCTTATGAAGGAAAGGACTGCTACCGATTTAGAAACAATTATATCTATATATGCAAACCAACAAAAGGGATTTGAAGAAAAGCTCTCTAAACGAGACGAGATTAAACAAAATATTGAAAATCAAGAACAAATATTGATTTCAAAAAACGTGCACGATTTGCCAGCAAATATCAACAAATTAGAGCAAGAATTGAGTTCTTGTACTAACAAAAATGTTGTAATAGAACAAAAAGTATTAATCATTGAAAATCAATTAGAAAATCACCTTGAATGTCCAGATTGTCAAAGTCAGCTAATGTTCCAGGATGATGAGTTAACTTCTTTCAATAAAACCTCTCTTTCTAAGAAATCTAAGGATCTTAAAAATAAACAGACTATTTTTATAAAAGAACATAATAAGATAAAAAAAGAACTTGATGATCTATATGATGATGAAAAAGAAAATAGGCGTTTAGAATATGAAATAAAAACAGGTTATAAAGAATTAGCAGAATTAAATGAAATTCCCGAAAAAATAAAACTATTAAAAGAAGAAAAGAAAGAAAAGAAAACAGCTACTTTAAAATATCTAAAAGGATTAGAAAAAAAGAAAATCAAGCTAGAGTTAAAAATTAAAAAATATCCTCCAGAAGATTTAGAATTATATGATGATATTATATCCACTATTGAAGTAAATGAAGGAGCCCTTGAAAACTTAAAAGATACAATAGCCAGAAATCAAACTAGAATTGAGGCCTTTGATAAAGATGTAAAAGATTTAGATAAGTTAAAAGAACAAGAGGATGGATTATTAGCTCAGTTTGCTGATTATCAATTCTGGGTTGAAGGGTTCCCTTCAATAAGGCGTTGGATGATTGAATCCTTTTTACCATCATTTGAAGAACAAACTAATTCCTATTTAAACAAGATGGAAGTGGGAATGAGAGTTAGGTTTGATACTCTTACAGAGAAAAAATCTAAAAAAGGTGAATTCAAAGAAGAGTTTGATTTATCTATTATTGATGAACAAAATAAGAAAAGAGCTTTAGAAACTTATTCCGGAGGAGAAACTAAAAGAATAGGAGTTTGTGTAGGATTTGCTCTTAGAGAATTAACCTTAAATAAAGGTTATTCTAATTTTAGTTTCCTTTTAATGGACGAAGTGATTGACTCACTAGATGAAACGGGAATTGGTGAATTTTTTAATTTATTAGATAATATTACTGGACTTAAATTATTAATAACTCACAATAGCGATCTTAAGAGTAGATTTTCTAATGTCGTTAGAATAGCTAAAACTGATGGGAAATCTACAATCCACCAAACGTAGGAGGTTAAAATGGCAAGTAAAAATAAAACAAAAAAAAGAAAGGTTACACCAAGACGGAAAGAAGACGACCGTAGACGAGAAACAAAAACAGGTCTATTTTGGGATGGTACGATAGATTTTTGGGAGGGTAATCTTCCTACTGAATCTCCATTTTGGGATAAAGTTATAAGCGGTTGGAAAAAGTTTTTCGAATCACCATTCAAGAAGGAGAAATAAAATGGCAAGGAAAAAGAAACCAGTAAAAGAAAAAGTCCCTACCTATGGTCCACATGATCCTGGCGACCAGAATGATAATCCTGCTTCATTAAGAGCAAAAACTATCATCCCTTTAGAAGGTAAGGGTATGGGTATAGTATCCAAGGAGAAGATTAATGCAGAAGAAGCTAATAAGTTCCAAAAATTATGCTTCGATGTTCAGAAAGCACTCCATAGTGATGATGGCAAAAGATTAAGTTGCCGATTAAAAATAATCACTGAAAATAAACAAGCTATAGTCTATCAAGGCATGGTTGGCAACGTATGGGGCAGACTTAAGGCAAACGGTAGGCATAGCATCTATAGACACGCTTTAAATAATCTATTGAAGGCAGATAAAAATACCAGTAAGTATTTTGCATAAAATGCTTAAATTATTAAAACGTTAAAGGAGAAATAAAAATGTTTGATGATTGGATAAGTTGGACTAATGGTTTTTACCTAATGGGGTTAGTATTGGCAGGTATTGGTACAATGATTGCCGCTAAATATACTAATGTTATTAAAGAGATGAGAGAAGTAGCCAAAGCTCTAGAAGATGGCTATGCTGACGGTAAATTAACTAAAGCAGAAAAAGATAAGGTTATGAAAGAAGCCTTAGATGTAATGAAATCTGTAATAAATCTAAAATGGAAAATATTCTAATTTATAATTTATAAGGTAAGGAAACGGGATTTTAATCCCGTAAATTATAATAGGCGTTGAAATTATACACTATTTTTTCTGAGTCTCATCAAATCCTCTTTGATGAGTTTTTTAGTAAAACGATTCCACAAGAGTTCGAGCTACATACTGAGGCATTTGAGCAAGTATGTGAAAGCGGAGAATGGTACTCTAAAGGTTGGTCAGCCGCTTGTAAACATAAGGCTGAGTTTTTTGTAAAAATATGTGAAGAGAATCTAGGTGAGAGTTCCATTTTTTCAGATGTAGATATTCAATTCTTTGGAGACTGTAAGGATAGATTATAATTAAGGAGATGAATAATGAAAATAATAGCAAAAGAATGTCCTAATTGTCATAATATATTGTATTCACGAGCACAACATGATTTTAGAACTTGTGGATGTGGTGATACTTC
>NZDU01000053.1:8248-9141 GCA_002688875.1 Candidatus Pacearchaeota archaeon | reverse complement strand
CAAACGTTAAACCTGTCCATTCATGATTTATTTTAACAAAACCCGTTGATTGTTCATCTTTTAAAGTTAATTTTCTTCTATCTCGTTTCGTTATATTAGAAAAATGAAAGTAAAATCCATCTGTTATATTTGACCACAAAAATGTAGGTGTAATACCATCAATTCCAATAGTATGCAATCTTGATTTTGTTACATCTACATTAGGATTAGACATATTCTTAATATTAGTCCAATGGTTATCTTTCCGATGTCTACCCTTTATGGGCTTCTGAATACATAATTTTTCATTTTTCCATGATTTATTATACATTCTCAAAGTACCTTCTTTAGTAAATGGTAAATAACAATCTGAATCTTTATCCTTTAACTCTATATAATCTCCAGTACAATCCCTGAAAATTTCTGTCCATAATCCTTGTAACATTATAAAATCATACTTCCTATGTTTTTCTAAAAAATCAGGTAATTTACGACTTAAAACTAAATACTCATCTGGATCCATACATAAATATCTGTCAAATTTATCTTTAGCCAAAAATAAAGAATGCATCATCTGTAAGTGTTGTGCATATGCTGGATAAGGATTTTCTTCCGTAACTACATGCCCTATTGGAAAATTCCATTCAAACAAAGTTAATACTCCATCATTAATATATTTTTCAAGTTCTGAATATATGACTTTATTTACAACTCCAGTAAAATATAATAGAATATGATCAACTCCTAATTCAAGATAATATTCTACCCAACTTGATACCCAATTCCAATTATTCCAAAATATTGTATTCAATACTACTTTTCCCTTTGGAAGTTTTAAAATATAGTAAGAAAAATCAGATAAGTTATATCTAATTTTCTTATTTTCAAAATTTACAACAANTTGANNNTTTNTA
>NZDU01000053.1:0-8242 GCA_002688875.1 Candidatus Pacearchaeota archaeon | reverse complement strand
TTTNANTCNNTCGGTAAAGANTATTGTACNGCNNTATNATNATCAGTTTGTGTTATTTTAATATCNTTACTTTGCTTCTTAGGAAAAAACTTAGTCTNATCAGCTCTANCACTNCCACCCCATTCTACATAAAAATCTAAATCTTCAATATTGATAGTAGATGACTCATCCTTATTTGCTCTATTTTTACCAATAAATGTTAAATAATTATCTTTAATAAAAACATCATTAAAAACAAAACCTTTAATGAAATCTGGATTTGGAAGAGGATCGCCATATGATACTTTTGCCATTGAAGATAAATTTCCTAAATCTTTATTTAAATATTCTAAATGAAAATGATTTGTTTTAAATATATTCATTTGTAAATAAAGAGTTATCAATCCAATCAGGTATTGTACCTGTTTTTTGAATTTGTGCTTTTGGATACAAGGGTATTACATTGTTATGTGCACCTGCAAACCACCAAATTAATTCTGAATAATGACTCATTGCTGTTAACATTAAATTTTTACAATTAGACAATACAAGAGCCTCTACTAAATCAAATTTTTGATCCCACAAACCTCTATTTTCTAATTCAACAATATTATAATCCTTTTCTAATTCACTTTTAGCCCTTTCATCATCGGTAGCCAATAAAAATTTAGTTGATTTAGGAAATTTATCCATGGCTGACTTAAAAAGATTAATCACACCTTCATAATCATTATCAAAGCTTCCATTAAAATAATATTTTCCTTCAAAAGTTCTAAGATGAATACCCACCACATCATTACCTAATTTTTTTATGTGATTTTTTACTTCCTCTTTAATATCATCTCGTATCATATTCTTAATTCTCTGAAAAATAGGGACATAAACATCTCTTATTTCTTGTGGTACTAAATTATATTTATAGTCTTGATAACCATACTTTTTCATCTCTTCATTATTCAACCACAATCTCCAATTGCCATTAGTTGCAACACCAGGAATTTCATTATATTCCGTTATATGTCCTTCATAATTAAATAAATGATCAAATAGTCTTTCTAAATCTGATTTTTGAATTGGCCAATAAATTAATGCATCCTCATCTCGTCTTAATGCTGAAGCAAAACAAACGAGTCTATCTCCCATTCCAGCCGTACTTATAGATATCCACTTCTTTTTCATACTATTCCCTTAACTTGTATTTTTTTTAAAATACTATCATGTACTACTTGATTTGTAAATTTAGTAGGGTGTCTGTCATCAATACCAAACTCATTAAACTTTTCATCGTAAATATACAAAGGTGGATATTCTCCTGTATGTGGTTCGAAGGTAGCCTGCCAATCTTCTAACGAATTATATTCCCTATCATTATATAATAATTTAATCCAAAAATCTTTCGTGTCCAATTTATCTGCCAATTCTCGCCTCCAACTCCAAACAAATAACTTAATATCATTTTTTTCACAGTTAGTATTCAATTGAATAATTCTTTGTGTGGATTCTTCAATACTATATTTATCTCTTTCGGGTGCAGTTAATTGTAAAATTATAAAATTTAATTTAACATCAATATTCTTCTGTTGGTTTTCAATCCACACATCAATTATTTTATAAGATTCAAAATTTGAAGGTGGTAAATTATATTCCCACATCCCATCACCAGGATTTGTAATATATTCACAATCTAATGTCTTACTTAACAAATATGAATATGTAAAAGATTTCATATATTTTAAATCTTCTACAGATAACATAGTTCTTATTTTTGGCCATTCTGATGACCATCTGACCGAATCCCAATTATCTTTATGTTTCTCTAAAATTTTATCCCAATATAATCCCTGTCCAAAAGTAAATGAACATCCTGTTGATGCAAATAACATACTAACTCAATCCATATAAAATTTTTAATTTCTTCAAAAGTGGTGTTAAATCATTTAAATCTAAACTACTTGTTCCATCTGATAAAGCTTTATCTGGATTATCATGAACTTCCATAAATATTCCATCAACCCCAACCGATACTGCTGCCTTTGCTAGTGGTTCAATAAACTCTCTCTGTGAACCACTACTTCCACCTTTAGCTCCTTGTTGAACTGAATGTGTTGCATCAAAAATAACTGGTGCAAATNGTTTCATAATAACAAGATTTCTCATATCAACNACATAATTTCCATAACCAAATATNTTNCCNCGTTCTGTTAACCACACATCAGAACCTTTTACCTTATCAACAATTTTTTCTGTATCNTCTGCCGAGATAAATTGTCCTTTTTTTACATTTATAGGTAATCCTGTTTTGGACGCATAAACTAACATATCAGTTTGTCTACATAAAAATGCTGGTATCTGTAAAACGTCTATAACATCTTTTAATTTTTCTGCTTGCCAACTTTCGTGAAAATCAGTTGTGATAAGTACACCCGCTTCACTTTTAATTTCACGAAACATATCAACTGCTTCGTCCAAGGGATAACCTCTATAATGACTTAATGCCGTTCTATTAGCTTTATCCCAAGATGCCTTAAATATATGTTGTATATCCAAATCATCACACCGAGATTTAATCTCTTTTGCCATAAAAGTGGCATGTTTTACACTTTCAAGTGCACAAGGTCCTGATATTAATGTTAGTCTATTTTTGTCCAACTGTATGATTTTCAAATGCCCTTGTTCCTCTTTCTGTTAGTGGATGATCCATCATTAGTTTAAAAACTTTATATGGAATAGTAATTGCATCAACACCAAGAAGTAAAGCCTGTTTTACATGATCAGGATGTCTGACACTTGCCGCTAAAATTTCTGTTTCTATATTGTAATTATCAAAAGTAGTTTTTATATCTCCAAGTAATTCAGATGAATTTTGTCCACTATCATCAAACCTGCCCATTAATGGACAAACATAAGTTGCACCACTTCGTGCCGCTAAAACTGCCTGATTTACAGAATAAACCAAATGAACATTAGTCTTGATTGATTCTTTAGAAAGAATTGATACGGCCTCTAATCCTTCCTCATTAAAAGGGACTTTAGAAACTATATTATGCTCACACGATGTTCCTGGTGGTGAATCAACATAATCTCTTGCTATTTTAAGAATTTCATCAACACTACCCATTGCCTCTAACTGAATTTCTTTATCTGGCATAATATCTTTGAGAATCGATAAAAATTCCTCTGTACTTTTTACTCCTTCTTCATAGAAAAATGTTGGATTCGTAGTAAGTCCATAAACATACTCACTTGAACCTAATTCTTCTATTTCTTTTATATTTGCTGAATCTAAAAATAACTTCATATCATAACTCCTTATATATAAGTATAATAATCTGGTATAATACCAATATTTTCTTGCTTAATGTTATCAACTTTACTGTTGTTTTTCCAAAAAGGATGTTGACAATTAAATATAATTACTCTATCATTAGCATCCTTCATGATAATCTTTTTAGAGTGTGTAAAAAATAACAAATTAAAAATGGATTCGTTCCATAAAACATTTGAATCTGTATATATACAAAATCCTTTATTATGATATGGAATATCATTTGTATTCCCATCCCATTTATTAAAAACCACATCAAGATTATTAGCTATTGCATCTTTATAATAGGGACCAGGAGGAACAAATCTTCCAACAGATTCCAATATTCTTTTTTTACATTGTTCAAAATCAAATTCTTTTTCACAATTTCCAATAAAAACTTTCAAAGGAAAAGTATTTTTTGCTATTTTACCATATGATTGTGGTAAATCATTTATAAAACATTTATCGTTATAGGCTGCTGGCCATAAGCTTTTTCTGAAGAATATTTTTATTGTTTCTTCGTTTAAAGTATCACCAAAAAAATATGATTCAAATATTTTTAGATCAGAATCATATCTAAGTACAATATTATCTGATATACGATAGGGCAATAAACTTATATCCTTTAAAACATAATTGATGTAATCATTTATCGATTTTATTTTTATACCACCAAAATCTAAATTGGTATTTTTATTTTTATAAATAAGACACGACACTTTTGTTATACCACATCTCATCATACATTGAGTGGCGAAATGTCCGGGATTTATTGCATATACACCATCATCGGATTCTTTAATTACTATTGGAAAGGATAACTTACCATTTTTTAACATACTTTGCATTGTACTTTTAATATAAAAAAAATTACCTTTAGCTAATACTTCCCCTTGTCCTGTCTCAATTTTTAATTTATCACAATTCTTTATATAGTCAAAAATATTTACATTATGAACTTTAGATTGATACCTTTCCCGTTCAAAAAGATTGTCTCCGACTCCATCTATTAATTTTTCATATTGGAAAATATCTAAATCACGAACATATTCAATTCTATCAAGTTCTTCTTCATATCTATAAAAATCATCGTCCTGATTCATTAAAAAATTTGTATCATTTATTTTATAAATTTTATAATTCATAATATACCTTTGGTAGTAATCCAGTATGCTCTTTTAATGGTTTATTAGTATATTTCCAAGATGAATGCTCACAATTAAAAAATACTATTTTATCATTATATTTAGACCATGCCTTATTTGTGTTCCCATATAAAAACATTTCCCAAACACTTCTTGTCCACTTCATCTGTGAATCTGTATATAAACAAAATCCCTTAAAATTATTTTTCTTGGGAATTTCATATCTAAGTCCATCGAATCTTTCAAAAGTCACAATAAACTGATTCTGTGTTTCTTCTTTGGATAAGACATAAAAATCTAACTTTCGATTATGATCATAATTAAATATTTTGTGAGTCTTTTCGCCCAACTCATTCAACCCATCAAATACTTGTATTCCATCTTTTGGATGTTTAATATGACTATCCAATATTCTTTTACAACATTCTTGATATTCATAATCTGTCTTACAATTTCCAATATAAATTTTAAATGGAATACTATTTTTTGATATCAAACTATATTGATTAAATGAGTCCCATTCCCAGCACAAATAATGATAATCCCCATTCCTTAATAAAATATTAAACTTAATTAATTCAAATGGATTATCTATAGAATAAAATTCCTCATCCCACTCGATTTGTATTTTTAATTGTGTATTTTCAAATCCTTTATTTGTAATTTTATCCAAAATATTTATCTTTAAATCATCTAAATTTTTTATCTTAATTCCACCATGAGTTATATTATGACTTTTTTTAGAAAATATTAAAGCTGGAACGTGAGTTATTCCTGCAAATATAGCTGATACTATCCTGCCTGTTCCAGGATGTAAAGTGTAACTCTTTTTACCTTCTTCACGCCACACATTAGTCCATCCAAAATTATCTTTATCTTCAGTATTTGAACCAGGATGAATTAGATCATTCCATTCATCTTCATTATACTTAAATGAATCTATACAACAAAAAGAAAAAGGATACATCAAACCATCCTCTAAAATTGTTTGTGACATCCACTTCCATAACCAAAAATTATGACTTGGAATTTCTCTCCATTCATAAAAACCAGTTGAATACAGGTGTTTATCAAATTCTTTAAAAAAACCGTATTTTTCATCGTGTAGAATATCATCAATTTGATCTGTCCATCCTGTTAATTCTGATACATCACACTTCTCTACATATTCTATGTCAACATCCCTTTTTTCACAAATTTCAAAAAATTCTACTATATCGAGGTCTTCCTTTACTTGTATATATTCATTAATCTTCATAACCGTAACAAATCTTCAGTAAATTTATTCCATATTTTTTCTTTTATTTCTTTTGAACGTACCAATTCTCGATTATGGATAACCTTTGGTATAATACTTTCACAATAGATATTATGAAATTCTTTATCATCCATTTTACAAACTTTTTCTATCGCATTAACTACAGCCAATAATCTATCAGTATGATTTATAATATCATCATAACTCTCATCAAACAATTCAGGAAAAGTTTCATATCCCATTGACTTCATATATTTTAAAACACCATAACTTCCTAAATGAATAAATGGTTGACAATTAAGTGCCTTATAAGTTTTTTCACTCATCTCAAAAATAGTTTTATGAGATTGTGGTAACGATGTATTATACATATAACTTTCTGTTACTATATTAAAATATGAATTTTTAATATGATTTACATCAACTGGTCTATCATTTTTATCTACGGATTCCATTGACCTATCTAATACTAATGGAACTCGTTTTACCATTTCTGTTTTTGCATATTCATCATTCAATTTTCCAATTCCACTATTAAAATCAAATCCAAGTCGTTCTGTAAACCCATCTAATATTTGATTTGGACTTCCGTATCTATACAACAATGATATTAAACCATGTTTATCTAATCCCCGTCTAAACAATTCTGTAACCAAAAATTGTCTGTATTCTTTTCCATTGGCATTATAACAAACATACTTATATAGTTTTTTATCCTCAGTTGGTAATGGTAAATCTCCATAATTAGAATATGGTTCAAAAACATAAGTATCCATACCAATAACATTTATTGGATATTGTCTAAATTTAGGAAACTCGTCTAATAATAATTTATAAGTTTCATCACTTCGTAATTCATATGACATAAAAATCACTTGTTTAGAATTCAAATTCCATTCTTTTATTAAACCCATCACCCAATTTAATGTCAGCTCTTGTAATGCTTCACCATCACATACTAAAAGTAATTTCATTTTACCTTGATTAATTAATTCTACTTTTGACTTATCAAGTTTATTTTTACACCCACTCCATAATGGATAAAAATTATTATCTTCCCCTAAATTATCGAGTGTTCGTTTATTTATTTTTATATCCCATTTCGAAAAACTTTGCCAATTTGAGCATTCCATAAAAGAACTTTCGGCCCTATCAAAAAACCCCAATGGTATATCTATTTTATCTACAATGAAATTCATATTGAGACCACCAATAATTATAATAATTTTTTAAGTCAAGAAAATGTTCTTGGTTTTTCTTTAATCTTTTCCAAATTTCATCTTTAAATTTTCCATTAGAAGTGCAATTCTTTTCAACTAAACTAACATTATCAATTATAATATCCATCTTTTTATCGTAATCTAATTCAGTATCAAATGAGGTATCGATTACATCGTCAAACATATCAAATCCTGCTATTCTCAAATATTTATAAAAATTAGGAAAAGAAAATATCAATGGTATTTGACACATCAAAAAAGGACGAAAGCTTTTTTCTCCATCAAAAAACCCAAATACATACTTATAATCATGTTTAAAATCAGATTCCATTACTACCTCAGTAAAAGTTTGATTATAATAATCTATCAATTTAGACTCATTTTTCTCGTCACCATTATAATCAGAACCTTCTATATACACAGGTGGATCTTCCCAACCACGACTTACAATTCCCTTTTCTATTAATCCATTTTCTTTAATTTTTTCAACAAAATCTAATCTATGCTGTTTTGGTAACATATTTCTTGAAATAAATAATTTATTCCTAACCTCATTTTTAGTATTATCTCTAATGAATTCTAACCTATTCTGATTTTGATTCCATACATAATACCAATATGCCAAACTGGGAAAATAAGTTAAATCTGTGTTGAAATTTCTATTGTCATTAAAAGTAATTACCATTTCAGTATTTGGATATTTCTTCTGAACCCGTTTAAATAAATTTTCTGCTGAAGGAAATGAACAAAATTCCGTAGCTTTATCAATAATAATTTTATTTTTATTTGGTAATTTTTCTATGGCCTCTACTATTGATTCAAAACCAATATCTTCCTGATCTACTGAAAACGGGTTGTCCCATGCTTGATATGCCGGCCATTGTCTCATACCTTCCATTTGTATCCAAGACCATTCATCTGATCTATCATCATATTCAGGATTAATATTTGATAACTTAAATTTTTTTGTCCCCAATACAACATACGCTATGTATCTCCATCCACAATACGTTATCTTTTGGCTGCGGACATCTTTATTAGTAAAATCCCAAGTATGTTCATAAATTGGTGTCATGATTGTATATCCTTATAGCTCTCATACCGATAAATTTTAGAAGCCTGACTTTTTAAAATATCCAAATCTTGGCCACAAACTACGGCACACCGTTCCATTTTACCATCTTTAATTGAATCTTTAATCCAAGATTCACTAACTTTTCTAAACAAATCCCCTTCTATAATATCTTTTAAAGAATTAATTTTTGCATTTAATTTATCTTTTCCACCTGTATTATAAATTAAATTCCAAAACTGTTTTGATGATTTACTATCT
>NZDU01000052.1 GCA_002688875.1 Candidatus Pacearchaeota archaeon | reverse complement strand
ACCAGCAAGAAACAAGGCGAATACAAAAAAATAGAAATCCCAAACCCTGATCCAAAAATCTTCCCCCCTCAAATAACTTTAATATTAAAAGGCCTCCCCCAAGACGGCAGAAAACGAGCCCTAATGGTATTAATCAGTTTCTTCAAATCCCTAGGAGTTCCAGACATAGAAATAGAAAAAAGAATCCTAGAATGGAACGACAAAAACTACCAACCCCTAAAAAAAGGCTACATCCTTTCCCAACTCCAATGGTACAAACGAAACCCAAACCGTCTACCTCCAAACTTCAACAACCCAATCTACAAAGACCTAGGAGTCGACAAACCAGACCAGTTAGCAATGCAAACTAAGAATCCAGTTAGTTATGCGGTTAAGAAATATTTTATGATGGGGAAATAACCAAACTATCTCTTTGCAGTGTAAGTAATACTAATCTCTAGTGGATATTTTTTAACTCCTCGCAATTTTGAATTTATAGCAACATATTGCTGAATAGCATCTTTAATCTTACCCATGTATCCATGAGAACTATCTGGATTCATGTATGTAAATCGATTAACATCTCCTTCCGTGCTAACCCTATACATTTTATCTCTAACAACTAAATATTCTGAAGCATCTCCTTCAACTATCACTGCAGTTATCTCACATCTATCTTCTATATCTTTACTTGTCATTCCAGATATCTCCTTCATTCATTGGACTTACAGTAATAATTTGCCCTTTTCTATAAATTAAAGAATAGGCCCCATCCTCCTTTAAATGCAAAACCCATGAAGCATAATTTTCATCAATTCTCCTATCAAGTTCATTCTTATCTAAATCAAGTTCTTCTCTTATTATTTCATAAACTGTACAATATGCAGAAGATTTTCCTTGATGATATTCTGTTCTTCCATCTCCAGATTTATGCGATTCAGCACAAACCGCCCTATTTAATAATCTCACCATACCCGCAAGATCTATTAGTTTATTTTCACTTTCCATTTCCATATCAAAAGCATAAATTACCACTATTTAAACACTAGTTGAGGAATATCCACAACACTTAAAAACTAAGATTTCTATAAGTAAAAATGGAAAAAATTAAAGAAGTTCTAAAAGAATTAGGAATTGAAAAAAGAGAAATAGAAATATATCTCACTTTAATAGGTGAACAGGATTTAACAGCATTACAAATAGCTAAAAAAACAAAAATAGATAGAACGACAACATATGATATTCTAGAAAAACTAATTAATAAAGGAATGGCCTCTTCTTTCATAAAGAATAAAACAAAACATTTTAGGGTACTCACACCAAATAATCTATTATCTTATTTCAAGGATAAATATTATTCACTAGAATCTATAGTCCCTTCACTAAACGATTTATCAAAAAAATCTAAGGAATTTGTTAGTTGCGAGTTATTTCAAGGAAAAGAAGGAATAAAAACAGTAATAAAAGAATTTCTAGAAACTAAAGCTAATTATAAAGCAATTGGAATTAGAAAAGAATATGAAGAATTCTTAAAATTTTTCACAGATCAAACAATATTAAAGATAAATATATCAAGAATGAAGGAAACTGCAATAGTGGAAAAAGGATCAAAATTCACTGAAACAAAAAATGGGACTTATCGTTTTATAAATAAGAAATTTCTCCCCCCAATATCCACCCTCATCTACAAAAACATAGTCGTCTTTTTCATCTGGAAAGAACCTTACTTTGCAATAAGAATAGAAAACAAAGACTTCGCAAAATTACAAGACGAATACTTCAACCTCCTCTGGAAATCTGCCAAAAAATAACCCTCAAAAAGAAACACCCAAATTCATATCAGTAAAAGCCCCTTCAGACATCTTTTCAGAAACATCCAATACCTCCATCCCTATTATCTTCCCATTCTCATCAAAATCAATCACAACTCCTTCCTCAATTTCCTTACTCTCCACGTAATCTCCTTCTCCAAACTTCAAATACATTGCATCAGCATCTTTATCATATCTTATCTTCATTTTAAATATCTCTTAGGATTAGCGTAGTAAGCAGTAATAACTATATAAGCTTTATTATCTCCCTTATAGACAACCCTTAGTAATCTATTTCCAAAAATCTTTTGGGCAATTTTCCTACTTTTTTTATCATCCAAAACCTCTTCCGGATTTAATATAGTCTCTTCAACAATCTCTTTTCTAATCTTCCTTTCTATCAAATTCTCTCTGGCATGATCGGTATAATAAAATCTCATATAACCAAAAAGAATCTTAATTATTTATTCTTTTTCTAAAATACAACATTCCCACAAAAAATAAAAAACCTTTAAATACCTCCCTAACTTACTAACAAGATGAAACAAAAAAGAGTGTACCTATTCCTAATAGCATTAATCCTATTATCATCATTTATCTTAGCACAATCTGAAGAACAAGCAGCAACAGAAATTGACAAAGCCTACGCTTGCTTCGAAGAAAATTTAGGAGACAATTGCGGAGGAACAAGAAGCACAAAACAAAACTCTTTCAACCTTCTAGCCGCTTCTTACGACTCATCATTACAATCCGATTGCAGTTCTTCATTAAAAGAAAAATTAAAAGACAACGTCTGCTGGGGAGAAACCGATACAGGAACTTGCAACATCAAATCAACCGCTCTAGCCACTCTAGCCCTAACCCACATCCAAGACGACGTCGAAGATCACGAAGATTGGTTATTATCTAAACGTATTAAAGACACAGGCCTAACATGGTTCCTGGAAATCGACGCAAACAATCAAACCGAATGCGACATCAATGGAGTAAAAGTAACAATAGAAGACAACAAAAAAATCTCTGGCCAACCTCCCCAAGGCTTAGTAAAATCCTACAGTAATTACTGGTTCGAAATAAAGGATTTAGAAAAAAACTACACTATAAGTTGCGACAAAGATTTCATAACAGCCTTGATCTACCAAAAACCTGGATCCTCAGTCTACCATGTCTCAAGCGAAACTCAAACAGCTTCAGAATACGACAAGATAACTGAAAAAGTCAACTCATTCTGCTTCTCAACCTCAAACATTTGCGATTACGAAGGAAGCTTATGGGCCTCACTAGTTCTAGCAAAACTCGGCAGAGACACATCTCCCTACCTCCCTTTCATAGTCTCAATGTCAGACAAAACAGAAAACAAAAAATATCTCCCTTCCGCCTTCATCTACATATTAACTCATTCCGACGACTACTACGATGAACTAGTAAGCACCCAAAAAAGCAACAACTATTGGGATGAAAGCAGAAACAAATTCTACGACACTGCTCTAGCCCTATTAGCTCTATCTGACGTAGCCTCAGACGATTCAGAACGTGCAAAAAGATATTTAATCTCAGTACAAAAATCAGATGGTTGCTGGCCCTCAGACACAGCATTCATCTTACATGGAGCCTGGCCTAAATCCCCAACATCATTCTCAGGAGGCGGAGATTCAATCTCGTATTGCGGAGACTTCGGATATTATTGCGCATCAATAGGAGAATGCCAATTAGAAGACACTCTAGACAATTTCTATTGTTCAAGCTCAGCACAAGTATGTTGCGAAGTCCAACCTATAGAACCAACCTGCTCAGAAAAAGGAGGAGTAGAATGCGAGGTAGACCAAATCTGTTCTGGAAGTGATGTATACTCTTCAGACTCCAACAATTGTTGCATAGGCGATTGCATTTTCGCAGACCTAGAACCTGAATGCGAATTACAAGGTGACTCATGCAGAGCCTCATGTAACCAAGACACCGAAGAAGAAAAAACAAGCTACTCAAGCTCTTGTAGCTTCGGAGATGTCTGCTGTTCTCGACTCCCTCCAAAAGAATCAGGATTTAACATTTGGTTAATAATCTTACTAGCCATTCTAATAATTCTAATAATCCTAGCCATAGTCTTCAGAAACCAATTGAAAACATGGTGGGCAAAAAGAAAAGGAAGAAAACCTGGAAAAAAATCAGATCTCCCACCAACCCCCGGACCTAACCTAAGACCTGGAAACTTTACTCAACCAAGAACCTCTCCAACTAACCGTAGAAGCCCAGTAAGAAGACCTCCAACAAGAGGAAGAAAAGCCGACTCTGATTTCGACAACACAATGAAGAAGCTCAGGGAAATGAGCAAGTAAGATGAAAAGAAGTAAAAATCAATCTCAAATTAAACTATCAATCAAAACTTAAAGCTAATTTAACTCCCACTTCAACTTTATCTAATACTTCATTATTAACCTTGCCAATTCTTTTAACTAACCTCTTCTTAGAAACAGTAAGAATCTGCTCGCACTTCACAAAAGATTTCTCATATAATCCATTCTCACTATTAGACTCAATTAACACATGAAACGGAATATCCTTTCCCTTTGTAGTTACCCCTACAACAATAGTATTGTGATAAGAATCATTAGAATTTCCCATATCAGACTGTAAAACAAGCGAAGGTCTAAATCCCGCTTGTTCAGAACCTCTTGCAGGATGCCAATCAATTAACCAAATCTCTCCTCTTTTAGGACTATTCATCTTCAACTACTTCTTTTTGAGCAGCAAAGAAAACTTCCACATCATCATCTTTTCCAGCAACAGAAAAAGCATCAAACAACCTATCACTAAGAACAATCTCAATATCTATATTATCCTTTAAACTAAGTGGAGATTTAGGAACCAAAACCCCATTTCTATATGTTACAATAATTCTTTTATTCATCCAAAAACAAATATACAAAATGTTATAAACTTATCGCCTCCACTAACCAAGTAAACATTTATTAATCCACTTCATCTTCTCATAAAATGAAAAAAGAGTTTGTTATCATATCCTTATTTATAATCTCAATCCTACTAACCTTAAGTCCAATCCTAGCAATTGAAATTTCCTTATCAAAATCATCTTACCAACCAGAAGAACTTCTACAAGCCGAGATAACTGGAAACTTCTTATCTCTAACCGCAGATGACATCAAAATCTTCAAGGGTAACAAACTCCATTCAGAACCAGTCCTAAAAGATTTAACAAAACAAAACAACATCTACTATTTCTACGCAATCCTTCCCAACCAACAAGGAAACTTCACATTCGAAATAGACTCAGATTATCTAGAACGAGGGGAAATAAAAAACAACTCAATAGCAACAGACTTTGTCATTGAATACAAAAACACATCCGACCTCTCAATCATCCCCGGTTTCATAATTCCCAATGAAGACTTCACTCTAAAAGTAAAAAGCCTATACAACGACGTAGATCTAACAGCCAAATTCGAAGCAACCGGAGAAACAAAAGAATTAAGATTAATCGACAGCATAGAAGAACTAATCAAATTCTCCCTGCCAATTCTACCTCCACAACAATCATCAATAACAATAAACAATTACAACATCCCAATATTCTTAATAAAAAAACAAGACCCAATAGTAGAAATCACAAACATAGAATTCATCCCATACTCATTAACCGGAACAATAACTGAAAACCAAGAATATTACTTCACAGTCATCATAAAAAACAACGGACAAAACAACCTAACAAACATATCATTCACCAGCGACCTAAACACAAAATTCATCCCAGAAACAATACCTTTCATCGAAGCCAATCAGTTAGAGGTAATCAATATAACAATAACCGTAGAAAAACTAGACCAACCTTCTCTATCCGGGAAAATCACTGCAACATCTGGAGACAACACCTTCAACCTCCCAGCAACATTCAACATAACAACAAACAAGGAAGAAGTAAAAGTAAAAGACGCAACAACAATCCAAGATCCTAATCAACCATTATCTTGCAACCAATTAGGAAACCTCTGCCAAGACGACGAACTCTGCACCGGAGAAACCACCGAAAGCCTAGACGGACCTTGCTGTCTCGGCCAATGCTCACAACCCTCAACATCAAACTTCTCAACCTACGCAGGAATTATCCTAATAATTCTACTAATAGCCCTAATAGCCTTCGCAATCTGGAAAATCAAACAAAGAAGAAAAAACAAAATCAAATCCCCTAATCAAATACTAAACGACCGATCAAACAGATACAAACAAAGAATGAAAGGCGAAGAAGTTAGGAAGAGTGTCGATAAGGTTTAGGATTATGAAATATAAAATATTTCTCACAGAAGAATTTAAAAAAGACTTCAATAGATGTGACAAATCAATTAAGGAAAGAATTGAAAAAGAGATCGATCAGCTAGAAGAAAACCCTTATGCAGGTAAACCATTAAGCTATAAGTTTTTAAGAGAAAAGAAAGTAGACAATTATAGATTTTATTATTTAGTTTATGAAAAATATGTAATTGTTTTAATTGTTGGATTAAGCAAGAAAAAAGATCAACAGGAAAAAATCGATAAAATAAAAAATCTCCTTAATGAATACGAAGAAGAAATAAAAAAGAAATTTATCTTTTAGATTCTTTAAAAGAATCCCAAGATTCAATTCTTCCATGCTTCACATCTTCTAAACCCTTAACTAACTTAACCATTAATTCATCCCCTAACTCAGCTCTTTCTCTAAGATCTTCAAGTTCTTGTTTTGATACACTCACAGTTTCCATAAAACATCTAAACTAAATCATTATTTATACTTTTCCATTCATCTCCCCCAACAACCCATTAACAAACTCAAAATCCCCATCACCGATTATCACTACATCATAATTCTTCTTATACTCTTCCAAATTCTCCTCAACATTCTCATTCAAAAATCCAACCTTAATCAAATTATCATATTCAAATCCTTCAACCATCTTAACATCTCCAACATTATCTCCCAACAACAAAACGTTCCTTTTATCAACCAACTCCCAATAAACCTCAAGATCTTTTATCTCCATCTCATGTTTATTAAGAACATGAATAATTTTCTTAAAACTTACAGCCTCCCCATTTTCATCATACTTAAATTTATTCCCAATAACATGCACATTGTCACTTAATACTCGACTCTGTTTCATAAACTCACTAACCAAATCCCCAAGACTCGCAGTCATAACTATCAAAGGGATATTATTCTCATCAAGACTCTCCAAAAAATCCACAACACCCTCTCTAAACTCAGGATACTTCTCATCAATCATCTCTTTAACACATCTTTCCACAATCTCTCTATTAAATCCAGATTCAATCAACAATTCCTTATGAGACCTCCACCATTCATCCATCTTCTCATTCTTCTCTTCCCATTCTATATTTGGATCTATCTCAATAGGATGATACTTATCAAACAACTCATGAGCCCTCTCAGCATAATCTTCACTCAAATACTTACCATTCCTAAGATGCGATATAACCGACCCTGCCCTATTCCCCGAATAAATAGCCCTAGTAAGGGTCTTATCAAAATCACTCAACACATGCAACTTCTCAACTCCTCCAGAAATAAACGATTGCTTTTTCTTCTCAAATTCTTCAGTATTAGAAATAATTATATTATTTTGATTCATCTTTCACATCACTCTTTTCCTCTTCATCATTTTCTTTCTTATCACTTTTAACCCCTTCCATATCTTCTAAAGAAACTTCTTTATTATCCTTCTCCTTACCATCACCACCCTTATCCTTCTCACCCTTCTCCCCCCCATCCACCTTCCCACCTTCTCTATCCCCATTATCCACTCCATCCTTCACCTCCCCACCTTCTTCATCCCCCCCATCCACCTCAAACTTAACCGGCGACTCCCCTCCCAACTCCCTTATCTTCCCATCCATCTCCTTCATCAGATTAACCATCTGAACCTTCTCCATCTCAATCCCCTTAGCGACCTCATCATATCTATGCAACTTAGCAGCCAACTCCGACAAAGAATTACTAAGATCAAAACTCTTTATCCTCAATTCAGTTGGCTCCGTAATCTCAATACTAGACGGTAACGTATTCATCACAAGAGTATACAACAAATTCAACCCATCAATCTCCATCTCAACCTCGGCAAAAGTAGTAAAAATATCCTCACTCACTCCGACCTGTTTCTTCTTCTCTTCATCAATAACCGCCGGAGGATGAACCTTCCTATTAATAATCTCAATCCCCTTATTCTCCCCAATCTGATCCAACAACTGCTCCAAACTAATCCTAATATGCTCCGCCGGCCGACCAAGAATCTCATATATAAACAATGCCTTAATTTTTTCTGCCATTTTATTCTTCTATCCTTTCACAAAATGGCGGGTTAGAAATTTCTAATTTCTTTATCTGCCATCCTTATAAAATCTACAAAAAAGAGTTTTTAAAGATTTTGACATTCACATTATCTCTGCACAAGAATTAAAAGTTGGTCTTGGAACCCTACAAGAATAACACTAACTAAGTCTGCTTGTTAATATAGAAGGTAATTTAACACATTTCAAGAAAATAAGGGAGAATTGTGGCAAAGCCCAATTCGGAATTTAACTAAAAATATATCTAGCGGAGATACTAATTCAATATCCAAATCTTTTATCATAACTCTTATGATTAGTAAACCATTCTATTATCGTTGCATTTATCTCAGTTTTAGAAATAGGAGTAAGTGAATAAATAAGTCTTTGGTCTCCACTCATAGAAACCCAAAAAGCATTGCTTATCCCATTTACCTTATAATATTTAGGAATAAGTCGTTTCGCAATTGGCTCACCAAAAGTAGGATTTATTTTTATCTGCTCAATAATCCAATCTATCTTCTTTTTAACTCTATCATTTTCTGATAATAAAACATACCTATCCTCTATCTTATCATTAACAAATGTAACCACAACTTTCTTTCCCATATTCAAAACATAACAAAGAACTTAATAAGATTTCCTTAATCTAACTTTTCTAGCAAACTCTGGATTCCAAATGTATGTGATAACTCCATTTTCAGAGATAATTATCTTATTAATTTCCTCTAAATAATTGAGCACAGTGAGGTAAGTCGGCCACATAATCTTTCTAGGCAATCTTTCCCATAATTGCGTCTTATTAAATTCTCCACTATTTTCATCAATAATTTTCTCAACCATCCTAACCGTCTCAAGTGTTGGCGATCTCAAATCCCTATTTTTATTATTAATTAATTGCTCCATACATACCTATCAATTGATATGTATATAAAACTTTCTCATCACTCCAACTTCCTAAACATAACCAATATGCTCATAATCACACACAGTAATGCAAATGCATATAATGAATAGCTTTTAACTATTTCGGTACTCGATCTATACCCCAAATCTTCAACTCTATTAACATTATCTATACCAATAGTCTCAACATCTTTACCCAATTTTATAGTATCAAGCCTAACAACATCTCCACTAACCGAACTCTTTTCAGGAATCACAATCTCCAATTCTCGAACCTCNTCTTCCTTCTCCAAAATNTCAATACTNTCATTANCAATAAACCCNTCNCTNAANTTAACAAAAAGCAAAGCATTCCCACTAAAACTCTCTATAATCCTCTCGAATTCTCAACTTAATCTCNNCACTANAATTCCCNGGNCCNACAACAAAATTATCAAGATAAAACTTACCCGATTTCCATTCATNAACCCTATCATCACGTCTATCACTCATAACATTATCCTCATCCTCAACCCACAACCTAATATCATACTCCTTATCCTCCAACCCAGAAAACACAATCTCAACATCAAACCTCTTCCCATTCACAACATCATCTTCATCCCAATCCATCACCACATCAATCCCACCCTCACTATCATTATTCTCCACTCCATCATCTACATCAATAATNTCCGAACTAATATTCATCAACCCATACATCTCAAAATAAAAATCTCCCTGATTCCTTATCTTAACAGAAAAATTATTCANCCCATNATANANCTCATNAANCNNNATCCTCAAAAACCCCTTCACTATTCTCCGAACTATTAATCGCCTGATTCATCCAAAAATTACTACTCTTCCACTCATTTTTATAAAACCTCTCAGCAATATTCTTACTCCCATTAACAATCTCAAATTTAACATCATAAACATCTTCCTCAAATCCCTCCAATCTAACAACCATATCAAACTCTTCATCATATCTAACCTCACCAGGATAATCCAAACTCACATTTAACTCCTGCCCAACAACCAAACCACTTGTCAAAACTACCAACATCATCACTAATAACAATCTCAAATCTTCACCCATACTATTACCACACTCAACAACTTTTTAATAATTATGAAACTTCAAATAGTAATATTTATATCTTTGTTTAACCTAATAAAACAATGCCTTACTACAAAACAGAACTAGAATCAGGCCACACCTTACATTTTAGTAAAGGAGATAACAATTCAGCTCGCAATCATGCAATTATATATCTAGAAAAAGTTAGAGAATTATACTCCAACCAAGGCCTACCAAAACTTTTTATCGACCTAGGAAACAACCATCAACAAGACTACAGAGAGATACCAATAAATAACCAACCTCGACAATTAACACCTACATTAAATCACACGAACTCCCCATCGGATACTCTCCCAACAACCTAATCAACAATAACCTATCTGGCCTGTTTATATATCCATCTCCATTCAAATCAGCGTTAGAATCAACGTGAGGATTTCCTATACTCTCACAATTATTAAACAAATTAATCAATACAAGAACATCAAAAGCTGTCAAAAATCCATCAGGTTTAAAATCCATCACTTCACAATAACTATTACTCTCATCACAACTTCCAGGAAATCTATCACCATTTATCGCATTAACAACATTAAGAATATCCGTAGTGCCAACATTTCTACATTCAGACTTAAAATCTTTTATATATTTATCAACATCTCCGATATCCACAACCCCATTCCTATTTATATCTGCCCCACCACAATGCAACCCCTCAACAATCTGAAGAGCCCTCTCAACATCTACAATACCTCCGATCTCCGCAACACCAGTATTTGGATTAACACTCTGCTTTATTACAGTTCTAACTTGATCAGATGTCAATTCCGGATTTTTAGACAAAATCAATCCCACCAACCCAGAAACATAAGGTGTAGAAAACGAAGTCCCCTCCACTAAATCGTAATCATCAAAAGGTGTTGTAGTTAATACTCCTGGGTTACCTCCTGGGGCAGAAAAATCCAACCAACTACCAAAATTCGAAAAATCTGATTTCGATCCATTAGAATCAACAGAGCCAACACATAATACACTATCAAACGCACAAGGGTATACTTCTCTTCCACTATTCTCATTCCCAGCCGCACTTACAAATACTACATCGTTCGCCTCAGCATAATCAACCGCGCCCCTAAAGTTCTCTGAATACACCTCCACAGTAGCACTCAAACTAATAACATCTGCATCATTATCCACAGCATAATACGTAGCATCAGACATGTCCGCATCAAATATAAGATTATCTCCTTCAAATTGTGGAACATTACTTATTATCATTCCTTCCTCTCCATTCAACGGGAAACTAACTCTTAACGGCATGATCTTACAATTCGGACAAACCCCAGATCCTCCAATATTATTATCACTCTTACTCGCAGCAACGCCCGCAACATGAGTCCCATGACCCACGTTATCAAAAGGAATGTCATCTTTATCAAAATAATCTACTCCCTCAAAAGGAAATAAACCCCTGGACCTAAAATATTCAATTGGACCAGGGCTCACATCAACAAAATCATACCCAGTCCCCTCAGAACAACCATCAACACAATCACTCAACATATTATCCTTCAAATCTTCATGATTAAAATCAACTCCACTATCAATCACTGCAATAACCACCTCCGGACTCCCCATTTCAATATCCCATCCCGCTTCAGCATTAGTAATCTGATGGGCCCACTGCTCACCATACCTCTCATCATTAGGAACAAAATCACTATAATAAATATAATTCGGCTGAGCATACTCAATATTAGAATCCATCTCCAAATCCGAAACAGCCTGCAACGTATCATCAACCCCTTTCAAC
This sequence comes from Candidatus Pacearchaeota archaeon, assembly GCA_002688875.1. Taxonomy (GTDB): domain Archaea; phylum Nanobdellota; class Nanobdellia; order Pacearchaeales; family GW2011-AR1; genus ARS1285. The sequence continues at coordinate 9,003 of NZDU01000052.1, read as the reverse complement.
AAATAACTTTTCTCAAAAAGATCAGACGCTTCCCCCTCTCCAAAATATCCAGCAAGAACCTCCTCAGCTTTTTCTTTATTTATCTGTTTATAACTCTCTACTAAATGATTCCTCAATATCTGGTTAACAGAATCTTTATTGGTATTAATCGAAGAACCCTCTCCCTCTCCAGCAACACTCCCAAAAGAAGTACCTTTCTTAAACTTCACAATAACATGCCCCTCCATAAACTCCAATTTATTATTTTGAGGAGGCGCAGTCCCAGACCCATAATCATAAACTAAAACATCTCCATAAACCATACTAATTCCATATCTCTGCCCTTTCTTAATCTGATCAAACAATCTACTGCTAAAATAAGGATGATTATTATACACCCCATAAGGGCCATCCGGATTAAACCAATACTTACTCTCAGAATATGAATAAACATAATAAATATTATCAACAATACTATTCAAAGCATCTGTTAATGGAATATCTTCTTCTATCTCATTAGTCCAATAAAAATAATTCCAACCCGCATCAAAAACCACTCCCTCTCTCAACTGATCAAGCGTAAACGGAATATTATAAATCACATTACCAGTAATAACATTCCCACTAACACCTCCATTAGATGGAACCAACCCCAATCTATCCTCAGTTTGAAAATAAAAATAAACACTAACTATTAACAAAATCATAACAACAAACAAAACGATCCACCGATAATCTAACCTCTTCTTATTCACCATAAAAATAACAATCTAAAATACTATATAAACATTTTCTATCCTAGACACTATCCAAAAAACTGCGCAAACCTCTTACCTTTCTCCTTAGCCCTCGCAAGATTAACCACATAATTCTTCCCACTATCCTTCAAATATTTCGGATGAAGAAAAAACCACCCCTCCCTATTAAACCTAACCGCAATCACCGGCTTCAACCCAAATATATCTGCAAAAACCATAAACCGACTAACCTGATCCTTAGTTATATACTTAATCGGCTTCTTCGATGCCTTAACCTCCACACAATACTTCCCATTACCCTTCTTCCCCGCAATAATATCACAATCCGCATTCTCCATCATCCCACTCCCCGCAACCCTCACAGCACGAAAATTATTATCCACAAATATCTGAAACAACTCTCTCTCTACCTTACTCCCTTTCGCTTTGTTGTTTGGCATTTTATTCTCTTTCCTTATAAAATGACAAGCTCAAAAATTTATTTTTGTTGTTTGGCATTTTATTATTACTAACTCACCTTTTAATTAAAAAACAAAAAATATTATTTAAACCTATCCAACCCAAACTCCCAACCCAATACCCATTAATCCCAACACCAACCCCAAACCAACCTTCTTCCAATCCCTGCCCTCATACCAACCTCCAAAAACCACCAAAACAAAAACAATTCCAACCAACCAATTAAATACCAAATCATTATAAAAAATCGAACTAAACCATCCCAAAACCCCTCCCCGAGCAACATAATAATCAACACCAACTCTACGATTAACCAGTTCAAAAATCAAAATCAAAAAACCAGCAATCAACAACTGATTAAGAAACGGCCACTGATTTGGCAATATCATAACTCTCACAATAAACAACAAAAAGAAAACCCAACTTCCCAAAGCCCGAACATCTCTTAGTAATTCTTTCAGTAACAAATTAAAATTTTTCATCTTCCCTTCAAATTAATATATGTAATAGTAGCTAATGCCCCAAGGGTATTAAACACAATATCCCATGCAACATTATAATAACCTCCAACGCCTGTCTCAGGCAAAAACAGAACAGGCAAAAACTCAATTATTTCATTAAATGCTCCAACCCCTATACTAGCAAAAACAACCAACCCACTCACAGCCAACCAATGAGCATCCTTCTTAAAATATCTTCTAGCAATCTGATAAATCATACTAGTCATAACAACATAAAAATAAAAATGAAGCAAATGGTCATATCTAAACAACGTAGTATCTCCCGTAGTAAACAAATTCACCAAAATACGTGCATAAATCCTAGGCTCTCCAAGTAAAGTAGAACCACCAAACATATGCGCAAACCCCCAAACGCTCAATCCAACTAAAGTCAATGTACTAAAATTATATTTCTTATGAAGAAAACTAAAAACTCCTATCAAAATAACCATTATAAAAACATACCAAATAAACTCAAAATTCCCCCGATTAAAAAAATGCACAGCAAAGAATATCAAATAAGCAAAATTAAATGCTAATATTAACCACTCACTTTTTTTAACCATTTTTTCTTCCATCTATTTTACCATTCACAACAATGCCAGAAACTCATTCCTCGTCAAACCAGCCTGTCTAATTATCTCTAAAAGAGTTCCCTTATCAATTTCCACATGATTCGGAACAACAGTAACCCTCACTCCACTTTCAGTTTGTTTTTTCATAATTACATGACTACCTCTTTGTCTTACCGGATTAAAACCCACTTTAGAGAGTAACTTAATGACTTCCCTGCCTGACAATCTCGGCAGTTTTGTCATCATTCACCTCAAAGTTTATTATAATCGTATCGTTCTCAACAAAATTCTCAGGAACACCCATCTCTTCAATATATAATGCAACAGCCTCCTTCAAATTTGATAAAGCCGCCTCAATTGTATAACCTTGACTAACAACATCAACTTCCGGACACATTGCAACAAACTGACTTTCTCCCTTTCTTATAACTGCAGTAAAAGATTTCATGAAAAAACAAACAATTACAAATTTATAAATCTATCTCCTCCCAGATATTTAAATTATTCAAACAAAACTAATAACTCAAACCATTCACAAATCCCGAGCAAACAACGTCCGTCTCTGATTCTTCTTAGCCCGCGCAATAGCAACCTTCAAATCCTCCCGAACCTTCTCCTCAAGCGCCTTCTCAACCTCTTCCCCAACATTCCCAATAACTCCTTCTTCATCAATCTCCTTAACAACTTTCCTTATATTATTTTTTATTATTATATTAGCCATATTACAATTTCCCCGAAATTGGAACTACTCTAACCCTACATCCCCTCTAATCTTTTTAATACTTTCTATAGCAACCTCAAAAAACTCATCCAACTCCATAACATTCTCAATCTCTCTAACTATCTCCCTATGACATCCAGCCGCAAAATTCTTATCCTTAAATTTCTTCTTAAGACCCTTAACCCCCATTCCCTCAATCCCCCCACGCATCAACGCATAAGCATGCACAATCCCAGTCACAGTTTCCGAGGCTGCCAATATAAACTCCTTCTTCTCGCCCCTTTTTCTATCCAAAAGCCCAGCACAATCAAACCCATACCCATGACTAACTAACAACTCAATAAACTCCTCATCAAACCCAGCTTCCCGTAAAATCGCAGGAGCCTTAGTCAAATGCTCCACACTATTAGCTTTAGTCAACCCCCAATCAACATCATGCAACAACCCCAACATCCCAAAATACTCAACATCCTCTCCCAACTTAGCAGCCACCCCTCGACAAACCGCCTCACTCTCCAAATAATGAATAATATCTTTTTCATCAGAATTATATTTCTTAACAAGTTCAAACGCTTCTTCTCGTGTTATCGGTAATGTCATATATTTATAAAAAACATTTATCTAATAAATCTTTAGTTAATTGAATAGATTCATCACAATGATGTTGAAGATTTATTGAGGAACTTTTTTTAAAATAAGCATTTATCACCTTTTTGCTTCTTCTCTGAACTGCTCTAACTGCTGGAACAAAATCTCCATCTCCAGAAACAACAATTGCAATATCAAACTTATTATCAAATGCACCTTCAACCATATCAACAGCCATGTGAATATCATCTTCTTTAAGTACATAATAATAATTATTCGTTCCTCTAATCTTTCTCTTCAGTAATCTACAAAGAATTAGATTAAAATTATCAATACTCCTTAACTTACTAAAGAATCTTTCTTGACTAATAAATTTACTAGTGTTTTCTATTTTATCTAATCTGGCATTATAATAAAAAATAACAACAACTCTACTATTCTGCCCCAAAATATTGGAAAATCTTTTAAAATCAAAATTAATAAGTTTTTTAGATTCCCCGTAAATATTTCTTAATCCATGATAAAAATTATTCCCATCAATAAACAAAGCAACTCTCATAGTAAAAAGTGCCCGCGCGTTATTTCTAACCGCGAGCGTATATACTTAATCTAGTAATTATCAGTATTTAAAATCTTCGCAGAATCTTCATTTCCCTTTCTTCCCATCACCCTTTTTCTTATCTTCAACATCCAACGGCCTCATAAACGGAAACATAATCACATCCTTAATACTATCCTGCCCAGTCAATAACATAACCATCCTATCAATCCCTAGCCCCAGCCCTCCCGTAGGTGGCATCCCAACTTCTATAGCATTAATAAAATCCTCATCCAACGGATTCGCTTCCTCATCTCCCTTACTTAACGAAGCCTGTTGCTCCTCCAACAACGACCTCTGCAACTCCGGATCATTCAACTCACTATAAGCATTCCCCAACTCAGCCCCCATACAAAACGGCTCAAACCTCTCAATCATCCTACACATCTTTTCATTTCTATGAATCTTACACAACGGAGTAGTCTCAAGCGGATGATCCAAAATAAACGTCGGCTGTTCCAACTTCTCCTCACAAAAATGCTCAAAAATCGCCTGCACGTTCCATCCCCAACTCTTATCATCCTTACTCTCAATCTTATTCTTCTTAACAAAACTAGCCAACTCCTTAGCACTCTTCTTATCCACATCAATCTTAGCATATTTCTTAATACAACTCGCCATACTCATCCTCTTCCATGGCCGCTTAAAATCAATCTCCTCCCCACGAAACTTAACCTTAGTCGAACCATTAACCTTCTTAGCAACATATTCATAAATCTCCTCGAACAAATCCATCATATCATTATAATCATTATACGCACAATAAATCTCCATCATGCTAAACTCCGGATTATGCCATCTATCAATCCCCTCATTCCTAAAGTTCCTACTTATAGTATAAACCTTATCATACCCTCCAACAATCAACCTCTTTAAATATAATTCCGGCGAAATAGCCAAAAACAAATCAATATCGAGGGCATTCAAATGAGTCTTAAACGGCTTTGCCGCTGCCCCTCCATAAATCGTCTGCAAAAATGGAGTATCCACCTCAACCATCCCTTTCTTCTTCAACAACTCTCTAATAGAATCAAGTATCATCGTCCTCTTATCAAAAACCCCTCTAACCTCAGGATTCATAACCAAATCCAAATACCTTTTCCTATATCTTTCCTCATCATCCTTAAGCCCATGCCACTTCTCAGGAAGTGGCAACAACGACTTACTCAACATTTCAGCTTTCTTCACCAAAACCGAAACCTCTCCCGTCCTCGACTTCATAACCAAACCTTCAACCCCCACAAAATCCCCAGCATCCACATACTTCTTAAAAATACCAAAATCTCGATCAGCTGTAACACCTTTTTGCAATATAATCTGCATCCTCCCCTTACTATCCTGCACCGTAGCAAATATCAACTTCCCCAAATTACGAACCGTCATAACCCGCCCAGCAACCCTAACCTTACTCTTAGTCCTCTCATCATCCTTCAACCCCTTAAACTTCTCCTTAACCTCACTAGAATAATCCTTAACATCAAACCTATGTGGATAAGGATTCACCAATCTCCTCAACTCTTTCAACTTCCTCTTCCTCTCATTAATTATTTGTTCTTCTCTTCCCATTTTATTTCTCCAAATCCTGTTTAATCTTAAGAATTTTCCGTTTCAAATCTGGAATGTCTTCTTTAATAACATTCCATATGATATCTGTATCAATTCTAAAATAAGCATGGATTACGATATCTCTAAACCCTGCAATCTTCCTCCAAGAAACGTTAGGATATAGTTTACGAAATGAATCAGGAATATTTTTAACAGCCTCACCAATAATCTCTAGTCTTCTAACTGTAGCATCTCTTAAATCCCGATCCGATGACAGACCTTCTTTTTTAATCTTACTTGTTGATTCCTCAATTAAAACAACATTCTCTAAAATATCTGAGATAAATAGATCTATACTTCTTTTCATAATATCCTTACCTCCTCATTCAAAACCTGATTTTTTATTAATGGATGTATCCCCTTATATGTTATAAGATCAATCTTTCTTCCAAGTTTATCTTCAAGTTCAAACTTAACTCCAACAAATTCAAAACCCATGCCCCTACTCGGCTGTATCAATATATCAATATCACTATTTTTCTTCTGCTCCCCTCGAACATAACTCCCAAATATCCCCGCCCTTTTTATCCCATACTTCTTCAAAACCCTAACTATATCCTTCTTAATCTTGTCCAAATCCTTAACCTTCTTATCTTTAATATCTCTCTTTACCATAATAAAAAATAGATAACTTAATTTAAATATCTTACTAAGAAACAATTAATCTACAATCCACTTAACTAATCAAACAATCTCAAATTCCCAACTATCCTCAAACAATTCCCCATCAACTTCAAAACTAACATAAACCTCAATCGGCCCTAACAACCCAAACGAAACAACATCAACATTATTCCAACCATCAAAAACCTGATTCCCCAAACTATCCCTACCAACATCCAACTTAATCAATCCATTCGCAGGAACAGTTATCTCTTCATCAAAAACCTCCGTAGAATTAATAATCACACCCCCACCATCACGCATCCTCAACCACAACACCATTCTACCAGTCACATCAAAATCCTCATTATTAACTATTTTAGATTGAGGTCTCATAGGTCCTGGAGTCCGATTTCCCCCATCACAATCATAACATCCAGTATGTTGAGGGTCGTGTTGGAATTGAGGCCAATCTAATTTAGAATCAGCATCACTTTGTTCTAAATTCAGCACATAAATTCTAGCCTTATCTCCTTTTTCATCTATAAACCAGGACTGTTGTATAATTTCAAGTTTTCCATCACCATTTAAATCAGTTATTATCGGATTCAAACCATAATAGTCATCTGCTTCTCCTTGAGTAGGGATTATAATTTTATTTTCTATTACCCCATTACCATTGTAAATCATAAAACCTGAAGGTTCTCCATCATAAAACCTTGGTCTATAATTAATAATAATTTCAGACTGTCCATCAGAGTCTATATCTCCTATCGCTAATCCATTTATCAATTCATTATAATCCTGAACATTAACATCAAATTTTAAATTTCCAGAATAATCAAAAGCAACAAGTTTATTACCTTGATAAGTAGTAGGAAAAGTATCAGATAGCGATATTATAATACTTAAATTTTCATTATTTAATCTACCTATAGCTAGTTTTGTAATCAAAAATCCTTTTATTGAATAAGGTTCTGATAAAATATTTCCATTAATATCCAAAATATATGAATTTGTTTGATATGCATTTATATTATATACATCTTCATCATAAACATTCCAGTCTCTGATGCCCGTAACAATAACGATTTCTTGATTATCATCACCATTTAAATCTGCAACAGCAAACTCTAGGCCTAAATTTCCTATTTCTCTTAGATTATCTTCAAAAAATTTCTTTTTTGTAATTAAGCTCCCATCAATTGAATAAATATTTAGATGATACGAAACATTTTTCATAAACGGAGGCCACCATCCCTCCCTAGCGTTCTCATAAATAGCATAGACTACTCCAATAAATTTAGAACCATCATTTTTTTCTATCATAAAAACAGAATCTGAAAGAGGATATATTTCTTTTCCATTTTCAGGAATAATCTCTATTGGAAAATTAGGAAGATTATTTCCTTCTTTATCAATTCCATAAATAGCAATATTATCGCGCAGTCCCATACTAAAAAAATTGTCATCTATCACAACAAAAGATCCTCCACTATATTCTCCAGACCATTTTTTATAATAATTTCCAGAAAAGTCTACTAATCCTTTAGGATTATTATTCAAGAAGGGATTTAAATTTGGTATAACAATATAATCTTTATTTTCTTCTATGTCCCTATACATTGAAAACCTCTTTAAATAAGGAAGTTTATTAGAATTTATACCATCTGATAATTCTTTTAAAACTATTGATGACCCATTGTAATCAAAAACGTGAATTGCATTACCTTTACAATATCCAGATCCACAAGTTGCTCCAAAAGGAACAAGTATTTTTTTATAAGATCCATCATTGCCGAGGTTCATTTCATCTCTTGGAAATCCTCCTATTTCTTGAGGCCATCCTTCTAATAATTCGTTAATAACAATTACTTCTAAAGGTTCTCCTAAAATTTGATTAGCTCCCTGATTTACTAATAAACGAAAATCATAGACTCCATTATCTAGTGTACTTACGTCAATGGTACACAAAATAGAAGATGCAAGAGGACTTTCACTATAACATATCTCTTGCCATTCTGTAGAAGGATCAGCTCGATATTCAACTTTATAACTATCATAAGTTGAAAGACTAATCCTTCCTTTAACTTCTGCTTGATTACTAATATAATTAAAATTATTTCCAACACTTTCAATTTTTAAATTATCAACAAGAAAAGGAATCTCGTCTCTACTACTATCTTCATCATTACTATGATAAACTATAAGAATTAAATAGTGAATACCTCCAGTTAATAGACTTGTATCAAAATCAGAAAACAAAACCCCTTCTGTTATGGGATTAGTAGAACTTGTAATTAAAACCTCACTTGCTGGATTTTCTTCTTCACCATAATACAAACTATAACTCTCAAAATTATCTCCACTAGCAGTTCCAATTATATCAATCAAACCACTTTCTTTATTAATAATTTCACTAATCTCAGCAACAACAGGTTTCCCTTCTAATCTCACAGCCTCCAAAATATCAATTCTCCCATATCCTTGAACATTAACATTTCCTCCAATATTAACTGCAGTATTTCTTAAAGCCATCTTAATCTCATCAGGACTCCAATCAGGATATTTTTGTTTTAATAAAGCAACAGCTCCTGTAACAATTGGAGTCGCCATT
>NZDU01000051.1 GCA_002688875.1 Candidatus Pacearchaeota archaeon | reverse complement strand
AGAGTAATACCCAGGAGAATGAAAGTGGACCACAAAATCAAGTGGTTATTAATGGATATTCCCCAACGGTGTATGGTAAAGTTAATTTCGCTGTTAATACATCAAATACAGTATCACAGTATAATTCTACAATGGAGACAATATCAATTTCTGGATATACTACTTCTGCAACAGATGGCGTCGCGATAGGTATAAAAGGTAAAGCTGTGGGGGGTGCAACTAATTGGGCAGGTTATTTTGATTCTGGTAATGTTAAAGTAGAAAATGATTTAATTGTAGACGGAGAAATAGAAGGAGCACGAGCTATATTCAACTTTGGTACAACTGTTGCAAGTGGTGTTGCTTATTATATGAAAACAACCAATGGGGTCCAAATGAGTCCAAATTTAGGTTATGTTATGCACAGACCAGGTAGTATAGTAGGTGCAGGAGCAAGATTCCAACGAACTAGTGGTGCACTTACAGTCTTGTGGTATTGTGATATTTTGATAAATAATTCACTTGATGGGACATATTCTACACCAGGAGTAAATGTAGATGCAAACACTTATTTTTCTACATATGGAACTCAATCCAGGGGACTCGATACATTCGCTGCAGGGGATGTAATTCAAGTTAAAATGCGTCCAATGATTAGTAATTGGAGGACGATTGATAATGTAATAGGATTTTTTGAAGTTGTTTTTGATACTTAAAATTAGGAAAATTAATGAGTTATGATGTCTATTATGCCACAGGAGGTGGTTCGTTAGTATATGGTGGTAGTGACGTTTGGGTAAATAATTGGTTACGAGAAATAGCCTCTAAATTAGATTACCCAAGTAAATTACTACTGATTGTGATTTTACCACAGGTAATTACACAACGGGTTCAACAACTCATAATGGTGTTACTTATAAAACTGCTTGGGTTGGATGTACTTATCATTGTGGATAATTTTTATTAACTTTTAGAAAAAATAATATCTATTTATTAAAGGAGAAATATAAGTTATAAATGAAAATAAAAGCACACACAAGTTTAATAGGAAATACTGGTTATAATAGTCATTCAAGAAACTTTTTTACTTATTTAGATAAATTAATTCCAATCAAGGTAAGAAATTTTACTATTGGTGAAAATTGGAACGGTCAGAATCATGACAAAGAACCATACCTGACTGAACAACATAAAAATATGTTGGTAGAGCAAAGTTTATGGGAAAATGAAGAATTAAAAGATTTTCCAATATATTCATATGATGAAAATTTTATTCCTGATGTTAATATTGTTTTGGTTGAATCCAATCATTATTATATGTATCATCAATACAATGGATATAAAATAGCATATGTAGTTTGGGAAAGTACAAGGTTTCCAGATGACCAATTTAACAATTTATTAACCTTTGATCAGTTATGGGTGCCGTCTACTTGGCAAAAAGAATGTGCTATTGAACAAGGATATCCATCTGAAAGAGTTAAAGTTGTACCAGAAGGAGTTCATCAAGATATTTTTTATCCAGAGAAAGTAGATTTATTAGATGATTATAATGATGGTAGATTTAAATTTCTGTTGTTTGGTAGGTGGGATTATAGAAAATCTACAACCGAAATAATAGAAACATTTTTAAAAACATTTGATAAAGATGAACCAGTTGATTTAATTGCATCTATTGATAATCCTTTTTCAGTAGATGGGATGGATAGTACAGAAGAAAGATTAAAACATTATGGTTTTGAAGACGATAGAATTAAAATAAAGAGTTTTGTTTCAAGAGAAGATTATATTAAATATATGAAGATTGGTCATGTCTTTTTATCTTGTGCAAGAAGTGAGGGATGGAATTTACCTTTGATAGAAGCAATGGCATGTGGTATTCCATCTATTTATTCAGATTGGGGTGGACAATTAGAATTTGCAAGGGGATTAGGTTATCCTGTAAAAATAATTGGAGAAAAACCTTATAGTTTGGGTGAGGGAAGTACTTTTAATGATGGTGAAGGTCATTATGATGGAAATTATTGTGAACCTGACTATAATGATTTATCTAAAGTTATGAGGGATGTTTATGAAAATTATAAAGATTATAGAATAAATTCTTTAATAGAATCTGAAATAATAAGAAGAAATTTTAATTGGAATAAGGCAGCAGAAAAGGGATATGAAATTTTAAAGGAAATTGAGAAAACAGAATATTTTAAAGAAAGAGGTAATTTTTTTGATATTGATTTTTCTGATGGGGCAAGGGTAACTATTAATGGTCGAGATTTAGATTATAAAGTTGATTTTATTGACGGAGATACTAACAAACTCTTATATTCTAATACTATAAAATCTGGTCATTGGACAAAATGTTATATTAAGTATTATGTAAATTGGTTAATTAGAGTTTCAATTGATGATGAAGTAATTTATGAGTACAAATTAGATTTGACAAATAAAAAAGTTCATATTCATTTTGGTACTAAAGCATTAGGTGATACATTGGCGTGGATACCCTATGTTGAAGAATTTAGAAAGAAACATAATTGTGAAGTTGTTTGTACTACATTTTGGAATCAGTTATTTAAGGAACAATATCCTGATATTGAATTTATAGAACCTGGTTCTAAATTTACTATTTCAAATAGAATTCCTTTATATGAAATTGGGTGGTTTTATGATGGAACAAGAAATCCAATCGATGTCAGAACAGTACCATTACAACAAACGGCCTCAGATATTCTTGGTTTAGAATATGAAGAAATTAGACCAGAATTTAAATTAGGATATGAGAGACCAATTGAAGAAAAATATGTTTGTATATCAATTCAATCAACTTCACAATGTAAGTACTGGAATAGGTTGAATGGATGGCAAAGAGTTGTTGATTATTTAAATGGAATAGGTTATAAAGTTGTTTGTATTGATAAAAATAAAGTATTTGGCACAGACGGATATTGGAATACTATACCAACCACGACCAGTGATGACAGTGGTGATAAACCATTAGAACGAAGAATTCAATATTTAGAACATTGTGAATTTTTTATTGGAATCGGGGGTGGTTTAAGTTGGTTAGCTTGGGCGTGTAAAGCAAAAATAATTTTAATTTCATCATTTTCAAAACCATTTTGTGAATTTCAATTTGATTGTATTAGAATTTATAATGATAATGAAAAATCAGGATATTTTAATAATAAAGATTTTATATTGGATCCAGGTGATTGGAATTGGAATCCTTTAAAAGAAATAAAATCAATGGATGATTGGTATGAATTTGAAACTATAACATCAGAACAAGTTATAAAGGAAATTAAGTGGTTAGAACGGAATATATTTTATTGTGAAGAAGATCTAAAAATAAGGGAGATAAATAATGAATAGATATTTACTTTCAGAAAGAAGATATAGATGATATTACATAGTGAAGATAGACTTACTTTTTTGGTAGAAGTTCACGTTACACCACCATTAGACCTTTCAAAAGGAAAAGAATCTTGGCGTGGGGGAGATTTGGTTATGCATAAACTTGCATATAAGTTAGCAGAACGAGGCCAAAGAGTTGTAATTTTTAGTGAACCAACGTTTCTACATGAAAATATTTTTTTTATACCATCAATAAATTACGATAGTGGTGTGTGGGTTTTAAATGAAAGTATACAATTTCCACTTAATGAAACTATATCAATATATCCACAAATACAACCAGGTCAACCATTTAAAACAAAATTTAATGCCAGATGGTTTTTAAGTGATGATTTAAATCATTCCTGGATAGAAAGTGAAAATGATGCATATTTTAATTTTAGTACATGGAAAACAGATAGATCTACTCAACATTTAAAGGCTGTACATTATAATTTTGAAAATCTTTATAAAACAAATAATGGTAGGAGAAAGGGATTTTGTCATATATTACATAAGAATACTCCAGAAGATTATGAATCTATATTAAAACCATTTAATTCAGAAGATATATCAGATTGGATAGAACGAGGTGGAATTTCATATTTACGAGAAAAGTTGAATGAATACGAATATTTAATAACCTTTGATAAACATACGGCAATGACTTATTTACCTGGTTTGTGTGGATGTAAAACTATTTTGTATAATGCAGTTGAACATACAGAGTGGAAAAATATGACTCCAGAAGAATATAGATTAAAACATCCACATAGAAAGTATGGTTGTGCGTTTGGTATTGAAGATATAGAATGGGCAAATAAAACTATTGATTTAGTTCCTGACCACTTGAGAGAAATGGAAAAGTTAGATGATAAAACGGTAGATAATTTTATTGAGTTTTGGGAAAAGAAAGTCGAGTTAAAGATATGAATATAGATTCGATATATGATATAACAGATAAATTTGAAGATGAATTGTGTAGATATACTAATGCTAAATATTGTATAGCAGTAGATAATAGTAGTAATGCACTTTTTTTATCTTTAATGTATGAAAATATAAAAGGACAAGAAATAACTATACCAAATAGAACTTATCCTTCAGTTCCTTGTGAAATTATACATGCTGGTGGGAAGGTTGTTTTCGAAAAAGTAAAGGGTGAAACATTAAAGGGTGCATATCAATTAAAACCAACTAAAGTTTGGGATTCTGCGTTGAGATTTACAGCCGATATGTATATTCCAAATACTTATATGTGCTTGTCGTTTACAGGCCCATATAAACATTTAAAATTATCAAAGGGCGGGGCTATTTTGACTGATGATTATAATGCATATTTATGGTTTCGTAGGGCCAGATTTAGTGGAAGAAGGGAGTGTTCTTATCATGATGATAATTTTGATATGTTGGGGTGGAATATGTATATGTTACCTGAAGTGGCGGTTAGGGGATTATTATGTATGAAACAATTTTATAATATAGATAGTACTAAAAGATATAATGAGGATTTGGAATTACCTTATCCTGACTTATCAAAATTTAAGGTATATCAATAATGAAATTAGCAATATTTGGTTATGGAGGATGTGCCAGAGAAGTGGCAAGTCAAATTAAACAGCCAACTATATTTTTTGTAGATGATGAATATGCTAATGATGTAGCAAAACCTATATCTAAATTTGATCCATTAAAATATGAAATAATAGTTGCCGTGGCAGATAGTAAATCCCGCCGCGAAATTGTTAATAAATTGCCTAAAGAAACTAAATATTTTACTTTTATACATCCCACGGCCCAAATACTTGATGACTATAGTATTACAATAGGAGAAGGTTGTTTTATTGGTATAAATAGCATTTTAACTACTAACATAAAATTAGGTAATCATGCAATCTTAAATAGAGGTAATCATATTGGACATGATTGTAAAATAGGTGATTTTTGTAGTATGATGCCCGGATCTATAATTTCAGGTGATGTAGAAATTCAGAATCAATTTTATATAGGCACTAATTCTTCAGTTAGAGAAAAAATTAGAATTTGTAGTAATGTTAAAGTAGGATTGAATAGTGGAGTTGTTAAAGATATTAATATTTCTGGAACACATATAGGACTTCCAGCGAAAATAAAAAAAGTAATTTAATGCAGGAAAAAGTAGAAACCTTAATATGAATATTAAATTTAAAGCAGAAACCTTTTTAGAAAAATATAAAAATAATGAGTTATTATGTCCTGAAGATACTCAACTTTATCATGATTCTTATAGATATGAATCTTGGTTGTTTATGATAGAAAAAATGTATCAGATTGAGAGACCTATATGCATGGTTGAAACAGGAACTTCAATAGCTAAAGAAACGGGTTCTACATATATATTGGGTGATTTTATAAAAAATCATGTTGGGGGAAAATTAATAACCATTGATATAGATGAAAATAGAATAGAATCTTGTAAAGAACAAACAAAAGAATTTTCGGATGTTATAGAATATATACATTCGGATTCGGTTGAATATTTAAAGAATTATAAAGGACAAAATATAGATATTTTACATCAAGATTCATATGATTTAAATTTACAAAAACCTTGGCCTTCAATGCATCATCATTTGAAAGAGATAGTAGCTATCTATAAAAAATTATCTTGGGATGCATTGGTTATTGTAGATGATAATTGGTTTGCTCCAATGTGGGTTGATTGGTTTTGGTACGACTCGGATTTGAGTAAATCATCAAGAAAAAGAATAGAGATTACAGAAGATATCGGTAAGGGTATTTATGTTAAGTTTTTTTTAGAAAATCTTGGTTGGAAGTGTATGAGTAAGAATATACCTGGCAAACTCAATAATATTATAATGGTGAGACAATAACATGAATACTAAATTTAAAGAAGAATCCATTATTGTTATAAATACGTGGGCAGAAACAATAGAACAGAATAAATTACTTCATGATTGTATATTAAATTTAAGTTTATTAGATATTGATATCTGTTTAGTATCTCATTATCCCATATCAACTACAATTCAAAATTTAGTTAGTTATTATGTGTATGATAAGAATAATAATATATATGATGGCGGATCATCGAATAATATTATTGAAAGTTGGTTTTGGCATTATGATCCAATAAAAGTATTATTGACTCGGTTTTCAAAAAGTTTATATGATCACCATCCTGCCGTTTTGAGTAATATTAAAAATTCATTTTATATGGCAAAGGCGAGAAATAAAAAATATGTTTTTTTTATGGATAATGATGATATAATTAATATTTCAGACTTACATAGTTTTTATGATATTTATGAGGAAACTTTGAATAGTAATAAAAAGGCTTGGTTTGAAACATATCAAATTATTAAAAATAATAAAGATGTAGATTCAGTTAATTGTGATTTTTTCTTTTCCGATGTAGATTTTATGATAGATAATATTGATTTTTCTAAAACTATATGGGAACTTGGGTTAGAACACCATATATTTACTTGTTTAAAAAATGTTAAAGATGAATATATTTTGAATATTAGAGATGGAAAAATACCATATGAAAGTAAATTCCCTAATTCTGATATGAATCTAATGCATTCAAAACCACCAATACATTCTAAAAATATAAACCCAAAAATTAAAAATTTTCATTTATTAGGAACTGTATTATTATCTGAAAATGAACATCATGGATTAAAACCAATGTTTATTATTATTAATCATTGGGATAGAGAGAATAAATCTCAGACATTTAATAATTCTATGTTTAGTGATGTAAATAATAATTTTCATATATCATTTTTTATTAATGATAAACTTTCCTTTGAAAAGAAAATTTCTTTAACTGATCATAATAAATCATTTTGGTCCCAATTACCTGATATAGAAGATAAAAATATATATAGGATAGAAGCAAATTTATATAATGAATATACAAGAGAATGGGATTGGTTTTATAAAAAAGAATGGACTTCAAATGATATTAATAATATAAAAAAAGATGGAAACTATGACCTTTTATTATAAAAAAATAGAAAAGAATGAAAATGAATAATTTTTTACTTTCAGAAAAAATTTATAAATTAAGTGAAACTGAAATTTTGATATTAACAGATTTTTGGGATGCAGACAAACAAAGACTTTGGATTAAAGCAGATATGAGAAATACTAATACTGTAGATGAACTTTATAGGATATCTTTTGTTAATAAGTTGCGTGGATATTTTCATTTCACCGCAACAATAATGTCTAATCATTGGATACATACAAATTTAGATAGACCAGAATTAGAAGATGATGATAAATTTAGTGATATTGGTATCTATATAACTAAAAATGATAAATTAATAAAAAAAATAACTTATAAGACACCACATATTTCTGAATTACAAAATAGATTTTCAGAAGATATACATAAGTTTGATGGTGAATATATTTTTAATAATATTAATAAAGAACCAATTTTTATCTGTGGTGCTCCTGGAGGGGGAACATCTTATATAGCAAAAATGTTAAAGTATTGCGGTTTATTTATAGGTAATGATGTTTGTAGATCTGAGGATAGGAAAACATTTGAATCAACAGCTATAACAATTTTACAATGGTATTTTGTTAGACAAATAATTAAAGAAAAGTTATATAAGGATGTGGGTAATAACATCGATAATATATTTCAATTAATTTCTAATTCTGAAGTTGCACGAGAATGGTTAATTTTAGGTAAGAATGGTATTGTGAATTCAGCCGAATTAGATTTATTTAAAAGAGAATTTGTTAATATGTTATCTTTATTTTGGGGAGATAATTCATTAGATTTAAAATGGGGATTTAAGAAACCATTTAATATGATATGGATAGAATATCTTATAGAGATATTTCCAAATGCTAGAGTATTAATTGTTGATAAGAAAAAGAAAGATAAAATGGAAAATAGAAGTTTTGAGGGTAAACACTTTGAAAAAATGAATGAATTTCAATATAAATTATTTACTGAAATAGGAGATGATTTAAAATGTAATAATAGAAAATGTGATTTTGATAAGATGAACAATGATATTGACTATTTTAATGAAGTAATGGATTGGTGTGAATTACCAACAAAAACAAAAGAAGATCATTATCAAATGTTAGTTGATTTAAAATACGATGATGTTAAACTTATAAGGAGATAATGAAAATGTTAGACCAATACCAAAAGACGTTAAATTTAATAAAATATTATGCAGTAGATTCCATAAATACCGTAGTTATATCTGATCAACCTGATAATAAACTAATTTATAATGCAATAGAGCAAGGTATGAATACTATTGATAATCTTCTTGGGAATAAAATGTATAGTCATTTAAATGAATTTTCTATAGAAAAAAAAGTTATTTTAAATCCTTTAATTCCTATTGAATGTGATTTGTTAGTTTTGGATAGCACGGATTTAGATTATTTAGAAAAAAATTTTTTGAAATATATTTCTTATGTTAGTGATATAATTTTTATTAGTAAGATAGATGGTGTAGATAAATTGATAGATATGAAAGATTGGGAAATTACTGAAGAAGATGATTGTTATATTCTTGAATATACGCCGGTCGAATATAGTATTAATTCTCATAGTCTTGTATATAATTTTTATGAACTTATGAGTATAACTCATGATATTTTAGTTGATGCTGGAGTTGAATATTTTCTTATAAGGAGTTCGTGTTTAGGGGCAGTTAGAAATAGAAATCATATAGTATATAGTAAATGTATTCATATCGGTTGTGATTCTAAATATAAAAATAAAATTGAAAATTTACGAAATACATTTAAAGAAAATAAAATAACTTTATCTGGAGAAAAGATTATTTTGACGGATGATATTTATATTCAAATAGATTATAACCCCGATGTTACTATAGAAGAAAAATCAGAATTAAAAATTTATAGTTATGGGCCAATTAAAGTGTTTAGTTTAGGAAATCCCATTCCATATCTTTATCGTATTTTTGGTGATAAAGTTTTTAGGGAAATGAGAATTGATTCTTTTTCTGGTATAATTACAACACCAAAAAGGTTATATGATTGTTATTATAATTCTTGGTCACCATATACATCTCGTTATTGTAAAAAAATCATGGCCGAACATCTTAAAAAAACATGCGAAAATTTTACTAATAAAGGAATAAAATGGTGGATTGATTGTGGAACTTTATTGGGGGCAGTAAGAAATGGAAGGATACCTTTGTTTGATGATGATACAGATATTGGTTTATTTCAAATAGACAATCCTGATGGTATTAGTAATGAGAATATTAATTATATAACTAATTTTAATGCAGAAAAATTTTATGCTGGTAGACTTCATAGGCATGTCGATCAAATTGAAGAAATAAATTATATGTTTTCTGAAGGAAATATAACTGGTACAGAACGTAGATGTTATATTGAATATGGTAATAAATATATATCAGCTAAAGATGATGTGGTTAGTAATGCACATGGTGTTTCTGGATTAAAATTAAAAAGGGCGGTTGATAAAAAATATTTTGATAATGATTTAGAAGAAATAATGTTAGAAGGTTTTAAATTTAAATGTCCATCTAACTCTATTGAATATATAACACAAGATTCAAGATATGGTAAAGATTCCATTGATGGTGATCCAATTAGAAATGGAAAACCAGGTGGATATGTTTTAAGGGATGATTGGATATGAAATCAGATAAGAAAATAATAGGATATACTTGTGGTTCATTTGATATGTTCCATGTGGGACATTTAAATATTTTAAGAAATGCAAAATCGATGTGTGATCATTTAATTGTGGCCGTTACGATAGATGGTATAGTTTCACATAAAAAGGAAAAGTGTGTTATACCATATGAACATCGTATTGAAATAGTTCGTAGTATACGGTGTGTCGATACTGCTATTCCTCAGAATGAAATAGATAAAGTAAGGGCATATGAAAAGATTAAATATGATATATTATTTGTTGGGGATGATTGGTATGAATCACCTACCTGGATGAAGTATGAAAAAATATTAAAAAATTACGGAGTAAAAATTATATATTTTCCATATTCGAAACAAATGTCAACAACCGAAATTAGAAATAAATTTAAAAAAGAAGATGAATTATAATAATGAAAAATGCATGTAAAGTAGTAACAACTTATTTTGGACCAAGAAGAAAATGGCCATTGGATTACAATGAAACCTTAGATATGTTTAATGTTATGATAGAAATGGAAAAAAATATAGATAAGGGAACAGACTGTGATACTATAATAGTCAATCATTTATTAGAAGAAAATAATTATAGGGTAATAGAATTATTAGATTCTTTAAATGGAACTAAGACAAAAAATGGAACTATAATAACAATGAATAGGCCGTGGGACAATGGAGAAGGGTACGGTTTTAAATCAAGAGATTATGTATGGAAAAAATATCAAGATGAATATGATTATTGGTTTTTTACTGAAGATGACGAAAATTGGTTTAAAGAAGGTTATGTTGGAATGTGTATTGATGTTTTAGAAAGAGATGAAACGTGTGCATTTGTTGGTACTCAACATGGAATTGCTAAAGATTGTATTCGAGAGGGACCCCCACAGAAATATATATGGCCACATTGTCATAGTGGTCAGGGATGTACTCATCGGCGTTTTTTAAAAGAATTAGTTCAATTTTATGGGAATATTCCATATTCAAATTCAAAAGAGTATAACGATGCAGAAGAAATAGGAGAAGTAGAGAGCACAAGTATTTTTTTAAAAATGGGATATAAATTGCGTAGATTGGATGATGATGTACAAGACACACAATATTGTAAAGAACAATATCGAGATTATGGTTTTTGTAAGTGGCGCATTGAGGAGAAAAAACGGCTGGAAAATTTTTATTACAATACTGTTTATCATGATAAGGAAAGTAAAAATTTTATTTGGTATTGTGATGATTTATGGAGTGTTACAACATCCCCTTACCGATCACCCAAGGCCATATCAGAATCAATAAAAGATATCATAACAGATAAAGTTGTATGTGAATTGGGATGTGCTGAAGGTGATAATATGGTTTTTATGTCTAAATATGCAAAGAAGGTTGTTGGTTTAGAATATAGTGGTAGGATAAATCCAGCTATTGAGAGGGGATTGGATGTTATGAGGGGAGATTATTATGAACTTGATTTTGATGATTTTCCGAAGGCAGATGTTTATTATTTCTGGCCCAATAATGTTGATGAAGACAATAAATATTTATGTGATAAAATTTATTCTAATGAAAATTTTAAAGGATATATAATCGTGGCGGGAGATACTGGATGGCCACCCGAACCTCCAGCTGTTAGAGAATGTGCAAAATTGTGGGACGGAACAATTAAAGAAGTAGAATATAATGAAGGAACTGGTCATAGACAATCTGGAACATTTGTATTAGCTATAATAGAGAAAAAATAATGATACCACTATTCAAAGTATTTATGTCAGACGAATCTAAACAAAATGCCCTTGAAGTTTTGGGTAGTGGATTTATAGGACAGGGATCAAAAGTAGATGAATTTGAAAATGAATTAAAAAATATATTTGATAATGAGTATATAGTTACAACTAATAGTGCTACATCAGCTGAACATTTAGCATTTCATTTACTAAAAAATAAATCTGATAGATGGGATGGATTAAAACTTGGTGATGAAGTGTTGTGCACACCATTAACTTGTACAGCTACAAATTGGCCTGTATTAGCAAATAACTTTAAAATAAAATGGGTTGATGTAAATCCAGATAATTTTAATATGGATTTGGATGATTTAGAAAGAAAGATTACACCAAATACTAAAGTTATTTATGTAGTTCATTGGGGTGGCTATCCTGTAGATTTAGATAGGGTAAAAGAAATACAAAATAAAACATATGACTTATATGGATTCAAACCAGCAGTAATAGAAGATTGTGCACATGCTATGGGATCTACATATAAAGGAAAGATGTTAGGTAATCATGGTAATATATGTACTTATAGTTTTCAAGCAATAAAACATATTACTGCAGTAGATGGTGGTATGATGATTTTACCTCATAGAGAATTATATGATAGGGCCAAATTATTAAGATGGTATGGTATTGATAGAGAAACCAATAGAAAAGATTTTAGATGTGAAGAAGATATTAAAGAATGGGGATTTAAATTTCATATGAATGATGTTAGTGCGGCTGTTGGTTTAGGAAATTTAAAATATATGGATGAAATTGTTAGTAAGCATAGAGATAATGCAAAATATTATGACGATGAATTATCTAATGTTTCTGGTGTTACAGTTTTAGAAAGAAAATCTGATAGACAATCTTCATTTTGGATTTATAGTATGTTGGTTGATAATAGACAAGGTTTTATGAACCATATGAAAGAATGTAATATTATGGTCTCACAGGTTCATGAGAGAAATGATATTCACACTTGCGTATCAGAATTTAAAATTCATTTACATACGGTAGATAAAATTATACCACAATTAATTTCAATTCCAGTAGGTTGGTGGGTTACTAAAGAACAAAGAGAATATATTATAGAATGTATTAGATCAGGATGGTAATGTAATGTATGATGTTTATTATTCAACAGGTGGTGGTTCTATGGTTTATGGTGGCTCAGACGTTTGGGTTAATAATTGGTTACGAGAGGTAGCCCCTAAATTAGATTATCCAAGTAAGTTACTAATTCATCGCCGTAGACCTGAAAATATAAAAATTAAATATGATAGTCCAATAGAGATTGTTTGGCAAGGATATGATCCTCGTGGATTTGAAGAAACAATAAAAAATGCAAGAAAGATTCATATTCTACATGGATATTATACACCACATAAAGTAATAGAGTACAATAAAGATAAAATAGAATCTTTATGTGTTCACGTGTCGTTAGATTTATCGTTAAAGGCTGGTTTTGATTTAGGATTAAAAAATTATTTACATTTCTCTGCAGTTCCCGAGTGGGAAAAGAAAGTAGTTAAATGGGCAAAGAAAGTAGTTTGGATTGGTACAGATAAAATACCA
>NZDU01000050.1 GCA_002688875.1 Candidatus Pacearchaeota archaeon | reverse complement strand
CATGAATATGGATTAGATAAATTTGATTATTTCAAATTTTTGAGGTATGTACTAAAAGCAAAACCCGAGAGTTTTATTCTAGAAAATGTTCCAAATGTTTTAAAAACCTTTTGGTTTGAGGGTAATGCTCTAAGATTTTCGGGGAGTTCCGATCCCGTATTAGTAATGGAGGACTACAATATTCAAACCATAAAATTAAATGCCTTTGATTTTGGAGTTCCTCAGAATAGAAGAAGGGTTTTTATTATTGGATGTAAAAGCTTTATACCTAATTTCGATTTAGAAACTTTATTGAGAACCTCTTACGACTATACACATCAACGTTGGGATATTGGAAAAACCGTAGAGACAGCTTTTGCAAATATAAAAGGTAAACCAAATCAAATAAGGCCCAGACATACTCAAAAACGTATAGAGGGTTTTAAAAAGTTACAGTTTGGAGAATCTTATTATGGTACACAAAATAATAAAAGGCTCCATCCCGATAAACCATCAGGAGTGGTAGCTAGCCATTGTTCTAGATTTGTTCACCCCTATGAATCACGTGTTTTAACAGTAAGAGAATGTGCTAGATTAATGGGGTTTCCAGATCATTTCATATTTCACGGAACTGAGACTGGTCAATTGGACCAAGTTGGAAAGTCCATAGTTCCCCAAGTCAGTACAGCTCTTTGTTATTATATTAAGCATCAATTAGAAGAATGCATTTAAGACAACAAACTCAAGAAATATTAGCTAGAGTTGATATTGTAGATGTCATTAAAAAATATTTACCTCTAGAAAAAGCGGGGGATAATTATAGATCTAAATGTCCTTTTCATACAGATAGTGACCCCTCTCTTTCCGTTTCTCCTAAATTAGGAATTTTCAAATGTTTTGGGGCGGGTTGTGGTAAGGGGGGTAACGCTGCTAATTTTATTCAAAATTATGAGGATATACCTTATCACCAGGCTTTAGTTCAATTAGCTAAACTTATTGGTAGACCAGATTTAGCCCCCGCTGAAGAAAAAAAGGGGTTTGAAGCTATTTTTGAAATTAACCAAATAGTATCACAATTATATAGAGATATTCTATTCACTAAAAGTGAACTATCAGAAAAAGCTCGTCTTAATTTAAGAGAAAGAAGGATTACTCAAGAAACTGCTAGAAGATTTAATATAGGATATAGTCCTAATTCTTGGACCTGGTTAACTGAGCAGAACCTAAACAAAAATATATTGAGACAAGCCGGCTTAATTTTGAAAACTGACGCGGGCCACTTTAGAGATTATTTTAAAAATAGAATAATATTTCCCTTTTATGACAGGGATAACATTATGGGCTTTACTGGTAGAACTTTAGGAATTGCCAAAAAGATTCCTAAATATTTAAATAGCAGAGATTCTGATTGGTTTAAAAAACAAAGCCTTTTATATGGTTGGAATTTCAATAGAAAGTATATTATTCAATCTAAAGAAGTAGTCATAGTAGAGGGCCAGTTTGATGTGCTACAATTATACCAACGTGGTGTACAAAATGCAGTGGCTGTATCGGGGAGTTACTTTGGTAGCCAGGCTGCTGGTATTTTAAGTAAATCAATAAAACGGGCTACTATTTTTAGTGATGGAGATGAGGCGGGAGCTAAAGCTTCTTTAAGAATAGCTGAATTGTTAGCTCAGAGAGGGGTAGACTTAAATATAATTTATTTAGAGGGGAAGGATCCAGATGAGGCTGCTAAATATAAACACAGGTTTAATTGGGAAAAATTAAATTCTAAATATAGTTATTCTATGGTTAGTTTTGCTTTTGAACAAGAGGGGGTAGAAGGAGCACTCAAAAGACTAGCTTCTTGCTATAATAAGATTAAGCTGAGTTATGCTATTAGAGAACTAAGCGAATTATCAAGTTTTGATGAAAAATATTTAGACCATTGGTTAAAGGAATTTAAAAGGGCTCCTTTAAGCAGTGAAGTAATTACCTCTCAAGATTTAAAGTTAAAGTTAAATGAAGAATTAGTCTTGCTTTCAGCTTATAATAAGGGGGCAGTCCAATTAGATAGTTATTTAATCAAAAAATTAGGGGCACAGACTGTAGCACAAATCCAAAAAGCAGGAAAGGGTTTAATCCAAGAATTGGCTGACAACCCTAAGTATGCTACAAGGTTATATATGTTAGAACATGTAAAAGATTTAGCTAAATACTCTCATGACCTTTTAACTAAAGCCTATTTATCTTTTTTAAGTAAAGATGTTTCAAATTTTAAGGTTAAACTAAAAGAGACAGGAGATATAAAATATTTAACTAAAATAGAACAGTGGGTTAAGAAGATTAACAAAATAAAAATGGGAATTAAAAATGGAAAAAAAGAAAACGGGCCCAGAAGTATTAACTATTAAAGTTTTAAGGTTCACATCCAAAGCTGAGGTTGATTACCTACTAAAAGCCGTACCGTCTAGAGTGGACAAGAATGAGGGGCGGGAAGCAATACGGCTGAGCCTTTTAAAAGCTTTGAATGAAATTAGTATATCTTTCCCCAGGATTGTAGATGAGAATCTCCCAAAGGTCATACATATTTGTGATGACGACCATACACCCCCAAAATCAGAGTATAAGGAAAAAATACATGGTACAGCAGAAGAGAATACATAGACACAAATATTTTATGGAGATAGCTAAGTTAGCTGCTCAAAGGGGTACGTGCCCTAGAGCCCAGGTTGGATGTGTATTAGTGGGGTTAGATAATAGAATCAAAGCTACTGGTTATAATAGTAGTCATCCTGGTTCACCTCATTGTTCAACGTCAGGGTGTATAATAATTAACGACCATTGTATTAGGACTATACATGCCGAGGTAGCTGCCGTACTTAATTTAGAAATGAGGTATGATAACTTGATTGCTTACATCACTCATCAGGCTTGTATAGACTGCTATAAAATTCTAACTGCAGCGGGAGTACAACAGATTGTATTTTGGGAAAGATATGGCAATGATTTTGGGGAATTTAATAATTTAAGAAAGGAGATTGGGGTAAATCCCTGGTGTTTACAAGATCTACACGATGAAGCCATATGATTTAAATAAAAAAAGACCAGGTCCTTGGGATAAACAATTAGATTGTGAAGGTATAGATGCGGATGCAATAGGTAAAGGTAAAATTACCTATATAGAAGCAGATAATTACACTATTGATGATGTGTTGAAAATCATTGACTATATAATGTGTACTTGCAGCGAAATGGATTTACAAACAAAGACACCTGAAGAAATATTCGAGGAATACAATGATAATAGAATTAGTGAAGGACTTAGAAGATGTATAATTATGAAGAAATAAAACAATCTTTAGAAGAATCCAAAGCTGAGATTGAGAGGTGGCTGGAGGAACTTGAAAATAATCAAAAGGATTTACTTAAATTTTATAAGAAGGGGAATAAACGAGCTGGAATTAGGTTGAGAAGATGGTTAAAAAGAACTAGAGACGAAATTCATGCTTTAAGACAAGATATATACAGGCTTTATAAAGAAAGAGAAATTTTCAAAGGAACTGAATTTGACAAAGACTACAAAAGAACAAAATACAATAAATTTACCTCAGAGTAATTGTGAAGCTTGTATACTTTATAATCATGACAGCCATAATCCTCATAATTATTGGGGGAACCTGTCTAATCCAGATGTATTGTTTATCGGAGAAGCACCAGGAAAAAATGAAAAACTTACAGGCAAAGCGTTCCAAGGACGTGCGGGTAAACTCCTCCAAAAAAAACTAAAAGAAATTGGAATTACTAATTTTGCCGTTTGTAATGTAGTTTGTTGTAGACCCGAAGCTGAAGATCCAATATCTAAACGTATTAGAGATAGAAAACCCACTGCTACTGAAATTAGATATTGTTCTGATAATCTAGATGCTATTATAAATCATATAAAACCTAAATATATAGCAGCATTAGGAGCTACCGCTATGCAAAGGATGAAAATTAAAGGCGGTATTACCACTAATAGAGGAATTGTTACTGAAACTCCTTATGGACCAGTACTCCCAATTTTTCATCCAGCTTATATTCTAAGGTCACCTCAATATATAGTTGAATTTGAAAGAGATTTAAATACTCTTAAAGATGTAATTGATGGTAAAACTCAAATTGATAAACCTCAAGGGGATTATTACATTTTAGAAGAATTAGATGATTTAGAAATTTTAGAAAAGACTATGAGAACAGCTAAGGCTTTTGCTTTTGATATTGAAACAACCGGATTAGAGTTTCATAAGGACCAGATTTTAGGGATAGGGTTTTGTGCTAAACAAGGTGAGGCTTATTATGTACCCCTTATAGTTGATGGAGAATACTTTTGGGGTCAGCAACAAAGTGAAGCTGAAGAAATACTAAAATATATTATGGATGATCCTACGGTAAAGAAAATAGCTCACAATGGTAAATTTGATATAAAATTTATTCAATATCACTGGGACATACAAGTTAAAAACTTTTGGATAGATACAATGTTACTCCATTATGTATTAGATGAAAACAAAAAGCACGGACTAAAAGAATTAGCGGGCTACTATTTTCCAGAAATGAAAAATTATGATGGAGAATTGAGAAGTGCTATGAGTATTAAGGATAGAGATGATAATGTTTTTTCCGCTGTATCTTTAGATGTATTGGGCAGGTACTGCGCTATGGATTGTGAAAGTACTTTCAGATTAGCAAAGGTTTTGCTCCCCGAACTAAAGGGTAAATTGAAAAAAATATTCTTTAATCTTTATATGCCTCTTTCTAAAGTCTATATAGAATCAGAATTATTAGGTACTAAGATAGATTGGGATTATGTAGCTGACCTAATTGTGGGCTATGATATTAAAGCTGGAAAACTATTAGCAGATATCTATAAAATTACAGGTAGAGAGTTTAATCTGAATTCTCCTCAGCAGCTTTCAGCAATACTTTTTGATGAAATGAAGCTCCCCAGTATTATGAAAACTGCTTCAGGAAAACCCTCTACCTCAGAAATGGCTTTGAAAAGTATTCCAAAAAAGAAAGGTGGGGAGATTANANNCTNNAATAATAGAATATAGGAAGTTAACAAAAATGTTAACTACATATCTTAGGCCTATGGAGCATAGGATAGATGAAAACAATAGAATTCACCCCTCTTTTTTACTCCACGGTACAGTAACAGGTAGAATTTCTTCCAAAAATCCTAATATACAAAATATCCCAAGAGACCCTATAATTAAAGGTATGTTTATCCCAGAAAAGGGTTATAATTTTGTTGAAATGGATTTTTCTCAGGCAGAATTGAGAGTTATGGCTTACTATTCTAAAGATAAAGAAATGACAGCTCAATATACAGCTGGAGAGGATATACATTTAGGAACTGCCTCATTTATTTTCAAGTTGCCTCCTGCCGAAATAAGTAAAAGGCAACGGAAGATTGCAAAATTAGTAAATTTTGGGTATTTATACGGAGCCTCAGCTAGAAAAGCTCATCAATCTATTTCTGAAAAACTACAAGGTGATGAAATTAGTATCACTTTACGAGAAGCAGAAAAATTTAGACGGGACTTTTTTGTGAAGTATACAGGAATTGATAGATTTATAAAGAAAGTTAAAAGACATATAATGGTTAAAAAGATAATAGTAAGTTGTTTTGGTAGAATTAGAAGATTGCCTCAAGTAGAGAGCCCTTATGAAGAAAAAAAGCAAGAGGCATTAAGACAAGGTTTAAACGCTCTTATACAAGGTACTGCTTCAGACTTGACTCAATTAGCTTTAGTACAAATACACAAATTTTTAATACCTTATAAATCTAGGTTTTTATTTACTGTGCATGATGCAATTGTTCTCGAGGTTCATAAAAGTGAAAAGCACATTTTGACTAAATTAAAACAAATAATGGAACAATCAAGAAAACCATTCAATTTCCCTATAGAAGCAGATATATCAGTGTTTAAGAACAGGTGGGGTAACGATTGATGAAAATAGGTCAAGAAAATAAGAAAAAATTAGTTTATGATAAAGAAGAATTTATTGACCCCAGTTTTTTCAAAATCCAATTTGAAATTAATGGAAAGGTTTTTAAGAAAGCTGTTGATGGGCTTTTAGCTTTTGAAGTTGAAAACTTAGATGATTTAACGGATGAAGATCTAGATAAGGCTTTGGATAATTGCTCGTATTATAGATTTACTTTTTTAGCTGCGGGGGCTGAAATAGAAACTAAAATGGCCAAGGTAACCCGAGAATTTACTGCTTGGTATGGTAACTTAACTGAAGAAATTAGACGGAATATTATGCATGAAAGAAAAGAGATCAGAGAAAAAGAAAGTGTGCCTAATAGTTGGTTTGGTTCTATAACTAAAGCAGAAATAGAAAATAAAATTTTAATTACTCCAGAATATGCTGAAATTTTCAACGACTATCAAGACCGCTTAGAGGCTATGGCTAAACAAAAGAAACTTTTATTTGGTCTAAGAGACATACTTCAAGATAGAGGTGGTCACTTACAGTCTTTAGGGAAAAGGAGGCTAGAAAATAGGAAATTTTCTTTCGGTGTAAGAGATCATGGGTAATCAAAGATTTTTAAATAAATTAAACGCTTGGAATATAATGACTAAAATAGGTAAGAAGAGGGTTAGACTCTCTACTCTAGAAGCAGGAGACTATTTTATATTTCCTAATCTTTATGGAGGTTTAATAGGGACTTTAATTGAATGTAGCATTAATGCTACGGTGAAGTGGGTCAATCATCCCGAAAAACCTAAAGGAAAAAAAGAAGTTATATCTTCAAACTCAGAAGTATTTAGATATCATGAAAATAACAATAACAATAAATGAATCTATAAGGGTTGCTCCTTACGAGGTAGTAAAACCGAGTATTTCAATAGAGTATGAGGTACCTCGAGGAGTTACCGATATAAGTGAATTCTATAAAGAAAAGTACAGGGAAGTCAAAAGAATTTGGAATATGCACTTATATAATCAATTATACAGTACGTCTAAGCGTCATGCTTCGGAAGACTTATTTGAATTTGCTCAAGACTTAATTCTGGGAAAAGAAAAATTTCCAACATTTGTATTAAAAGAAAACTCTAACAAAAAAGGAGAGAAAAACGATGCAAAACCAACTAAGAAGTAGTTTAACTACTATTGAAAAAGCTATGGAGCATATTGAACTAGATATGCCCAAAGCTGAAAAAGGGGTAGCTAAGGCTGCTCGTAGAATCCGGAAAGAGCTGCAAGTCATAGTAAAAGCTTGCAAAGCCGGTAGGATTGCAGCACTTGAAGTTATTAAAAACAAGTAAGGAGTAAAAACATGCAACTAGGACAACCTACGTACCTTAAAAACACCAACGATGGTGGAGGATTAACCAGGGTCAGAGTTAATGAAGGGGACAATATTCATAGAGTTCTCTTTGGACCAGTAAGACAATCCCTGATTTATTATCCAACCCTGGTGGAAGACCAAGAGACCGGAGAAATGGTACAAAGAATGAAAATTCTCCGGAGACCAAAAGAGGGATGCCCTCTTGATGTATTAGCTAGTTTGGAAAAAAGGATAAGATCTTCTAGAGGAGAGAAATTCACTAAATCCTCTTTAGATCCCAGTACAAAATGGCTATACCTTGTTATAAACAAGGAAAGTGAAGACTATCCCAAAGTAGAAATAGCTGAATATCCATATACAGTTTATAAAGAACTGGTGGAATTGGAATCAGCTACAGCCATAAAAGATAAATCCAAATTAAGACATGGGCTAATCTTTATGTGGGATGCTGTTATTACCAAATCTATAGATCCTTCAAAGAGTAGACAATTTGGTACTAGCTATAGTGTTCAGGTAGACCCAGACAATAAGTTTTCTGGTAAAGTTCCTGTTTCCTACTTAGGTATAAATGCTACTGAGCTAGCAGAAAAGATGGACTTGAAAAAGTTCTTCACTGAAGAAGAATACATATCAATCAATGAATCCAAATTGGATTTGGAAGAACAAGCAGTTCCTGATTCAGCAGAAGATATGAAACAGAAACTAGCTGAATTTCCAATCTATCTGGGAGCAACTAACCCTAATGGGAGCTATAGGTTTCCATCAATAGAACAGTTTCAAACCCAATTAGAAAAAATGGGTCTGGATTTCCTAGAAGGTGATACTGAAAGACCTACTCCAAAGAAGCTAAGTTCGGGAGATAAAAAGGATAATCAAATCTCTTTTGGAGATGATATGGAAGTTGAACCGGCTCAAGAAGTAGTTGAGGAAAAAGAAACAGTTGAGGAAAAACCAACTAAAGCCGTTAAAGAAGATTCGGAAGAAGATGAAGAATTCCCCGAATGGTAGACTCAACTTCCAAAGCTATTGATGAAGCTCTAGGTCTATTAGGTGAATCTGGAACTTTAGCCTCTGAACGTAAGAAACTAGAAGTTATCCCCACAGATATAGACGACCTCAATGAGAAAGTTTTAGGCTGCGGGGGTATTCCTCGGGGTAGAATAATAGAATTATATTCTAAGCCCTCTGTTGGGAAATCCACACTTGCTTATTGGATGATAGGACAAGTTCAAAAACAAGGTGGAGTAGGAGCTCTATTTGATGCCGAAGGTGCCTATCTAAGGGATTATGGAGAATCTTGTGGAATTGATAATAGTAAATTAATTCTACCCGAGTTTAATTTAGGGGAAGATGCTTTATACAAACTAAAACTACTGTTAGCCTCTAACACTTGTGACGTAATTGTAGTTGACTCAATGCCTGCTCTTCAGCCAGGAAAGATATCTGAACAAATAGACGCTTCCTCAATGAAGATGAATATGCGCCTGGAGAGAGCTAAAATGTATACTATCTTCTTTAATGACTTAATGGGAGGTTTTCAAGTTAAACCGCCTGGTAAGGGGATTAGGTTCATAAAGAAGGAGGATGGTACTACCGTCCATAAGATTTATGAAACCAAAACCAATTTAATTTTCATAAATCATGCTAAAGATAAAATAGGAGTTATGTTTGGAGAAAGAACATATACCCCTGGCGGGGATGCAATTAATTTTGCTTCTTCAATTCGCATAGGATTGAGTTATATGAAAAAGTCTAAGCAAAAAGGTGAAGATGGCCAGTCTAAGTGGAAGATTGTTAGAATAAGAACTCCCAAAAATAAATTAGCCCCACCTTTAAATGAAATAGACTTAAAAATGTTTAGAACAGGAGCTATAGAACAATTAAAAACAAAAGAAAAAAATGATGATGTTGAATAAAGAGCATTTAATATATGAAGCTTTTGAAAACTATAAGCTTACCAAGAAACAAGTTGCAGCTATAAAAAGTACAGTAGATGGTTACATTGAGTTAATTAAAGTATCCAAAGACAAAGTACCTGCTGATAAAGAGGTTAAAATCTTGGTTGATTTAATCAAAAGCAATTTAGTTAATACTTTGAATGTATTAGAGATGAACTAATGGCTAAGAATAAAGAAAAAATAGACTCTTTAAAAGGGAAGGCGGTAGAATTTCCTTGGTGGGATCCGCATAAAGAACTTAAGGACCCCATTAAACTACAGATTTCTATGCCCACCTATAGTAACTCTATCAATATTCTTCAAGATTCTGGTTTAAGGCAGGCTCTTATGACTTCTGCCTTTAAAGATAAAATGAAACCGGAATTTAATTTTTTGGGAAGTGATAGTTTAATACCTAGAGCCCGAGACAAAATGGCTGCCCAGTTCTTAGATGGTGATTGTGAATGGCAACTTCAACTTGATAATGATATCATTTTTCCTCACGGCTTTGGGCCTGAGTTAGCCGCTTTTTATTCTAACTGGATGGATAAAGATATTTTTGACCTCTTTTTAAATGAAGGAGTATTTAGGGCTGCTCTAAATATGAATGCTATTGATGAAATATTAAGGAGTGGGATTCAAGATGGAAAAACTATAGTGGGAGGCTTTTACTTTTGGAGAGGGGGGTCCCACAACTTCAATGAAGCTGCAAGTATTATACCTTACAATGAAGAGGGGGGGTTTGATATTGAATTTAAGCTACGCCCTGATAATTATATTGAAACTGATAAATTAGCTACGGGCTTTTTATTAGTACACAGGAGTGTTTATGAAGATATTAAGGAAAATTATCCGGAATTAGAATATCACGCACCTAATGTTATTCCAGGTAAATCTGCATTTGCTTTTTATAATCCCTCAGTTACAGAAGAAGAAAGGTCTACCAAAGATGGCATAGAAAATTTCAGATTTTATAGGTCTGAAGATTATGCTTTTGCTTATAGAGCTAAAATGTCTGGCCATCACCCTTGTTTAAATATGAATATTTTATTAGGCCATCTAGGTACACATATTTATTCTTGGTTTGATAGACCGGCTCTTCAAAAAATATTATTAGAAACTTTTGAGCATCCTCAACATTTCATGGAGAGAGTAAAAAATGAAGAATAAAATTATTTTATTAGTGTTAACTAGTTTATTAATGGGTCAAGATGATTTATCTATTTATACTACCCCGGAGATATTAGATTTCTCCGTAACAGAGGATCTAAGAGGAGAAACTTATTACCTTAGCGATCTTAAAGGTACCGAAATAATTATAGAGCGCTACTTCATTCGTGACAGAGAAATTATTACGGTAGAAAGTAATAATCCCAGAACCTTAAATCTATTAGAGTCATTAACAGAGTTTGATGATATACAAACTGATAATGCTGTATTAAGAGAAACAATTTGGAGATTAGATGAGTTTAACAGCGGTAATTACTTCAGATATACACCTGAAGACTACGGACAAGTACGCCAAGATACTACCCTCTGGGATTAATTCCAGACTACAAGACAGACTAGATCACTTAACTAAGTCAGTCAATTTTGCTATAGAGAAAAAGGTAGACTATTGGCTTTGCCTTGGGGATGTATTTGATAAGATAAATCCCGCAGAAATTTTACGTCAAAAGTTTGTTCAAGTATTAGCCCCTCTAATAAAAAATAAAATACCTATAATTATTCTCATAGGCAATCATGATACTGATTATAAAGTATATTCTTTCATGACTGAAACAGATTTATTAAATACGTTAGAAACGGATGCCCTTACTATTATTTCTGAGCCTACTCAATTAATTTTAAAAGGGATAGAATGCCTTTTTATTCCTTTTATACCTGACGAACAAGTAGCAGAACAATTAAGAAAATATAAAAATCAAGTAGTATTTGGCCACTTTGGAGTAGATGGGGCTTTAATTAGTGGGACAGAATATGTTTTAAGTATTGGTCTTAGCCGTAAACTTTTTAATCACCATAGATTTACCTTTTTAGGCCATTACCATAAAGCTCAAACAGCAAAAAAATGGATGTATATAGGTAGTATTGCTAAAGTAGATTATGGAGAAAGGAATGATAAAAAAGGTTTTGTTTATTTAGAAGCCACCAAAGAAAAAATAACTCATCAATTTATTGATGTTAAAGATAGAGTATTTTTTCAATATACAATTTATGAAAATGAGGATCCCGAGTTTAAAGAATTACAGAATTGGCAAAATTTAAAAGGTCAAATAGTTAAACTAATTTTTGTGGGTGAAGAAGATTGGTACTTAAGATTTAATATGGGGGAAATTAGGAGTAAAATATTAAAGCTCCACAGGGCTCACAAGCTATTTATAGAACATAGGACTATATATGAATCTAGAATTAGAGTACCGGAGATTGATGCTTCTACTACTTGGAATGAGGGAGTAGAAGTTTATTGTAAAAAGAATAAAAGGCCGGATATGATAGACTTAGGAAAAAGTATTTTAAGTGAAATAATCACATGATTTTACAAAAAGTATCAATAGATAGTTTTGGAGTCTTTGGTCAAGATGTGGAAATGGATTTTGAACGTTATTCCAATGACACTAAAATATTAATTATAGGAGAAAATAATGATGCAGCAGGGGCAGACTCTAATGGGGCAGGCAAAACGACTCTTCTTAATGCTATCTCATGGGGTATTTTTGGTCGTACTCCTACTGATAACACTGGTTCTAGTGTTGTGCATCGCGGTATGGGAAAGTGTACTGTATCTTTACAGTTGGTTGATTCTGAAGATAGAGAAATAATTATTAAACGGAGTCGAAAAACTGAGGGAGGTCATACTTTACAATGGTTTATTAATAAAGAGCCCCAGACTAAAAGAACTATGGTAGCCACCCAGAAAAATTTGTTGAACTACTTTGGTATTTTAGAAAGTAATACTGAATATTATAATGATTTTTTGAATACTACCTATTTTAGTATTGAAGCAGTTAAAGCTTTTGCTGGTAAAAGGAGTACTTCTAGAGATAGAATGGATCTCATAGGAAGATTTCTAAATTTAGAATTATTAGATAAGTGTACCTCTAAAGCTAAAGTTTATTCTAATAATGTAAAAAGTAAAATAAACACTGTAGAAGGTCAAATTGAATTCTTACAAAATAAATTGACTGCTGAAGCGGATGTTCAAAGATTAAAAAGTGAAATCAATGATGCTAAAGTTCAAATAAAGACTTATCAACAAGAAACTAAAGAATTAAAAAAACAAGTAGAAGTTCTAGCCAAGATTAAAGATCTTCAAGAACAGTTAGTAGATCTTACTCTTATGAAGGAAAGGACTGCTACCGATTTAGAAACAATTATATCTATATATGCAAACCAACAAAAGGGATTTGAAGAAAAGCTCTCTAAACGAGACGAGATTAAACAAAATATTGAAAATCAAGAACAAATATTGATTTCAAAAAACGTGCACGATTTGCCAGCAAATATCAACAAATTAGAGCAAGAATTGAGTTCTTGTACTAACAAAAATGTTGTAATAGAACAAAAAGTATTAATCATTGAAAATCAATTAGAAAATCACCTTGAATGTCCAGATTGTCAAAGTCAGCTAATGTTCCAGGATGATGAGTTAACTTCTTTCAATAAAACCTCTCTTTCTAAGAAATCTAAGGATCTTAAAAATAAACAGACTATTTTTATAAAAGAACATAATAAGATAAAAAAAGAACTTGATGATCTATATGATGATGAAAAAGAAAATAGGCGTTTAGAATATGAAATAAAAACAGGTTATAAAGAATTAGCAGAATTAAATGAAATTCCCGAAAAAATAAAACTATTAAAAGAAGAAAAGAAAGAAAAGAAAACAGCTACTTTAAAATATCTAAAAGGATTAGAAAAAAAGAAAATCAAGCTAGAGTTAAAAATTAAAAAATATCCTCCAGAAGATTTAGAATTATATGATGATATTATATCCACTATTGAAGTAAATGAAGGAGCCCTTGAAAACTTAAAAGATACAATAGCCAGAAATCAAACTAGAATTGAGGCCTTTGATAAAGATGTAAAAGATTTAGATAAGTTAAAAGAACAAGAGGATGGATTATTAGCTCAGTTTGCTGATTATCAATTCTGGGTTGAAGGGTTCCCTTCAATAAGGCGTTGGATGATTGAATCCTTTTTACCATCATTTGAAGAACAAACTAATTCCTATTTAAACAAGATGGAAGTGGGAATGAGAGTTAGGTTTGATACTCTTACAGAGAAAAAATCTAAAAAAGGTGAATTCAAAGAAGAGTTTGATTTATCTATTATTGATGAACAAAATAAGAAAAGAGCTTTAGAAACTTATTCCGGAGGAGAAACTAAAAGAATAGGAGTTTGTGTAGGATTTGCTCTTAGAGAATTAACCTTAAATAAAGGTTATTCTAATTTTAGTTTCCTTTTAATGGACGAAGTGATTGACTCACTAGATGAAACGGGAATTGGTGAATTTTTTAATTTATTAGATAATATTACTGGACTTAAATTATTAATAACTCACAATAGCGATCTTAAGAGTAGATTTTCTAATGTTGTTAGAATAGCTAAAACTGATGGGAAATCTACAATCCACCAAACGTAGGAGGTTAAAATGGCAAGTAAAAATAAAACAAAAAAAAGAAAGGTTACACCAAGACGGAAAGAAGACGACCGTAGACGAGAAACAAAAACAGGTCTATTTTGGGATGGTACGATAGATTTTTGGGAGGGTAATCTTCCCACTGAATCTCCATTTTGGGATAAAGTTATAAGCGGTTGGAAAAAGTTTTTCGAATCACCATTCAAGAAGGA
>NZDU01000049.1 GCA_002688875.1 Candidatus Pacearchaeota archaeon | reverse complement strand
TTTTTTACCCCTATCTAAACTCATTTTAACACCTTCTCTAAATCCTGCCCTCCANGAATGNANTNCTGACCCATTTGGGTGNGATGTNGAATANCAGTTATGCATAGGCATATACCTTCCATGACTACCACCAAAACAAAATTCTATTTGCCCTTCATCGCTGTCTGGATCTGAATTTTCGTGACTATTCATTGTTGATACAAATTTTTTGGTCCAACTTGATAATCCACCATTACCATATAATAATCCATTAATAACATTATACCCACGCCATCTAAAAGTGGCATTTTCTGTTTCTGATGTAATTGCTAATTGTTGATTAAAAAAATTTGGATCAACAGTATTGTCACCATCTACTAAAATAAATCTTTCTGTTTCTGATTTTTCACCTACGGCTCTGTGTGCATTGTCCGAGCCATGTACTCCATGAACACGTTTTGCCCATGGTACTTTGTTTAATAAATCTGCCCAAAACTCTTCACATTGTGGTTCATCATAACTCAAATAAACTACATCGAGCTCGGCGATGTCTAAGATTTTTTCAGGCACTACTTGTCCTTATAGCAATCGCTATTTTCTAAATACTCTTTAATACGTTGTGTTTCAGCAATTATATTTTCAGATGTAACCTCAATTGTATCTATAATTAAGTCTGGGTCACCTTTAACTGTTATAAAATATGTGCCAACTTCAATGTCTGCAATATCAGTTATAGCATTAAGTCTCTTATCACTCGCTTCATNTATTGCATATTGAATTGTTTTCATTTCTAATTTCTCATTAACAACATGATAAGATCGACGATAACGTTGTCCTGTCAAGAACTCTAATCCAACTTTTTCTGAAACTATTATAAAGGGATCTAACGACTTTGTTTGTCCTTTTGCCCCAATCTGTGTAATAGAACCATTTCTCTTAGGATCATAATGAATCGCATACTTGCCAGGTGATACAGTAGTCCAGTTAAAATCTCTTAATGCATTAAGTAATTCTTCGCTCATTGTATATCTCCTTCATAGTATCTATCATCTTATTAGTCATAAACAATTTATTTTGATAATGGAACGGGCCTTGTTGCAGGAACCCACCTATATTTAATCCATTTTTTGTGAACCTAACAGGTAGGTATCTTAACCAATTTTTATCATCAGGTGCTTCTATTTGTTTCCAATCTTGCAATTTTACTTTCATATGTGTGAAATATGGTATTGCATAATTTTTATCAAATACTACTTGATCCAGGTCTAATAGATAAGCAGTCATACCAAATATTTCATCTGTTGTAGGCGTTTTTGGATAATATGCACCTTCAAAAAATAATTTAGCATAGTGAGAATATCTTGCACTTACTTCTTTTGCTTTTTTAAAAAAATTAAATGCTGTTTCAGAATATCTAAAATAATAAAATCCATTGTACAACTTAGGTATTCTTTTTTTCTCAAAATGACGTCTATAAAAATTTGATGTTGCTATATGACCTCTATAATCTTTAACTTTAGATGTAAAAAATAGTTCATGCTGTTGTAATTCATCCCACCACCAATCTATGTTAGTTGTAAAAATTGTATCTGCTTCAACATGAATTGTTTCTTTGAATGGCGTAAGATCCCATATTTGCCATTCATTTGCCATTGGGTATTTTAATCCTACATTTTTTACCCAAATAATATGATCAAATGCGTGTTGATAATCATCTGGTATAGAATCATCTTCTCCGGTAGCAATGCAAATTTTATTAATTTTTTGTGTATTCTTAATACTAAGAGCAAGTGCATACGCCAATCTAATATACTCTTCACCTTGTGCAAAAACAAAATATCCTTTATCCATTACATACTCTTTCTGCTAATTCCATTGCTGATTGCTTATTCATTACATGAATATTTTGTTTTGGTACTGATGAACCTATCCAATTCTGATTCTTTTGTCGAAAAACTATTCCTGTATTTGATGTCATTATATGTTTATCTGCTAAACACATTATTTTATATGGCAAAGCATAATCTTTAGTTTCATTTCTTCCATTTAACATATGAATTGCTACACTTACAGCAAAATCATTTCTATATGTTCTTGACGATTCAAATTTATATAATTTACCATAATAAATCCAACTTTTTTTAACCATAGCCACGATTTTAAATAACAAATCTGCTTCATATGATTTTGTAAAATATAAAACTGTGGCCCAGTACATTTTAATTGTTTGATGATGCAATCTATAATAGTCAATTAAGTTTTCTTGTTGCCCAACTTCTTCAACATTTGCTCCACATAATATATCACAATCAGTATCAAATAAACTATCTAATGTATTATCAAACACAAAGTAATCTGAATCTAAAAGTATTGTTTTATCATATGGAGATAATCTATACGCATCTGGTCTTGATTGATTTTGCCATGGCAATCTAATTGTATCTGTTCCCATTCTCATGGCCCTAGTGTTTACTTGTAAATTGGTATTAGGTCCAACACCATCATATACAATATTCTGAATAATAACATGATCAAAGTATTGTGTTCCATTTATTTTTTCTAAATGATTTTTACCTTTTTTATCAGTAAGCAAACATACACTATTATTTTTCATATATTTTTTAATTAAAATAGCATTAGCAACTGCCATTTTAATATAATCTATATACAAATTACTTTTATTAGATATTATTCTTGCTGTGCCATTAAGGCCAAACATAACAACACCATTACTCATTGTCCATTACTTTTTTAACTGTTCGTTGATGTTTTAATTCTTCATATAATTGATAATATTCATTCATTGCTTCATAATAACAAGATTCTGCTTGATCAACAAATGCTGTTATATCTGTAATTAATATTGGTGTTGAATTTTGATCTAAAAGTATAAGATCACGTTTAGAATCATGTAATTTCACAAAAATTATTAAACTTGAATCTGCTTTAAACAAACCACCTTGATATGCAAAAATTAACTTATTATTTGCTCTCTCGAGTGCATTTTGTTTTTTTACTTGTACAGAAGTTTTGAGATTTACAAATTGTTCTACTTCCTTAAGAAAGTCTGCATCCATCAACTGTAATTATACAGCCAAATAAACGATATTAGAATTTTTAATTTAAATTAAGAAGCGGCCCAAGAAGTAGATGAAATAGTTACTGTACCAATTGCATCATTATTCAAGTATGTTGTATTTGGTTTACCCACTGTTACCGTTCCATCAATATCACCTGTAACACTTGTGTCTTGTGCGTTTGTGTGATCATCTGCAAATATCTGTTTAATTGTAATAACAGAACCATTGTTACCTCTACCATCGGCATGATCTGCACCTGGATTCATTTTCACCAAATAATAATTTGCTCTATAGTTTCCATATCCAAATGCATCATCAATTGTATATTTAAACATTGTTGTATCTGAAGAGTTTGTTAAATCATAATATCCAGTAGTTGTTAAATGTGTAGTTGGACTATTATCACCACCAGCACCATATCCTGAACTTTGATTTGAAAATGTTCTTGTAAATGTTGTATGAAGAAGTTTTAAATCACCAACTTCATCTAACAAATATTTCCATTGTGCGTTTCTGCCTGAGTTATCATTTAAACTTGGATTCAATTTAATGTATCCACCTGCATTAAAAAAGTATCTTGCTTCATCACCACCAGCAAATGTTACTGAAGTTGTTCCTGTAATAGTACCATTCCAAGATGCTGTATAATCTTCTGTACCACCTGTTGCTTCTGTTACTGAAGACGATGCCGCCGCTCTAGCAGTATACAATGTAGTAATATCTGTAGAAAGGTTAGCAATTGCTTCAATAGCCGCACCAGCCGCCACTGAAAACGAAGATATATTAATTGATGTTCCTTGATGTTGTCTAATAGAATTTAATCTAGCAAGTAATGTAGTCCATTGTGTTGCAGTAATAGCCGATCCGGCGGATACTGCCGCTACAGTATTTGATTGTCCCCAGCCAGCATCACCTGTACCTTGTCCCCAAATCGTATTGATTGAAGCAACACTAGTATCACCTGTACCTGCTGTATTACCTGTAGCAAATAAATTATATTCGTCGTCTAATATTGTTTGGCCTGCGGCATAACTCATTGATTCATTGTCCCCTTTGTTTTCTTTTTTTATACTTTTCCTACGACAATTTCTACTATTGAAATGTCTTCAGTTATTTTAGTTTCTAAAGATCTACCTACAATATTAGTTATTGTTAAATCTCGGACATCTGCTCCTTTGGCAGTTCCTGGTGTATCACCTGGAATTAACCGTTGTCCTTTACCTACATTACCTTCTACTTTACACGGAACACGGCCTGCTAGTGCTACATAAGGATGTGATCCATCGTCTCCTGCGTCAGCATTCATTTGTACTGCTGGTTGTGTAGATATTACTCCAAAGCAATCATGTTCATTAGATTCAGTTTTTCGGATTTCATTATCTCCACCAATATTAACTACATCACCTGGTTCAAGGTTACCTGGACCATGATAACGTTCTGCTAAATCCGAATAATTTGCCGCTGTGGCTGTTGCGTGTATTGTTGCGTATCCTGAAATAGTAACATTTCCTGCTGTAGTTCCATCTTCAGTTGTTGTGATACAAGCAAACTCATCTGCAGATTCATCCCAAATAAATGCCGCATTAGAGTCAACACCTCTATCCATAATTAATCCCTTATCAGTTGCTGTTGTGTTAGTTGATCCGCTACCTAATACAATAAGTGGATCTTGTACGTTTAAATTTGTTACATTAATATTTTGTACAGAACCACTTGTTATTAAAGTTCCAGCAACTGTTAAATCACCTGCTACTACAACACCTGCTGTTGCACCATCAATTGTAAGTGCTACTGTATCTGAACCACCGTCATTTACATTAAAAATTATATCTCCATTTGATGTAACATTTTTTAATGTTGTATCACTACCAGATTGTGACATTTTAAAGTCAGAATCAACACCTAATGTAAATCCTGTATCATTTAATACACCTAATGTACCTGAAGTAGTATCATTTGCATCTGATCTTAAAAATGATGCCGCTGATACCCCACCTAATCCATCTGAATCTGTAGAAGTTCCAACAAATTTATTACCTGTAACTGCTGTTGATAAATCAAATCCCTTAGATACAAGTGAAAAACCTGATATCGCAGTTTGTGGTGTAAATTCCACAGATGATAACATTGCAACAATTATATCTGCTACTTTAAATTGTAATACTGTTCTATCAACACCATCTGAATCTGTAATTGTTGTTGATACAGATCCTGTTACACCTGTTCCTGATGTAGTTTGTGGTCCTACTAACGTAAATGATGTACCATTGTAAACATATAATTGACCATTACCTGAATCGTACCACAGATCACCTTGTGC
This sequence comes from Candidatus Pacearchaeota archaeon, assembly GCA_002688875.1. Lineage (GTDB taxonomy): Archaea > Nanobdellota > Nanobdellia > Pacearchaeales > GW2011-AR1 > ARS1285. The sequence goes on along the minus strand of NZDU01000049.1, from coordinate 5,005 downwards.
TGTATTTGTTGGTTCTGCAGATGCAACATTGGCACCACTTACAGATTTAAATGATGATCCATTGTAAACTTGTAATTGATTTGCTGTAGTGTTATACCAAATTTGCCCTTTTAATGGAGCAGTTGGTGTATTTGAAGACGTATTAGCAAAATTTTCAATTATTCTAATTTGATTTTCATTCAAAACTTCACCATATCCTGCATAGTTTTTACCTATTAGTGATAATGATGTTGATGCAGTATCTAAAGTACCATCTGCTACTGTGGCTACTACCGTTCCGTCTGTTTTATTAATTGAATATGCCATATACTATATTTATAAATCCGTAACTTTGTTTGCTTTTGCAATTTCTTCATCCATGCTAACATACTCAAATGCTGGGTCTTCAGCATAAACTTTCTTTTGCTCTTTAGTTTCTTCTTTAATTGCTTTTACGTGATCTTTTAACTTTGTAAATTTTTCAGTATTAGGAATGTCTGATTGATCAAGCATTTCAATAATAATGTTTAGTTGTTTGTGCAATGGAAATGCTTCCAGAACACGTATATTTGCACTATGAATAACTTCTGCTTCTCTAATAATTGTTTTGTCATGCATTGGTTTTACTGAACCACTATCATGATCACCATCCCAATAATGAGTAGTGTTATCAAACTCAACTTCTTTAACTTTAAATTTGGTTAAATCTAAATTATTCATTATGTCTGGAGCATTTTTCAATGTTTCAGTAAGATTGGCAGTCATTACACCATTCTTTGCATTGAATAAAAATGTTTTCTTTTCTGTTGCCATTATGCTACCTTCCTTTGATGCATATCAAGTCCTTGCATGATAACAATACTGTATTTTGGTTTTTCATTTTGTCCAACTTCAGTAACTGCATGAAGTGTTCCTAAATGCATATTAAACGATGCTCCTGGTTTTTCTTCAACCAAGTGCTCTTCATCTTGTTCATCCCAATATTTAAAGTGAGGTTTATCAGATTGCAAAAATATTAACTTAAACATCCAATACGACCCATCACTCTCTTTATGCTTTGGAATATGATCACCTGCTTCATATTTGTTAACACAATAATTTAATCTATCAGTCCATTTAATTGGAATAGTTTTAAATATTGCTTCTGTTAATTCTTCTGGCATATCATAATGATATATTTGTTTAAGAGAAGCATTACCATATCTGGTGTAAAATGTTTTTGCACCATCACGTTTCTTAAACAAATATTGATACTTGTGAATCAAGTCCATAACTTCATCTACGTTAGTCATATAGTTTTCTATTTGATTATACATTATCCTGACACATACTCCCATGCTGTTCCACCTGAGTTTACTCTATACAATAAATCGTTGTTTCTTGTTGGATTTGCTACTGTTGCCGTTACACCAGTTACTACTGCTACTGAAGTACCAATTGAAATACTAATATTTGTTGTTGTTGTTCCAATAGTATCTGCGGTTGCTGTAAACCCAGCCACGTATGCTTTTGTAAGTGGAGTAAAATTCGCCACTGGAGCCATGATACCTAACAACTCTGCTACTGAACCTGATACTCCTGCACCTGCTGTTTGGTTTAATCCTGTAACATCTAAAGCAAAATAAAGATCTTTTGCTTTATCTACATACCTTTTAACTGCTTCTTCTGTTACTAATAAACTATTAGATGCATTTGTGTAAACACCATTTGCATCACCACCTAATGCTCCATCTGTTGAAATACCTGTAACAGTAATAGACGAATCAGCAAATCCTAAATTAGTTACTTCTAATGTAGCAGTTGTTAATAATCCAGATACTGTTGCCGCCCCTGTTACTGCAAATGTTGAACCGTTAAAAGTTAAATTTCCTTCTGCTGTAATAGCCGAAGTACCTGTTCCTGTTAGTACTGAGTTATCAGTTAACGTTGAGGCTCCTGTTCCACCATTTGCTACTGATAAATCTGTTGTAAGTGTAAGACTATTTGCTGTAAAATCTTTTACGGCAAAATCTGCAAGAGCAGTATCTACCACTGTTGTTACTGTTGCCGCTGAAGTTGAAGTTACTGCTTTGAACTTATCTTCACCTTCGTTCCAATAAAGAATTGCGGCATTATTTGTTCCACGTTGAATATAAATTCCTGCATCAACGTCAGCACCTGATGAACTTCTGTTTAATTCTAACAGTGGATCTTCCACTGTCATATTAGTTGTTTCTACAGATGTAGTTGTACCTTTAACTTGCAAATTACCATGTACTACAACATCTGAAGTTGCACCATCGATTGTTAATGCTACGGTATCTGATCCACCATCATTAACATTAAATTTCATATCACCATTTGAAGTAGTATTTTTAACTGTTACATCTGATCCTGAAACTGATATAGTAAAATCTGAATCAACACCTACTGCAAGTCCTGTGTCATTAAGAACTCCTAATGTTCCTGATGTAGTATCATTGGCATCTGATCTTAAAAATGATGTACTATCTATATCATCTAGTGTATCAGCATTTGTGGCTGTGCCGTGTATCTTATATCCTACTGCTAAATTAAGACCAAGTCCTATTGAAGCAGATGGAAAGTTTGATGGTGTTGCCGCGGCCGTAAATGCTGTTGTAGAATTAATTGCCCATCGTGTACCTTTATTATACATACCAACAACTTTTTGAGTTGCTGTAAGATTATCTGTAATAGAATCTTGTTGTTCACCTGCTACACCATCTGCTGTTGAATAAATTGGACCAATTAAATCAAATGCTGATCCATCGTACATATACAATTGATCATTTGTAATATCGTTCCAAAGCATACCAGTAGATAATCCTGTACTAGGTGTTGTTGCTGAACTTTCTACACCCACATTTACCCAAGCAACGCCTGTGTAAACTTTTAATCTATCATTTGTTTTATCCCACCAAAGTTCACCTTCTATAGGTGATGATGGTGCTGTAGCAGATGATGAATTTTCTAATAACTTAATTAGATCTTCATTAAATGCTTCACCATAAGATTGATAGTTTCTACCAATCAGCGATAAAGATGATGTAGTATCAAGTACTCCATCGTTTACTGTGGCTAGTATTGTGCCGTCTGTTTTGTTAATTGTATATGCCATATCTTTTTACTATTTATCGCTCCTTATGATTCCACGAAGTTGGTTAAAGACTGTACTCTTACTGTATAATCTATTTGAATTAATCTGTTTAACGATTTTTGCACAGGATGAAAAATCACGTGTGTTAACAATTTACCTAATCCTGCACCAGTATCTGAATATCCATATAATGCTAATTCATCAAATACGTATGAATCTGTAAATGTTGTAGTATTATCAAATGCTGACTGCCCTGCAGGTTCACCATAATCTAATAAACAAGTACAAACAATATCTGAATATACATTTCCTGATGTATGCCTAACTTCTAATTTATTTCTTGTTGTATCTGAATTTGCCGCCGATAAATCATTTATAGATTTATAGTATGTTTCATTATATAATGCGGCATTTGAGCCTGAATTATTAGATGTTAAGTACGTAATAACCCCAGTAGCATCAACAGATGTACCTCCATTACCAAAATGCATTTCTTCAATATAACCTTCGGTTCTATTTGCTATGGATTTTGCTAATGCTTCAGAAAAATTCTCATAATGAATAGCATTACGTTTATCTACAAAAACTTCTTCTGTTTCTGGATCAAATATCTTAATATGACCCTCAATCAAAATGCCTTGACTTTCATCAGGTTTCTTTTGGGTTTCTTGTTGCTCTTTAATATTTTTATCTTGTTGTTCTGTCATATGCTATTATATCATGTATTTATTAAGGTAGTTTAGTTGGGTTATTAAGCAAGAATGTTGCTTCTGGTCCTGTTGCCCCTTGCAATCCTTTTCCGTCACCTGCTGTTGATGTACCTTGGTTTACCCAAACTTTACCTGTTTTTCTTATTATTTCAACTTTTCCTCCACTAATTGGAGCAGTTGTAAATGTAATATATGCTGTTGATCCATCAAAACTAAATCCACTTGTTTGTTTTATACCACCAACAAATACAGTACAATCATTTCCACTTGCTAAAGGTATAAATGTAGTTGAATCAGCATCAAACAATAAAAATTGTGTTGTTAATCCATCTGCTGTATGTGTACAGATGGTAGTAGTATCAGAATATCCTGGAATTGTTTGACTTGCACCCGAATCAATTACATCTGTACCTATTGCATAGGTATTTAAAGCACCTGTTCCTAAAGTACCTCTCATAATTTGTCCTAAACTATTTTCACTTAAATCTCTTATAAAGTATGTAATACGTTCATTATTAATAAAAATAATACCAGGTACATTTAAATTAGGGTCTGGTTCAGGTAAAACTGAAGCATCATTTACAAATATTTCTATATCTGTAATATCAAGTACTTTTGCTAATTTTGTATTACCAGCATCTGCAATTCTCTTATAATGATATCTATTAATCATGTCTTTAAATATTCTATACCCAATTGCTTCTTCTATTTTTGTTGTTGATATTGATGTTACTGTAATAACATCTGCATTTGAATACGATGACCTTGGTATGTATAATTGATCATTTTTTAGACTGTAAGTTACACCTGCTATTAATTTTTCACCATTATATGTTACCCACAAATAATCTGTATTAGTTGGTGTACGTGATAATGTATAATAACCACCTCTGTTAGAATCAACTTGTGCTACCGCTGTATCAAATCCTAACTTATACACATAAGCAGTATTTCCTGGTGCGGCACCGGTTGCTGTTAAACTAATTGTAGTACCTATAAATCCAGCATCAAATGTTGCTACTTGAGAACTAGAAAAATGTCCATATTGTGTATGACTTATGTTTCCGTGTTTTGCCGCCACGTGAATTGTTGCAAATTCATATTCACCACCACTAGTTTTAATTAATATTTGATAATAAGCACCATCATAATCAGAACCAGTTAAGTCAAATGAATCTAATGTTACTGGTGAAGTACTAACTGAAACAGCACCGACAAA
>NZDU01000048.1 GCA_002688875.1 Candidatus Pacearchaeota archaeon | reverse complement strand
CAAAGATCTAATGCTTCTTTAAGAATTGTTATAATGATACCGGCAAAAATCATAGGCGTATAATATATGCCTATTGTTGTGAGGCCATAACTCCATAAAAAATGTAATTGAAGATCATCTCTAATAATATTTTTAGTTATTCTTGCTATTGTTTTATACCACTTTTTCATTTTTTTTGTATTTTTGTTTAATTATTCGCGTCATAGTTCTAGAGGTAGGTTTTTTGAATATTGCTTTTCTTAGAAAAAGTATAAATCTAGTTTTAAGAGTAGGTTTCCAGGTTCCGTCATTCCAACATTCGTACCAAAGACCTTTTTTTCCTATTTTAGCATATCCTACTCGTGCTGGATATTTTCGATTCTTCCAATCTTTTTTAAACAATATTCCTCCTAGTTATTATTTTAAAATTTAATTAAAATTTTTCGCCGACTTTAAATCCTCTAAATGTTTTGAATCTTGGAAATCTTAAACTATAATCGTCGCTGTCTTGATTTTGTGTAATAGCATCTGCTCTAACTTCTGCTATTTCTCCTATTAATGTATCTTTAACTGCCCAAAAACTATCTCTTTGATCATCACTTAATCCACTACCAACATTAACTTTAATAAACTTACCATCATCTTTACCTTCACAAATAAGAGCACCTAGTTTACCTACGTTTCTACCTGTACCTTCTTCTGTGTCAACAATCTTTAATGATACTTCAATAAATGGTTTTGCTTTAAGCATAAAATGACTTCGTTTGCATTCGTATAAAGCATCAACGTCTTTAATCATTATACCTTCAAAGCCTTTATCAATTGCGACTTTGTTATAATCTGAAAATATTTTTTGTCCTTCTGCTGTATCTAGATCACATTCTATTTTTTCTACTACAAACATATTATCTGAACTTTCAGGAATAGTTTCTAACAGTTGTTTATGTCTAGCACGACAACCTAGTGTTGATACACCTTTTTGAAATTCATCTAATGGTAAAATATCAAACAAGGCATATTGAGCATCAGTTGCCTCAACATTATCTTTTCTATGCACTTGTTTCATTAGTGCTTGGAATGAACTTGAAACCATTTCACCATCTAAAACAATTCCACCTTCATATGACTCTTTGCCTAATAAGTTTTCTAACTCTGTTTCAATATGACCAAAGTTAATAAATTGTTTACCATTACGTGAATACATTGTAACCACACCATTAAGAATAATTGTAATAACTCTAACTCCATCTAGTTTGTAATCTAAAAACTTTTTACCTATCATTTTCTTTTCATGGTTTGCTGAATCGTGTGCTAACATACAATTGAAAGTTGGAATTTTAAGATCACTTCTTTTAGTTTTTTTAACTACATTATTAATAGTTTTTTCTGAAACACCACATTTTAGATCTTTTATTAGTATTCTTCTATACCAGTTGTTCCACTCATCTACAGTTGCTTCGTTCATTGTTTCTTCTATAGCATCTCTGGCATCATGCCCTGTAAGTTCACGATCTCTTAATTGCGATGCGAGACCAACAAATTCAGCAAATGCTAAACCAGGACCATCTTTTTTAGATTGTGGTACCTGTTTGACTCCAAATGTTATCATTGGGTCTAGTGCTAATCTGCAACCTGAAAAAAAGTTTACATTGTTATTAGCAATTTCTTTCATAATAACACCTTCTTTAAATAATCTTGAATTGTCCGATTCTAATTCTTTTATAATATTATGCATTTGTTTTTCCTTTTTTTTCTAAAACTTCTAATAGATGTTTTATCAGACCGAGTATTTCTGGGCCATAATTTCTAAGTCCTAGCCAAAACTGTTTGTATTCTTTATCTTGTTTTTTCTTTTGGTTGCTTCCATATGGTGAAAAATTGTCTGCTTCCATTAGTAGATTTTGGAGGTCTTTTACTGTTTTGTTTATTTTTTCTTCTGTGTATGCCATTATGATTTTATTTTCTCTTTCCTTTTTTGTACAATATATGGCCAAGAACAAATAATCCCCAATTGATATTGTTCTACTTCTTCTTTGTTTAATATACTTGCAGTCATTTCTTGAAACTTTGTTGCATTACCACTTAATACTTTAAACACTAATCTTCTAAAATCTGCTTTAATTTTTTCAACAAGTTCTTTATCACCTGGTTTAGGTTTATATGTTTTAATATAGTCTGCTACCCGTTCTGCTGTTGAGAATGCTTTATTGTAGTCTAGTTCTTTTGGATTCCATTCACCATGAGTAATAGGTAATGGTGTTCCTGATAGAGTAGATTTTTCTAAATGTATTCTAGCCATCTTATCAATTTCATTTTTTCTAACGTATCCATACATATTAATAATTTGATGACTTAATGCAATTATGTCGTCTACTTTGTATAGGGTTGATCCCATATCTGTAGTATTAAATTTTTTTGCCACGTTGCCTCTTTGTCATATATTCATGATGTTCTACTTGTTCACGTTGCTCTATAGCATCATCTATTTTATCTTTAAATGTTTTAAATTTTTTGTATTCTTGTTTGCTTAAACCATTTACCCATTTCTTAACATCTACTTTAGTTTTAAATATAGATCCAAATGGTTTCTTTGAATGATAATTTATTGTCCAAGCATTACTCATAATGGGTAATTTCCTAAAATAGTGAATATGTAAATAGTGGCTAGTATAAACCAACCTGTAAGAATACCGCTACCAAAAATTATAAAAAATTCTTTATTGCTCATCCATTTCCTCCGCTTCTATAACATCTTCGGCATATTGCATACCTAATTCAAATGCTTCTTGCTCTGAACAAAGTTCCATTTGTTCTTCAAGTTCGTGATCTGCTTCTGTCATTGCTGGGTAATAAGGTTTTTCACAATGCTTCATTTCTGAACCAATTTTTTTACCTGTTTCTTTATCATATAAATCTTTTGTTTTATATGTTGGTGCGTTTTCAAAAAATACACCGTTTTTAATTACATTACCGTTTCCTAAATCAATAATTGCCATATTATGCTCCGACTTTCATATTATGTAAACTAGCATAAGGATTCGATTTTTCAAATTTGCTAATTGCTTGTTTAATAGTTTTAGCGAAAACTTCTTTAGTCATTAATAAACCAAATGCGTTCTTGTAAGTTGCTATAAATGTTTTGTACATACTCTCTGTTTTCCTTTGTTTATAATACTAATTTAACATCAATACCAAACCTGTCAACCATAGAAAACCGCAGAAAACAGCGATTCTGTAAAATATTAAGTCGTTGATTTTGTTGGATTTTTTAAATTAGTGGATAGATGCGTCGTGTAAGAACAGCATTTTCTCTAAATCTATTGATCTTCTAGGGTCATAAAATGTGTCATTGGAAAACATCCAATCAAATGCTTCTGATTCTGCTTGTTTTCGTGTTCTAAAAACCACATCACTATATTTTAATACTTTTGACTCTGTATTTTTTCTATAGACAAAACCCCACTTTTTGTTCTCTCTGTAGCATACGACATAATCTTCTGGTAGGGGTTTTTTTATTTTTGGCATACTGTAATTATTTAAAAATTAAAGATTTTCTATATGCTTTGATTTTAGTTACAAATGTGTTCCAACTAATATGTTTCATAGCACTTCTTTTTAAATCTTTTGGTATAAAGCCAGAGTCAGGTTTTACTCTATAAAAAGTTACTCCATTGGCACAAGTTAGCATTTCTTTCCAGTCTTCAAAAAAACGATCATATGTAATGTCATCTTCATATACTTTACGATAGTTGTTAGTACTCTTATAGCAGTTATTAGTTAATCCATTAATCCCAGGTTGTAAGTCATGACCTATAAGGTATATTTCATTTGCTCCGTGTTGTACAGCCAAATGTGTTGCTAGTGTTCCTGCATTCCATCGATGATTTTTAGGAATGTTTTTAACTTTTGTTCCCCATTGCTTTGGGTTTCGATATCCAGTCCATACAGGAAATTTATCTGCATATCTATTCGGGTGTTCAGATATTTCTTTTAACATTTCTGGGTCAACTAATACTAAATGATCCATGCGATGATCTCTATAGATAGCATTGCATCCATAAAATTCCCCAATCATTCTTAAGTCTTCCCAAAAGCCATCGTACATACGATTAACTTTTTTCCGGCTTTCTCCGTTGCCCCACACAAAGGCAATCTTAGATTCGTTTTTTGAGATCATTTATAATTGCTTCTTTATCCTTTAATATTTTTTGTTGTTGAAATTCTGTAATGAATTCACTATATTCATCTAAAGTAATGAAATTAAAATTAGACCATTGTCCCCAATCTTTTGGAATTTTCCACCCTTCTGCATTAACTTGAAAAAAGTTTACATTAGGATAACATTCAAATATTTTAGACATCTGATATTCCCAATAATGATGTGGAACTGCGTGTCTATTGGCATCCCAATAGTTTTCTGTATCTTTGTATATGTTATTATGTAATTTTTGTCCTTTACCTACACCATATAAATCAAATCCAAGTAAAAATACAGTTTGAGCCTTTCGACCTAACCATCCACCATGACCATTTGAAAGTGCTACCAATGTAGCAAACTGACCAGTCCCCCAATGGAATGGGTCATCAATTCTTTCTTGTCCTTCATAAGGTAATTCTGGCACTTCTAAAAATTTATGTTTAGGAAATGATTTAAGCCATTGTGGTCTAGTGTATAATGGGCATGGAACTTTATTGTCTTTGGCTTCTAGTAGTTCATTAATCATCTTACGGTCAGCACATACTAAAAAGTTAGGAGTCATATCACGATATACAGCATTACAGCCTACAGTCATACCTATTAGGTTAGTTGTTTTAATATCAAAGTCTTTGCGACTTTCACCGTTGCCAATTACTGTTGCAATCCTACTTGCCATAACAATAATTATTCTGATCTATGTTCTATGACTTTATCTATAAGACCAAATTCAAGTGCTTCTTGTGAAGTAAAGAACTTATCTCGTTCCATATTCTTTTCAATTATATCTAATGGTTGGCCTGTATGTTTAACATATATTTCATTTAATCGCTTTTTAGTTTTAAGTATTTCCGCGGCATGAATATCTATGTCTGAGGCTTGTCCTGAATATCCACCTGATGGTTGATGTATCATTATTTTTGAATGTGGTAATGCAAATCGTTTACCTTTTGCTCCTGATTGTGCCAACAATGATGCGGCAGAACTTGCCTGTCCTATTATCATAGTTGATACATCAGATTTAACAAATTGCATAGTGTCATATATTGCTAAACCAGATGATACATATCCTCCAGGTGAATTAATATAGAAACTAATATCTTTTTTTGGATTATCTGATTCTAAAAATAATAGTTGTGCAGATACCAACGATGATACTGAGTCATTAATTGGTCCTGTTAAGAATATAATACGTTCTTTAAGTAGTCTACTAAAAATATCATATGAACGTTCACCTTTTGATGTTTGTTCTATGACTATGGGTACTAATGAATTTTGCATATTATTATTGTATTGCGGTTTAACTTATTTGTCAATACAAGTAATTAATTATTTCTGGTACAAAGTTTTTAGGATTCTGTTTTCGGAAAGAATCTTGTTGGTTAATGGTAAATTTAAATGTTTGAAGCAATGATTCTTTACCATCGGCTTGATTAATGTATTCGACGATTGGTTTAAGTAATGTGGAAAATTTATGTTTACTGAACTTGTTTGCAATAGCATCTTTCATTTTTAAAGGCATAACTTGTGGAGACATATAGTATGGTGTTTGAACGAATTGGTATTTGTGAGATGTGGCATTAAAATTTTCCATATTCCATTCAAGCATTTTATCATAATAATAAATGTTTATATTGCTTAAAGTATTATAAACATTTGCATTCCAGTTAGTGTCTTTTAATTTTTGTACAATTTTTACAGTTTTATCCCATTTTCCTGGATATCTCATATAGTTAAAAACTTTACCTATACCATCGATTGATAGAGTAACATAGATATTACTAAATTGTTGTAATATTTTAAATAATTCACGATGTGGCATTTGCTGACAATTAGTTGTATATTGTAAGTGTAATTTGGTTTTGCCAAGATTTATTAATCTTTCTAATAGTGTAATATGATTCCAATCTAAAAAAGGTTCACCACCTAATATTTCTAGTGAGTCTAAACCATATAATGTTTCATCTGATACTTTAGATGTATTTGATTCATTAAGGTTGTGCCACTTGTTTTTATTATAATGATTATGTTCAGCATACCATTTAGTGCTATCATCTGGTCCACAAGTTTTACAAGTTAGGTTACATAGATTAGTTGCTGTAAATTGTAGTGAACGTATTTTTTTATTATGTCTATGTTCGTGTAGTTCTTTAAGTGATTTTTTTGAATGGAAAGATAACCATCTATTATCTTGTAGGCGTTTGCTTTCATGCCCAGATTTTTCTGTATTCCAACAATGTGAACAATATTTAGATTTTAACCCTTTATCAAAAGTTTCTTGTAACTTTTTTGTACTAAATTGTTTATCAAAGTCTCGTAACCAGCAACAAGGAATTATACTTTTCTTACGTATTGCTTGTTGATAGAATGGATTTACGCACCAATTTTTCATTTTAAAACTTTGAGTAGAATAGTATCTAAATTAATTCTGCCATTACTTTTAGTTTCAGTAGTTTTAATAGATTCCCAAATGTTACGCATTGCTATTTTTCCATCCGTAGTTAAAAGTTTTGGCAATATAGTTTCTGGTTTTCGTACAGTTTTTGATACACTACTTCGATCATCATAATCTTTGAGTGTTGTACCTTTAATGATTATTCCATTTGGTCCCATAGCATTATATTGAGATAATTTGCGAGTTTTAATGTTGAATAACCAAAGCATTTTACATTTAGGTATTAAAATAGGATCTATAGATGTTAGTTTATATCTTTCATCTTCATCCTTGTATTGTAATTTTTTTATCATACGTTCTACAGATATAGCTCTTGGTTTTCGTGCTTTACGTTGACTTTGTTTTAATTTTGCCCATCGTTGTATTTGTGCTACTGCTTTATCTTGAATATCTATCATTTGTTTCATTTCTTTGTTAGAATATGAATCATAGCCTTCTTCAATTTCTTTTTCATCTTCAGTACGTTCTTTTTTAGGAATTAATCTTATATGTAATATTTGTTTATATTCCTTGTTAAAGTCTTCGATGTCATCTATTAATCTAGAACAGTATGCTCCAGGTATATCACAATCTTTGCAGTAGTCGTAGATAGTTTGTATTGATAGTTCATGTAATTCATTATCAAATGTAGCATAGTTTATATCTCGAATGTCGATAATATAATCTTGTGTTTGTCTTTGCATTCTTTCTTGAATGTCAACCTTTGGTTTTTGTTTTTTAGGTTCTGGCTCAGGTTCTGATACTGGTTTGAATTTAGGTTCTTCTTTAATTTCAGGTAGTGGGATTTGTTTTGTTTGTTTCTCATTATCGTTTATTTGGTTCTTGAGAAACTCAGGTATGTCCAATAAGTCGTTATCTAATTTCTTTGCCATTTCAATATTTTGTAACATGGTTATATAGCTCAGGCAAAGATTTTTCTATAGATTGTGATCTATATTTGTCGTATAAGGCGGTTATTTTAAAGAATTGTTTCATATGTTTTTTACTATCTTTATGACTGTCTTTGTTCATTAAAATTTTTAAGAGTGTATGTAATTTTTTATATAGTGTCGGTTGCTTTGCTATTTTTAATTTAAAGCATTGTTTAATTTTGTCAACTGCTTGTTGTCTTACTTCGTAAGGTAGTACGTCAATTCTATAATGCATAGGAAAGTCTAACAAGATTGGTGTGACTTCAATGTTTCTTTTTTCACATAATTTATCAAAATATTTTAAATGTTCATAAATGTTAAACACATTGTATATTTGCCAACATGGTGAAACCATCAAGTCTGCTTTGTCATTATTTTCTATAAAATAATTTATATTTTTAGATATCGATGACCATTTAGATGGTGCTCTAATATATTCTTGTACAGCATCTATACCGTCTATAGACATAGTTAAATCTACTTTGCGAAATTTGTCCATTAATTTTACAAATTGTTTTTGTACATTAGTCATATTAGTATTAAATTTAATTTGTATATTTTGTGCGTAATTGTTATTAACAGGATAATCCAAGAAATTATACATAGTTCTTAAAAGAGTTGGCTCACCACCTTTTAAGTATATCCTTCTATTAACTTTTAATAAATCATATAGTTGTTTCATTAGTTCTGTATTATCACCATGGTCAATAATTTCTAAATCATCTGTTTGAAATCTCATCAATTCATGATTTACTTCCCATCCTTCTTTTTGTATTATGCTCCATTGTTCTTTAGCCAGTTCACTACTTAATCCACTAAAGCACATTCTACATTTTAAGTTACATAATGAACTAAAATTTATATCTAATGAAATTGGTGAATCACAAATTTTATTTTTCTCCCAACGGTCTACGGTGTCCCAAAATGTTTTTCCTTCTTTCATTCTGACCCAACCTTCGTTTTCTTGTTGTCTTAAACTTGCTGTACCTGATTGTTCTTCTTGATAGCAGGCTGTACATCCAGGAATAGGTCTTCCTTCTAACATCCTTTCTCGTATGTGATTCATTTCTTTTGATTGCCAAAATTCTTTAATTGTTTTATTCTTTACATCAAATTTTTTATCTTTTAAAATTGTATCGGCGTGAGGTGTCCAGTTACAGCAAGGCCAATATTCTCCACGTACAGGCTTGCCTGATGCTGTTATCATCATATGTGTCCATGCGTAAACGCAAAATGATTTGTTATTTGTAATGTCCATTTAAATTAGTTATATTGTAATCTTCACCAGGTAACTTCCTCCATCTGAATTTATGATGCAATTTTTTATTTTTGGATTTGAACCACACCAGTGGATAAACTCTTTTTGTATTTGTCCTTTACCTGTAATGACGTGTAATTTTTTTATGCCTTTGGACCTACAATCATTAACAGCACGGTTGAATTCATTGTATGCATTTTGCACCGTTAACCCGTGTAGGTCCATTGTTCATTATGCAGAAGATTTTGCTTCTTGAATTTCTTTTCTGCGTTCTTTCGTTGCTTTTGCTATTTCTAACAAAGCCTTTCTTGCTCTTGTTCCAGCCGCTTTGACACCTTTTGATGTGAACTTTTCGTTCTCAATCGTATAAGATTCCCAAGCCGCAATTAATTTATCATGTATGTCTGACATAATGTTCTCCTTAATTTCTTATATAAGCAATACTATTATATAATAGTAGTAGTTAATGAGCAATAAATAAATTGACATGGGTAGTATTTTTTTATTAATAAAAGAGTTAGGATTTCCAATTGCAGTAGCATTAGGTGGTGGTTTTTTCATATTTTTTATAGTAAAATACATTTTAGGTAGTGTTACAGCCCAAGTAAAAAGTATTCATGGTATTATTATGGGATTAAATAACAGAGTAAAGACTATGAATAATGATATTATTAAAATAGATGCCCAAATGAATGATGCTTTAGGATTAGAACCAGATACAGATAGGATTGCTAGAGCAGATGGAAAAATAGATGCAAGAAAAGACTAAAATATCTACAAGAACAATGCACTTACCTTTTAGTGTGCCAATTTTACAATTTAATTTAGAACAACCATATATTGATATGGTTAATGAAAATGCAGATGAGGTAATGGCTTCTGAATTAAAATTAGCATTAAAAAACAAAGGTAGCTATATGTACACAGACACAAACAGTCTTTCACCTCTCATAGATGAAGAAGTATGGTCAAGATGCCTTGGTGATTATAGTTTATTAGATTATATGAGAATAGCAGGAAATTATTATATGGATCAAATATACAGCCATATACCAAATGAACCAAATTCGTATAGAAGAGAATCTCCAAATTTTCCAACTCCTTTCCATCAGATGAAAGATGGTCAAAGTTTAAATCCTATAGTAGAATCTGATCCGTTTATAAATTTTACTTTTAGAAACCATGAACTATTTGTTAGTAATAGTTGGATTGTTAATTGCGTAGCAGGTTCTTTAATTAGCAGGCCTCATGCACATTATGGTCACATTAGTTGTGCAGGTTGGTTGAAGGTTCCAGATTGTATTGAGAACAATGACGGAAGTGATATGGGAGGTTGGTTTGAATTTATATATGGTAGTCCTCAAACGTTTATGGATTTTAAATATCCTATCAAACCTGAAGTAGGAAAGTTTGCAATGTTTCCTTCATGGTTGCCACATACAGTTTATCCTTTTAGAGGAAAAGGATTAAGACGTACTTTGGCTTTTAATTTTGTATTAAGAAATAAACCAAAATAAGGTTGTAAAAAAATGAGTTTACAGTATTTTATAAATTTAGTAAACGATTTTGGCTTNCCAGTTGTATTNGTTGTNCTGATGGGNTACTTTATCTNNTTTATGTTCAAGTATGTTACTACNGAACTTAAACCTAAACTNGGNGAAGCNCATNNNGNATTAATTANGATTGCTTGATCGTATTAGAATGCTAGANAATGATCTTATAAGATTAAGAACGAAAATGGATACTGTTAAACGGTCTAGGAAAAAATAAGTTTTCTATAACAATTTTGCACACCAATTGCTTGTCGCACAGCATCATATAAGGCATGGTGGCCATTAAGGTCAGGCATATCTGGATCTGCCAATTCAAATATTGTACGAGTATCACGTATGTTCCAAAAGTCCCATGGTACTGCTTGTTCAATACTTCTACAAACGTTTTCTATAATAACAACATCAAATATCGATCCATGACTCCATACACGATCTGTACCCCAACCAAATTTATAAAACTCTTTCATAACAGTTTTTAGGTTGTGTCTATCATTTTCTGCAAATGCTTCGTGGGATATTTTTTCTGATTGGTCACACCACCAACGTAGTGTATTTTCGTCAATTCTTCTACCTAAATCAATATTGCTTTGTAGTTCAACACGTTTATAAAACGTAGGCATCTTACGAGTTGCTTTGTCTCTATCATCACCACGTGGATCAAATTTACAGGCTCCTATTGTAAGAATAGCGGCATCTGGTGTAGTTGCCATTGTTTCCAGATCTATCATTAAATGCATACTACTATTATATTGACATACCAAAACCTGTCAATATATAATGTTGTAATGCATTAAACCAATGCAGAACGCGAGGTGGGAAACAATGTGAGAATCATTGGCTGTACCCGCAACGGTAAGAAACGTAGTTTTAAGTCCGAATGCCACTTTATAAATTAATATGCTCGAGGAATAAGCAATGACAAATAAAATATTTTATCTAATATTCTTTGGATTAATTCTAGCAATGTCTAGAATAATTCCACATCCTCCAAACTTTACACCAATATTGGCAAGTGCTATTATGGCACCAATGTTAATAAAAGATAGATGGTTTGGTATGTTTATCCCAATATTGGCTATGTTTATAGCAGATATAATAATTGGGTTTCATCCGTATCAGTTGGTAATTTATCTAACCATTATGACAATTAGTATGATTGCTCCTATGCAAAAAAGTTTTGTATGGTTATCAGTTTTTGCTGTTGGTAGTAGTGTTTGGTTTTTTATTACAACAAATTTTGCTGTATGGGTGGCGTGGGATTATTATCCAAAAACTATAGAAGGATTAATAATGTGTTATACATTAGCAATTCCATTTTTTACAAATACGTTAATGAGTACTTGTTTGTTTACTGGCATACTAGCATTTTTATTAAAACACGTGGAGATTGTTAATGAAAAAACTTCTAATATTATTCTTATTACTATGCACAGGTATAAGTTGTACAGGTATCGATAGTGCTTCAATTAAACCAAGCAAGACTACTTTAACATATGGTCAACATGATCAAGATGGAGATTCTGTAAATGGTGACTATGATAATCAGAACTTTAAGATAACACAAGAATTTACCTGGCAATAAGGTTTTATAAATAGTTCGAATGAACTTTCTATTATGGCACTTGTTAGCGATTGTTAGCGATTGTTTCTGTAATGGCAGGCAGTTTTGCTATAGGATATTGGTTTGGTAAATTGAATGTACGAGTACAGAGCAAAAGTAACAAGAGTAATTGATGGCGATACAGTAGACGTAGATGTTGATCTAGGTTTTGATGTTTGGTTAAAAAGTCGTGTAAGATTATATGGTATTGACACACCAGAATCTAGAACGCGGAATAAAGAAGAAAAGTATCGAGGCCTTTTAGCCAAAGAATATTTAAAATCGTGGATTAAAAAAGCAAAAGGTATTGTCATACTTAAAACTAAAAAGGGTGAGGAAACTGGTAAGTTTGGTCGTATTCTTGCAGATATAATTGTTGATGGTGTAAGTGTAAACAAGTTAATGATTAAAGATAATTATGCTGTTGCATATCATGGACAATCTAAAAAGTCAATTCAAACAGCACATGACAAAAATAGAAAACAATTAATTGAGTCAGGTGTTTACAAATATAAACTTCCTAAAGAGTATCATAGTAAAAATTAAACTGCTTGAAGTTCTTCTTTATTTTCAGTAATCTTTTTTCTTATTGACCATCCATATCTTTGACTGTAATATGCTTCATAGTCCTCTAGAGAAACATCGAATTGTGATAAAATATCATTTTTAGATTCTTCTTGTAATGTTTTTTCTTGATTGGTCATTTTATATTGCTAGTGCCATAGGCACAGGTGCTACTTCTTCTTCTTCAGTTAGTGTCCATGGAGTAGTATCAACAGCACTTATTACAGATTGCTCAA
>NZDU01000047.1 GCA_002688875.1 Candidatus Pacearchaeota archaeon | reverse complement strand
CCAGTGTTTAATGAGGAAAGTTCTAGTTGGCATCATCAAGCGTTTATACACTATATTGATTTAAACGGTCCCAACAAAAATATTAAAAAAGAAATTTAGGAATAATGAGGATCGTAATCGATCCAAGTTTTTGACCAATCCCAAGCCAACGCTGCTTCACTTTCAGTGAAAGTCGCTTCAGTGCCTCCCCCTGATATCCATGCATTTAGTGCATTTTCATAAGCAGTAGAATAATCAGCAGTAGCGGTTTCAATTTGTCCTTTTCTTGTCTCACCCCATGTAAGAAGATCGGCTATGGTTGTTGATCCCACAGCATCAGAAGTGGAGTTTAAGTCAACATTTCCCGTCATCTTGAGTGTGGAGACATCTTTATATTGAACTTCATTCTGACCAGGTAGCTCGTTCCAAATGATGTAATGAGTTGTCTCAGGAAGTACGACCATTGCAGTACCTTTATCCGCCCACGTTATATGAAAACCATCTACTTCTATGTACTCATTATTTGATATTACAATTTGTGTCGCCATAATTTATCCTAGTGCCTTATGATGTAGTTGACCACCACGTATGGTGAAAAAGCATTTGTTCCTGCAGCTGTTACTGATCCTGTTAAGGAAGTCGTTATATTTCCCGTCAAGGTTCCAGATAAGGTGTGAGAATGGTTATGTCCAGTACCAGATCCGGCAGAATATGAAGTTCCTGATGATGAAATGTTCTTGTTGCCACCCCCTGTCCAGCCCCATGTTACAGAAGGGGACCAATTACCAGGCAATGGAAGTCCGTGTCCGTGTGAAGCTAATTGAGCCGTGGAAAGTGAGGTATTGGAAATGGATCCCGTCACTGATACGGCAAGAGTGTCCGTACTTGACACCGACTGGTTGTCCGTCACGGCCACCGTCACGGTGTTCGCGCCTCCCGTATCTGCTAAATCATAAGATGATCCACCATCATATCCTTGAGGCATTTTTCCCTGAAGATCAGGGACATTGAAAGTCGTTGATCCGTTTCCAGCTCCGTAAGTAGTAGAAATGATGGCAAAGAGATCAGCGTAAGTGGTTCTAGAAACAGCCGTTCCGTCACACAGTAAATATCCAACAGGGGCTGTTGATTTGCCCCAAGGCTTGATCGCCCCTACTTCACTTCTGTTTGTAAAATCCTGTAAGTTAGTCATTGTACTTTAATCTCCATCCGTATGTCGCATTACTATATACCAAAGAAATAGCTGCACTGTCAGTAGAAATTGTCATATTCGCCGCAGATCCCTGGATAGGTTCTGAATTTCTATCGATAGTGATGTTATTCGTAGCCGCGTTTCCTAGATCAATAATCTTACACTGATCCCCAATGCTTGGAGAAAGAGGAAGAGTATATGTTATAGTTCCCGCATTGGTGTTGGCAAAAGCGGTTTGCCCTGCTGTTAAAGTAGTTCCATCCGCCACTAAACTCCATGTTTCATCTATATTTGTTCCGCCTACATATAAAGCCATTTCTTCTCCTCTTGCAATTACATTATATTTACCTAAATCTTCTTGTAACTACATTGTATTTACCTAAATCTTTTGTCTTCTGTGCAATAGAATATAGTTTAAAACTGTATGCGAATCCCCATAGAATGATTATGCTCTATTACATCAATATTCAAATAATTTGTAACAATAAGCCAAGGCCAACGCCAGTCTTCACGTATGTTATTAGTAATCCAGTAGTGAGCATAGCCACGTATAGCAAAATAAGGAATGATTGCGGCTGTGCTAGGATCAGATCCTAAAAAGTTATTTGTTTCAACCCAGCGGTCACCATGCTCTGCTATCTCTATTGTTTGAAGCATATCAATTACTTGAGTTACTTGCCACAATACTTCTGCTTTAACTTGATTGTCTGTTAGTTCTTTAGACTCGATGTGCTTTGATCCAAAAATAAACAATAAAAGAACACCTAGGAATATTAATATGTGTTTTAGCATTATCTCTCGTATTTAAGAGCAAATATCAATGCATCTTGTGATGTGTCAAACTCTAACAATATGTCTGAATCATTCTCTAACGCAATCCAACGTTTAATTTTACAATCACATTCTTTAGCAAGATTACTTAATGGATCCATCCAATGTCTGTCCATTATAACAGGCATAACGTCACCATGCTGATCCGGAACATTTAGAATGGCAGGACCTTTAACTTGAACAAAGTGCTTATTAACTATGTTTTTTGGCGTCTTTTTTGCGTCTGTCATACGTAATAATTATTATAGCAAACTTATTAACAAATAAAATGGAAAAGTGTGGTAATGCTAAAACAATTTCAAAAGGCCATGGTTAATGGTCGTTAGAAATACCTATGTTGACCATCTTGACTTTGCTGGTACGCCTTATTTTGATAATAAGTAGCCTAATCTTAAGGCTCTAATTCGTTAGGGCCTTAATTGATGAATGTATTTTATCTAATTTCCTTAAAAACACCGCTATAATAGGATTTTTTAGCATTACAACTACAATAATACTGGAGGGCATTTTATGAAAGAATGGATCTCGACATCGGCCAAAGTGTGTACGCACTCTTAGGTGAAACCAACTCTATATAAAACTCATAAAGAGATGTACACACTCGGCCGTTAATATTAAGTAACTCCCAATAAAACTGATATAATACAGTATGGATCTAGAAGACTATATGTCTATCGATAGACCAAACTGTGGGTATGGGTTTGAATACAGATACAAGTGGGAAGTACCTGCCGCAAATGGACACGCAGGTGTACCTGCTCTTTGGGTTGGATGGCTTAATAAAAACGTTAAGAAGAACTTTGGTTGGCATTTCGACGATCACATACACAATCCAGACTCTCCAGATGGACTAGGATTCTATAAAAGATCATGGATAACATTTAGCAATAAGAGAGACTTGTTCTGGTTCCGTTTATGGGTCGACCTCAGAGATGTTGATTAAATATTACTAGTATGACGCAATTACATTTAGAAGCACACGCAGATTTCTGCAATAAATGGCCAACATTAATGATTACTCACAACGGCAAAATAATTCATAATGATACCCTTGAAGACAAAATAATACTAGACTACACACTACAAGATAGACAAAGTTGGGAACAATCAGATATGTTACGAGACTGTGATGTTGCAAATGCAAATGAAATACGCAACAATCTTCTAGTAGGTATGAAAGGTAAACGGTTTGGAGCAAACAATGTGTGGGATACTGTAATGGATGGTGGCAAAATGGTTGAAGATTTAGAAATTCATTTAGATAAAGTTACCCTAGATGATGTAGATATACTTGATTTATTATTAGATGACAACTATTATGTTGAGTTCACAGAAGGTATGCAAGACTATCACAAAACTAATTTTAAAGGTAATGGAGAACTAGCATTTAATGGATACTATCAAATGAACTATCAAATACCTTTATATGAATCATTAACAAATCAAAAATGGAAGAAACCATTAGAAACAGATCGTGGTTACTTCTCTAACGACACACAAGTATTTCATTATGACGATGAAATGCAAGAGATACGAGAAATAGAAGAAATATTAAAGGAAATAGATGAAAAATTTAGTGATATCCGTTCCAAGACTAGAAATACATAGACCACCTATATCAACTGCCATTGTGTGCAATGTGATTAAACAGGCTGGGCAAGATGTACAAGCATTAGATCTTAACATTAATTTCCTACGATGGTTAGGTAAGCATTCAGAGTACTATAACTTTGATCAAATTTGGGATGGAGAACGAGCAATAACTGATAGTGAACGAGAACTTTGCATTAAATTTATTAGTCAATATAAAGATAAAATTGATTTATATAATGTAATATGGATATCAGTATTTGGTGGCTCATGCCATTTATTCACAGAATTATTATGTGATTTTATAAGAACACACTTAAAAAATAAAACAATTATATTAGGCGGGCAAGGTGTTGTAACATATCACGTAGGCAAATACGCAGAAAACTTTGGAGACATAATGAAAAGAAAAGGTTTATGTGATATCTACATATCAGGTGAAGGTGAAGAAACCGTAGTTAAGGTTCTTAATGAAGATCTTAATCAACCAGGTGTTAACAATCCAAAGCCTTTACAACTTAATGAACTAGACAACCTACCATTCCCTGACTATGGATATTACAATTTAGACGACTATGATTACCTAACACCAAATGAAAAAGAAGTTTTTATAGTTGGCAGTAGAGGTTGTGTCAGACATTGCACATATTGTGATGTTGCTAGACACTGGCCAAAATTTAGATTCAGAAGTGGAAATAATATTGCATCTGAAATGATTAATCATTATGAAAAGCACGGGGTAGAACGATTCTACTTTACAGATAGTTTAATAAATGGATCAATTAAAGCATTCCATGATATGTGTACACAACTAGCGAAATATAGAAATGATTATAAGGTTGACTTTAGGTGGGGTGGACAATTTATATTTAGACCTAAAAGACAATTACCTCAAGGACACTACGATATGGTTGCTGAAGCAGGTGGCGATACTTTTTACGTTGGTGTAGAAACTGGGTCTGATAAAGTTCGTTGGGAAATGGATAAGAAATTTACTAATGATGATACTGAATGGCAACTAGAAGAATTCTCTAGAAATAAATTACATTGTTTTTTCCTTATGCTAGTTGGATACATTACAGAAACTAAACAAGATCAACAAGATACTTTGGATATGTTTCCTAGATGGAAAAAATATGTAGCAGATGGAACTATACGTGGCATTGACTTCGGTGTATCATTAAAATTTATGGCACACACACCTTTAGAAAGAATGATAGACAGTTCCGGTGTGTACTTTTTAGATGCTGGAGACATATACAATGGAGAAACAACATCTAATAAAGATACTAACTTATGGCAATGCACTACAAACCCAGATCTAGATGTCTATGAACGATTACGTAGAAGAGTTGAAGTCCAAAAAGAAGCAATTAAGCATAATTGGCCTGTGTGGCGTGGTCCTACTAGACTTAAAGCAGTAAAATTACTGGCAATGAAGTATAGAGACTACCTAGCCGACTTACAACCAGAACCAAAACTCTATGTAGAAGAATCTACAGGGTACAATTGGTTTAAATAACTAATAAAATGTATAAATATCTTGAAGTTATAACACTTTTCGAAAAGGAGACCATGCAATGGCAAAAGTAGACATAGTTACAATAGGTGGAGCCAAAGCAAATTCTTTTGAAATGGTTAATTGTGATGCAACTAACACAGCCGACATTTTTGTATTATGCAATAGAGGTGGGGATGGCGATGTAGGTGCACCAAGAGTCTCTGGAATTTCAGGTAGCACAGTGACCACAGAGGCAAAATTTCCGGCCAACTCCATTATTCTTTGTGTCCAAAAAGGTACATAAGAATTAAGTAACATATAAAATTTAAAAAAGGCCCTATTTTAAGTGGGACTTTTTTTATGAGTTAAATAATGACAATATGCAAAATTATAATGAAATTATTGAAAAAGTAAAATCTAGATACGGAAAACTTTACTATAATTTTATATCTAACAGCACCCAAACTAATTTATTAAACCTAGAGTCAAACTTATTTGAAAATAAAATTATTATATTCTTTTCGCCAGGAGCAGGAGGCAACTTCTTGACTAATAAATTAAATGAATTATGCACAGAATCATCAGGTGAAGGCTTTAAGAATAAAAATAATGAATATATTGGAAATGTAAATGATGTAGTTAATTGCTATCAATATCATATGCCATGGATTGCTAAAGATAATAATTCAAACATTGATCTGGACCTATCACAAAAGAGAAAAGAAAAAGTAATACAACAACTAATAAAAACTCGCTATGTTATATGCATTAAAAATAAGAACAACGAATGGACAGTTCCAGCAATGCTATTTTTAATTAAGAAATGGTTACGATACTCTGACTGTAAATTTAGCAATGACATGAAACCCACATTTCTTAAACCAATAATTAAAAAATATATTAAACATAATTCATTACCTGTGTTTAAAAAAGAGTATAGTTTATTTGTACAGCAACACAAAAACAATCCAGAAAATATATGGCAAGACCATGACTACGACCCAGTTAATTACAAGCAAACTCAAATCATTATTAAATGGTTAAAAACAACTCTTTTAAAATATTCTATTAAACACATAATCGTTGACTATAACGACTTGTTTGTAAATCCTACACAAGACTTATGTAAGCAACTTATCTTTCCTGATAAATCAGAAGAACTCCGACTTAAATTAAAAGAATACCATAAGAAAAATTTAGATCTAATGTTAGAATTCTTAAATATATAAGTATATGAACGTCCAACACCAATTTATAGATAAATCATTCTCTACTCATCAACTTGAAAAAATGAAACAAGGTAATTCAGCTTCAAATGCCGACTACGAGTTTTTAACCCAATCGGAATTTGATAAACTAAGACGTATGTGCTTGACTATAGAATATCATGAGAAAGGCAAAGTTAGCAACTATAAAGGTTTCTCTGCAGACGAACCTGCAGGGCAAATGATTCAAAAGATGTTAAATGATAGACTAGTCAAATGGATAGGTCCCCACAACATAGACTTTTTCGCATTTAATGAAGCAATTGAACCATGGAAGATACACGCAGACCTACGTTGGCATGAGACAAAAATCCCATACAAAATGGTATTAGTGCCTATGGATGTAGAAGCAATAGACAACACAACAAGTGACCCATGGATACCAACATATACAATCGCATTTGATCAAAGAGATTACTTAGAAGATAGTACCAACACAGGCGAATCACACGCAGGTAACGATGGACCATATGCTACAACAGGTAAAACTCGTATCTGCGACAAACCAGGTACACATCACCTTAAACCAGGTTACCACATTACACACGAAGAACACGAAAAATATATGAGTCATTTTCCATACGACCACCTAGATAGTCTTACTATTGATAATATTTTTGAATGGAAACCACGTTCTGCAGGATATTGGGATAACAACCAAATGCATTGTGCTGATAACTTTATAAAACGTGGTATTAAGACCAAAAAATGCTTAATGATCTGTACATTATTATAGTAAGAATATAAAATAAATCAATAAAGTAAAGTAAATACTGTGTCGTGAAAAGAAATACTAGATCAATATTACAAGAACTACAGAGCATGGGACTAGGTGTTCCAAGCAAAGAATTAATCATTGAGGATAGAGCCAAACACGCGATTGCTGAAGCAACAGATATAATAAATGAAATTAACTCTAACTTTGATGATGAAATTGCCCAAGATTTAGAAAAAAGATTTATTAACTCAATAAGAACTGGCGTTGCAAATAAATTCATACGTGCTGTTAAAAAATTAAAAGAAGCAAAAGATAAAAAACCTAAATCAGTACAGGATTAATATGTTTCTAACAGAAGCAAAAAATATTCATTTAGAACACATAGAAGATGAGATAATCAATTCTGGTGCTGAAGGTGTATTGACTGTAAGAGAATATCTAGCAGGCATACTTGATCTATTGCAAGGCGTTGGATCTGAATCAAAACTAACTGTTAAATGGGATGGTGCTCCTGCTATTATCTGTGGTGCCGATCCTCAAAATAAACGATTCTTTGTAGGAACTAAAGGTGTCTTTAATAAAACATCTAAGGCCGCATACACTCCTACACAAATTAGAAACTTTTATCCAGGTAACCTAGGTGATAAAATGGAAAATGCTTTCATTTATTTGAAACGACTAGGCATTAAACAAGTATTGCAAGGCGACTTACTGTTTGATGATAACATCAAACAAGACACAGGTGACGCAATAACATTTCAACCTAACACAATTGTTTACAAAGTAGACAAAGGTACAGAACTATACAATAAAATAAACAGAGCAAGAATGGGCATAGCATTCCACACTACTTACGTAGGTGAAACACTTGCTGGTATGGATGCACACTTTGGAGCAGACATTAGTGGATTAAATCAAACTGCAGATGTTTGGGTAGATGATGCTACAATTAAAAACATTTCAGGTAGTGTTACATTAACAAAACCAGAACAACTAGAAATCCAAATAGCAATGAAATATCTTAATCCTAAATCAGTACCTAATGCTGTATGGAAAGCAATGCAATCTAATTCAGAATTTATTAATACATTTAAAATATTTGTTAATTCAGAAATTAAAAAAGGAGTAGGTGTGAGCAGACCTACTGATATTATTGATAATTTCGCAACATTTTATCGTGCAAAAAAAGAAAAAGAATTAGCAGGACTTAAACAAGACACAGCAAAACAAGTAAGAGTAGAACAGATAAGAGACCAATTACAGTTCTTATCAGATAATAAAATTGGATTAACTCAAATGCTTAATATGTACAATACTACAATTAAAGCAAAAAACATTATATTATACAAATTAAAAAACATACAACAAATTGGTACGTTTAAAAAAACAAATACAGGCCTTCAAGTAACAGACCCAGAAGGTTTCGTGGCCATCAACGCAGGTGGCAATGCTGTTAAGTTAGTAGATAGACTAGCATTTTCACGTACTAATTTAACTACGCAAAAGAATTGGACATAACAATGGCTAAAGGAAGAAATGCTAGAAAAGAAAAGAAGAAGCCGAAGAAGAAGAAACCAAAACCGGCAGTACTTTCAACACCACTTAATTCAGATCAAAAACAATGGATGAAACGATGGACTTCACAGAATTAAATGAAGACAGGAATACATTTTCTATTAGAGGATATTTTACAAATCCGCTTTTTGATCCACAGACCACACGCAACAGCAAATGCCAGTCACTTACCACGGACTTTAATGCAAATAACACATAAATTGAAGTAATGGAAGACGGAAGATCGAGTTTGTATGCAAGATATAATTAAAAAAGAATTACTAACAGAAAAACTTGTTCATATCGAAAGTCCACTCACAAATAAAATCAAGTCTACTTGGTTAGCTGGTAAAAAACACGATCATATTTCTAATAATGATTTAAAAGAAAAATCAAAACAGTGGTTTTTTTCTAATAAAATAAATCAAATTCATGGTTTAGATTCTTTCCCTTATATTGATTTTATCTATGGATGTACTGACTATATTAATAATTTTCTTATTAAACAAAAAACATATCAAATATTAGAAGAAGAATATTCATATTATTCCTTGTTCGGAAAACAACAAACGAAACCTTCAGAATTACAAGATAATGTTCCTGTAATTGTATCTTTACCAAACTGGCATTATGGAAATAAAAGACCCGATTGGAATGAATTTTTAAAAATTTGTGAAGAAAAAAACATTGATATACACATAGATGCCGCTTGGTATACAGCTACTAATAATTTTAATCTTGAGTTAGATCACCCAAACATAAAAAGTATTGCTGTAAGCATGACTAAAATTGGATTTGAATGGAATAAATTTGGAATAAAAATGAGTAAGAAAAAAACAATTGATGCAATTACTATTAGGGATAGTTTTGGATGGATAAATCAAAACGTTTTAAATTGTGCAAATTTTATTATGGATAATATTGATGTTGGTCATCACTGGAACTACTATGGAAAAAATTATAACATAGTTTGCGATACGTTAAATTTACAAAAAACTAATTTTATTCATGTTGCTAAAAAAGATGGAAAAAATGTAGGTGTAGCAAATATATTAAAAAACCTTTAAATTGAAGTAATTTTGCCAAAATAAACGATAAATAACATTATTAAACATTCCTGAGCGGAATGGCAAACATAAGGAGAAACATAAAATGGTTGCAACAAGAACAAAAACAGCATTAATGTCTCTAGAGGACTACTCCTTTGGAGCAGAACCAGTTATAGTTAACATGGACATGATTGCAGACGTATCTGGCAAAACAGCAATGGGATCTACACAAGACGCAGTTCGAAGAACTGTAGAACAATATGTGAACGTTATTGGTGTTGGCCAGTTGATTAACTCTAGTACAGAACAAACATTCTTACTAGAACAATCAGCGGCGGCAGGTGCTACTGGCTTAGGTAAATCGACTGCAAGAACTACTATGCAGGCGGCTATCAGAGCGTTAGGTACAGTTGACTCAGTTAACTTATCTACTGGTACTGTTACTGACACAGCATTGAACATTCTAATTGGAGCGGTTGGCGCCCCAAGTGCATTGTACAATCCAGACGTGCAGTAATAATAATATTATTAAGTTCCAATTCCTTCCGGAACACACAAAAGGGCCTAAGGTTTTTAACTATGGCCCTTTTTGTTTGAGTAAATACAAAAACATTATATACATACATTATTTGGAGCAAATATATGGGACGCAGAGACTTTGGAGTAAAACAGCAAGACGAAATTAAACGAGACCCACTCATAAAAGGATTTCATTTAGGAACAAGAATTATTGATACATTTGACTGTGCTTGGGTGGCTACATACGATCTTTGGTCTAACTGCATACAAAAACATACTGCTAAACGTGATTCAGGTACCGAATATATTGCTACCTTTGAAACATTAGAAGACTGGGAAAAAGAATTCAAAACATCCGGAATTAAAAAGAAGCCAGTTTTCTGTATGCTAATGGAACCATACAACAGATGGCTAGAAGGATTAAGATACTGGCTTACCGATTGGCAATTAGGAAATAAAGATCATAACTTATGGGACATTGACAGAGATAGTCCATTGTATTTTGAAAAGTTTGGTTGGCCTAGAATGAGTAACCAAACTAAAACTATAACTGAATGCATTATTGGTATAGAAATTGATGAATTTCTTGTTATAGATCAACAGGCAAACTTAAAATTCGCTGATTTAATTAAAAAATATAAATTAAGTTATCCACTAGATGTAAAATTAACAGCATCACACCAAGCCGTTTACAGTCAGGTCTTTATGAAAAAGTACAGGGAAGAAGTTAATAGGTATTCACAGTGGATGAATGAGAACCTAAAATTCAGAGATAAGGTAATTCAAAATTACCTTAAGGATGACTACAACCTTTGGTGGAAATACAAGCAGTTCTAATTATGAGAGTACAATGCTTATCTTTAGTTGATTTAAGTGACAGAAGTAATTTTAATACATTAAATCAATCTCTTCAATTGCGATCTCAGATCGAAATAATTGCTGGCCCAAAAAAAATGCAAAACCAAGATATGTCGTTGTATGAATTTGGTTCTGATCATGTTGGCAACGCCGATGATTCAACAAGAAAATCTCAAACAGTATGGAAATTAGAATTTGAATATGAACAAGATGGTGTGTATGGTCCAAAATTTTCATATTTAACTGAAGACTTGGATAATATTCCTATCGTTTACGAATTAGAAGATACAGCAATATTCAAACAAGCAACCTTTATTACAAACGATATAAAGCAGAAAAATATCTATTTTAAGCATATTTAATGATGACTAAAAAAGTAATAAATATAGTACAAGGCAATAATTTAGGCATTTATAGGCTACACAGGCACATAGTTCGGAGCGAACATGGAGGAAATAAATGCCGAGCAGAACAGCAAGAACATATAAAATAGAACGAGAGTCGTTAGAAGCACACGTAGATATATGTGCTGAACGTTACGACAGACTAGAAGTCCGTATGGACAACCTTAATGAAAAAGTTGAAAAAAATTCAACCCTAATTGCCTCAGAAGCCTCTTCAACTAGAAAGATGGTTATGGGATCAGCTGGCACAGTTATTGCTACCTTAATATCAATTGTAGTCGCTCTAGTATGGTTAATTAAAGTTTAAATACAATATGCAATTACAAGAACTAGTTGACTCTCTAAATGAGAAGCAAATTTGGGGCAGACGTGGCTCCCAAACCGTAAGGAAATATCGTTGCACTTCAGGTATGCGAAAAGGAAGAATAGTAGCCACAGCGGCTCAATGCTTTGCCGCCCCAAACATCAAGGCACGATTTGCTATGAAAAGAACTAGGGCCAAGATTGGCAGGAGAATGATGCGTAAAGCACAAAGAACTAGAAGAACAAATCCAGCATCTAGAAGATTAAAGTTCCTCAACAAATAATGTTAAATGTTACGTTGGTATAACCTAACTCATAAAGTAAGAATTTACATCGACGACAACGATTTAGAGTTTATTAACAAATATAAACGTTTCAAGAAAGTATCAAAAAGTTCTCTAGCACCCGAGGAAGTTGACATTGCCGACAAACTAGTACAAAAATCCGTATTTGGTAGATACAAAACAGACACAGAAACTTTTTACCTCTTCAATAGATAATTTAAATAGCAGGTGCCCATCAGATCATTTGATTTAGTACCTATTAAGGTAAAGAACGGCTTTGTTGTAGGCAAAGTATATGTTCGCATGGTACGAGCAGGTATAAGAACATACTACAACATATATGATTTCAAGAAGAAAAAGAATGTTATGCTTAATGTGTTTTACAGAAATTCAGCCATAGCCATCGCTGAAGCACATAACATAAAGTCACCTCTAATAGAAGATCTTAAACGTATGGAAGAAGAATACTCAGGTCACTACGTTGAAATGACATATTTTAGATATTTGTATCAAAAAACAAAGCACGAGCAAAAAAAAGAACTTTATTCTATGAAATTTGATAAACATCAAAGCAAATGTGTGGCTATTCGCAATAAAATTGATGCTTTTATACTTGATGCTAGGAATAACTTTCAATGCTCTAAAGTAATAAATAACAAGATATGAAGATTGATCAATTAAACAACTTTACAGCAGAAAAAGTGAATGAATTACTGGCATCCCGCTTTGGCCAACGCAT
This sequence comes from Candidatus Pacearchaeota archaeon, assembly GCA_002688875.1. GTDB lineage: Archaea > Nanobdellota > Nanobdellia > Pacearchaeales > GW2011-AR1 > ARS1285. The sequence continues at coordinate 5,525 of NZDU01000047.1, read as the reverse complement.
TGACTTATCTGAAGAAAACTTAGACAATCTTTCTGCATTTCAAAATGCAATTGCTAGAGAATTAAGCGAAGTTGAATCTAATATTGGATTTAATAAAGCAATGCAACATCCAAAATATGTTGAAAATAAACTAATATTAGATTTAATTGTTAAAGCAATCGACGAACGACAGGTTGGTGAGGACTTACCTGCTAAAGTTAAAAGAATTTCTGGTACTAAAATTGATATAGAAGATCCAGATGAACCAGGCATTACAAAAACTGTTGATACAGGAGAAACTGATGTAGACGTAGATGATACAACAGGTGAGTTAAGTTTAGACCCACAAGACAAAGATGATAAAAAAACACCTGCACAACAAAAGATTAAAATAGGACAAACTGTTAAAAAAGACGAAGATATTAATCAAAAAGAACAAGACTCAGATGAAGGAACAGGTGAAGAAGGTGACGATGAGAGAGCGAGAGAAGAGTTAGAACAGGCTGTAAGTGATGCAAAGAAGGGATTAAAATGGCAAATAGTACAAACACATGGAACACGTGATCCATTTAAAACAGATACAGAAGAAAGGTTGTTCGACCAAATACTAAAAGACCTAGGAGAACTTGAAGTTCGTATGCGAGGAGACGATCCTCACGATCCTCATAATAGACCAAAAAAAGTTGTTACAGATCCAGAGACTGGTAAACCAAAATGGGAATCAGATTCTGGCACATCAGAAGAAGGCGACGACATTGAAGATTTAGTTGCACCTGAATTTGAACAAATAATCCATATGCTCAAAGCAGGGATGTCACCGGAAGATATTAAAGCAAAAATGCCCGATCATGCAGACACAGTTGATCAGGTTGTTACAGATTTAGCGGCTGTTACTGAAGCAATGAATAGTATGTTGCCAGAAGGTAATACGTTAAGCGGTGTTGAACAATCAGCATTAAGGCTGTTGGTAGGCACAAAAGACTTTATGAGAGCCAAACGTGCAATTGAATTTGCAAAGGCCGGTAGAGCAATACCATCGGATTTGGTTGCAGGATTAAAACCATTGTTCGATAAAATAGGTACCTTCCTGTCAGCAGGAGCAGGTGCTGTTAAACGATTTGGAGATATAGAAAAAATGATAGGACGAACAGTACAAAAATCCTCAACTTATGAGGAGAAATTGTTAAGAAAAGTTAAAGTAAAAGAATCAGAAATTGATAAAGCAGAAGTGGCACTTGCCGCTAAAGACATGGTCGACAAAGTTGACTCTATGTTGCAAGATGTTAGCCAAATGAAAGGTGAAGACTTACTTCCACTTACAGACAAAGTAAGAGATGAAGTTGGTCAAGAAGCATCTGACACACTAAAAGCATCAGTTGAAGGTTCTCTAGGTGAATTAGAAACATCATTACAATCAGCAAGAGCAACACTAGACAATGCGGCTAGAACAGTTGCTGGCGATCCATCCGCAGGCGCAATGGCAGATCCATTAGCCGGCCCAGATACACTAAACGATCCACTGGCTGATCCAATGGCAGATCCAACAAACCCAGACGAACTTAATACATTAGACGTACCTGATGCAGAAATTGGTGGGGAAGATCCAGAAGGTAGAGAAAGAAGAGAATCTGCTACACCTGAAAGAAGTAAACATCAGATAGCAGAAGCAATTTTTAAAACACTTTCTAAAAGATCAAAATAATGTCAACAGAAGCCGACAAACTAAAGTCATTAATCTCCAAGATGACTGAAATTGAGTCTAATCCTAAAATGGAATACGTTGGGCCAAATGTTGATACAAAGTTGAGTTATGACAATTGGTTAAAAAAAGTTAAGGGCATTAAAACAGGTGCTCATGGAATTACAGGTCAACAACATACAAAATTTTCAAAAGAATGGAAAGCATATAGAGGACACGAAATAAAAGGTTTATACAAATAATGATACACGATCCTATATTTGATAAAATGTTTAAAACAATACGTAACATCGATGATGGCAAGTATGAACTGCAAACATTAGATACATACTATCCTTTAATAGAAACACAATTGCAAGGCAAAACCGAAATGGAAAAAGTCAAATACATTGCCTCACTCCTTCAAGAAATAGACTTTTTAAAATCACAGGAAAAGTAAAATGAGATTCTCAGAGTTCCTCATTGTACCTGAAGACAATACAAAGTCAGAAAATGCCTTTAAAGCATTATTAATGATGTTTAGACAAAAAGCAGATAGTAGCAATAAACCTAGTGAGATAAGTTGGAGAGCATTAGAAACCTATATGAACAATATGGGGCACTCTATGACATTTGATGCTTTCAAAAACTTATACGATCAAAAACCAGAACTCCAATCACTAGTAAGTGATTATGATGAAAATGGTGTTACAATAAATACTAAAGCAGATGCTCCAGCAAGTGATGATCCTGTTGACATTCCACCCGATGAAAAAGTTTCACAGATGGCAAAACGAGCATTAAACAAAAGAGGCGGAGAACTGTAAATGGCATACTTTCCAACAGCAACACAAGCCAAAGAAAGATCACAAGGCAATCTTGTCGTAGCAAAAGAAGTTACTGCTATTGAACAAGCAATACTCACAGCCATCGCGGCATCAACAATGACAGCAACAGTATCAGACGATACTGATATGACTGACTCTACTACAACAGATGCTTTATCAGAGGCTTACTACGCATCATGGAAAGCATCTACAACAAATGCTGTGTATGATGAACAAATGACTGAAGTTAAAAAGCATTTCTCAGACAAAGGTTACACTTGTTCAAGAGTAGCAAACACCGGAGCAACCACAGGATCACATTCAGGAGCAACTGGATTGGTTTTTAAATGGTCTGTTAGTTGGTCATAAACAATCATAGATATTAATTAGAAGGATCTGTAGGCTAATAATTAACTTAATGCACCTACTAGATACTGTAAAAAAACATCTTATAAAAATTAAAGAACGTTTATTCAATGAATATCATAGTGACAAACCTTCTAATGAACTNTCAACATGGATTAATAAACCAGATGAATCAACTCTTAGTAAATGGTGGAAACCAGGCATCCCAAGTATAGATGATGTTACGCACGGTGCTATAAATCCAAAGAGCACAACATTGAAATGGTTTGGTATGGACAATGAAATACATTTCGACTCAATAAAAGAAACACATAACGATTGGGGATTCACTAAAGACAATGTAAATTACACATTTAATAGTTTAGGTTATAGAAATGATGAACCAGAAGGAGAAAGAGATTTCACAGTATTAATAAGTGGTGACAGTCATACATTTGGTATTGCACTAGACGATGAACAGATTTGGCCATCCCAATTTAAAATTTTTTTACAACAACAATATCCTAAATGCAAAGTAATTAACATATCATGTCCAGGTGGATCTAATGATTGGATTAGTCGTTCTTTATCTTGTGCTATTCAAACAGTTAAACCTGATTTAGTAATTGCTGTGTACACATATCCAAATAGACGCGAAGCAATATGGGATAGTGGATACCTTTGGCAACTTAATACAACTGTTCCTGATAATCCAAGACAAAACGAATATGAAGAATTCCAATCATGGTTTATGACTATTAATAAACACACAGACTACTACAATATGATGAAGAACCATTGGTTAGTTAAATTGGCGTGTAACAATAAAACTACATTAATTCCTTCACAAGTAACTCAAATGCAATTGATACAAAAACAACTTGGTACTATATTACAATATAATGATGTAGCTAGAGATTGTAAACATTTTGGTCCACGTGTACACAGAGAATTTGCAAAACAAATATATAATAAATTCTGTAGATTGCAAAATATCAAAAAGAATGTATAATAAAATAGTATGCCAATGAAACCGCCACCTTTTGTCGAATTAATCAAATACCACGATATAGAACAAATAACTGAACAAGGCAGTAGAGTTTATCATACACCTTCTGGTACTACACCATCTGTCACTACAATATTATCTAAAACTAAAGACATGAGAGGGTTAAATGCTTGGAAGAAACGGGTTGGTGAAGATGAAGCAAAACGCATTGTAACAGAAGCATCTGGTATTGGAACTGCTATGCATAATAACTTAGAAAAGTTTCTTGCTGGTCATAAAAGAGTTCCCGGCAATAATCTTGTACACTTGCAGGCTAACAAGATGGCAGATGTAATAATAACAGAAGCATTAGAAGATGTTGATGAAGTGTGGGCAATTGAGCAAGGACTCTATTATCCTGAAATGTACTCGGGTACTGCTGACTTATGTGGAAAGTATAAAGGCAACCCTGCTATAATGGATTTTAAGCAATCGAATCGTCCAAAGAAAAAAGAATGGGTAGATGATTACTATCTGCAATTGGTCGCTTATGCTTTGGCTCATAACAAAGTATATGGAACTAACATACGTGAAGGACATATATTCATGTGTTCACGTGACTTAACATATCAACAGTTTGATCTTACACCAGACAAATTTGATTATTGGACCAACCAATGGTTAGATAGAGTAGCAGAATATTATATTAAATTTGAAAACTGCCAAGGTGTATAAATATGGTATATGGCACTTACTAGGCCTACTAGACCTAAAGACCCCAACGGCATAGCACATGGATCGCGATCCGGTGGTACAGCCGCACAGACTAAAGCAGATAGGGTAGTCACTAAAGCCGCTTATACAAATTGGGAATTAGGTAAAGAATTGTCGAACTATCATTTCGACAAATCAATAAAAGACACCGAGGCTTTTCAGTTATGTGGCCGATTTGTGGGTGACTGGAAAGATGAATTAGAAAAAGCATACGAAACAATGGAAACAGTTACCTGGGGTAACAGATGGGATAAAAAAGGACTTTCTAAAAAGTCNGACCCACGTGGTGTTCTAAAAGAAAACGAATTAAAAGATATTATCGATGCTGGTGGTGACCCAGAACAACCAATGTATCANGGCACACGTGATATTGGACCTCAAATGCAACGAATGATTGATATTCTTGGCATGGAAAATCCAAGACATAAGTTACACATNCAACTCACAGGCGAAAGTGTCGCAATGCATTTGGACAAACATTATGAGGCAGAAGAAAAANATGATGNCAAAGAAGTGCGTAGATTTTTAATANCATTAGCAGATTGGGAACCAGGACAGTTTNTTGTTTTTGGTAATCAAATATGTGAAAGATGGGTAGCAGGTAGCATTCTTACTTTTGAATGGAAAGATATGCCGCATGGTACNGCGAATGCGAGTTTACATAAACGACCATTTTTATCTGTTGTTGGTTCTGTTACAGATAAAACAAGAGATTTTGTTGAAAATCCGAAGTTAAAACATTATCTTCCTGGGTCTCAATTTTTAATTTAAATGTAAGGAAAAACTTGACAGATTCGTATTTTATGCTATAATTATATTATAATCAATAAAAAGTATAGAAAATGATGGATACATCGAAAAATCACAGTTATATCGAGTTTAACGATACAAAAGTATTAAAATACTTTGACAAGTATGATTTTACTAAATCGGC
>NZDU01000046.1 GCA_002688875.1 Candidatus Pacearchaeota archaeon | reverse complement strand
ACAATTATAATCCAAAAATTATTGGTTGGGAAACACCAATAGAAGATATGTATCCTTATTTAGATGAAGAAGAATTCAATTCCAATATGTATATTGAACCAATAAAATATCAAAATGGAAGATTTTATCCATCTAATACAAACGATGAAGAATGGGGTAACGATTAATGTTTAAATGGCAACTTATAAATGATAGTATAACTCAAGAAGATAAACAACAACTTATTGATTATATTAGTGTAGATAATGTAAGGTTTACACAAGGAAGTAAAGTTAAAGAGTTTGAAAATGCCTGGTCAGAGTGGTTAGATGTAAAACATAGTGTTTTTGTAAATTCTGGAGCATCTGCAAATTATATAATGGTTTCTATTTTGAAGGAGTTAAAGGGTACTGGTGAAGTTATAGTTCCGACTTTAGGTTGGGTGAGTGATGTTTCACCTATTGTAAATCTTGGATTGAAACCAGTTTTTGTGGATGTTTCATTGGAAACCTTTTCTACTGATTTAGAAAAGATAAAACCTTTGGTAAATAAAAATACTATTGGAGTTACTCTTGTTCATTGTTTGGGTTTTAATGCAATAACTGATAAGTTAGTTGATTATTGTAAAGAAAATGATTTATTTTTAATAGAAGATTGTTGCGAATCACACGGTGCAACATATAATAGTCAAAAAATAGGAACTTTTGGAGATGTTTCTAATTTTTCATTTTATTTTGGTCATCATATGACAACTATAGAAGGTGGTATGGTTTGTACAAATGATGATGAGATTTTTCAATACGCAAAAATGTTTAGATCACATGGAATGACTCGATTGGATTATTTACAAGATGATGAATTGGGAATGAAGTTACAGAAAAAATATGAAACTTTATATCCAGATTTAAATCCACTTTTTACTTTTGCAGTTCCAGGATACAATGTTAGAAATCAAGAATTAAATGCAGTACTTGGGTTATCACAGATAAAAAGATTAGATTATAATATAGATAGACGAGTAGAAAATTTAAATATTTGGATAGATTCTTTAAGTAAAGAAAAGTTTTTTGTTGATTTTACAATTGAGGGAAATAGTAATTTTGCATTACCATTAATAGTTTTGAATAGTGATAAAAATAGATTTATTAGGGTTTGTGATATATTAGAGGATAATCAAGTAGAGTATCGTATTGGAACAGCAGGTGGTGGTAATCAGGCTAAACAACCATACTTAGAAAAATATGATTATTACGCTGGAGATTTACCAAATTCTGATTACATACATGAGTTTGCTTTATATATTGGTAATCATTCTGAATTAAAAGAAGAACAAATAAAAGAATTGTGTAAAAAATTAAATGAGGAGTCATAATGTTTTATAAAGATAAAAAGGTTGTAGTAACTGGAGGAAGTGGTTTTGTTGGAACAAATTTTTTACTTGAATTACTTGAAAGGGGTGCTGATGTTACCACTCACACTCATGTTAGACCGATGGAAATACAAGATGAAAGGATAAAACTTGTCAAAGATATTGATTTGTTTAAACTTGATGATTGTATTAAACTTTTAGAGGGAGCAGATTATGTTATTCATTGTGGTGGATATATTACTAATCCTGCTCAAGTAAGAACTAATGTTCAAGTATTATTACATAATATTAACAGTACAGCAAATGTTTTAGAAGCAGCAGCAAAATGTGAACTAAAAGGATTTTTAGATATTAATAGTTCAACTGGTTATCCCGACAGACGATATCCAATTACAGAAGATGAATATTGGGATGATGAACCACATGAGGCATATTTTGGTTATGGTTGGATGAGAAGATATAGGGAAAAGTTAATGGAATTCGTATCTGGATTTTCTGATTTAAAAATAGCACTTAGTCGTGGAACGGCGATGTATGGACCTTATGATAATTTTAATCCCAAAACTTGTCATGTTATACCAGCACTTATTAATAGAGTATTGAGTGGGGAGGATCCATTTGTAGTTTGGGGAACTCCAGATGTAGTTAGAGATTTTTTGTATGTTAGAGATGTTATAGATGGTGCACTATTAGTATTAGAAAAAGGAGAATCTATGAGACCATATAATCTTGGGGCTGGAACTGCAGTAACGGTTGGTGATATTGTGGATGCTGTTTTAAAGGCTACTGGTAAAAGTCCAAAAGTTGTATATGATGAAACAAAACCTACAACGATACCATTTAGAATGGTAGATACGCAAAGGATTACTCATGAACTTGGTTTTAAATCTAAGTGGACATTTGAAGAAGGAATTCAAAAAACTGTAAATTGGTATTTGGAAAATAGAAATGATTCTCGTAGGAACTAAAAAGGCATCTATATTATGGGGCACTAAAAGAGGTTCTACTTCATTGAATAGGGTACTTGAATATCATAGCAAAGGTATTTCTAAGTTTGATTTTACTGATGATTATGATGGAATAATATTAGTTCCTTGTAGAACATTTACTTCTTCATTAGAAACGAGTTATTGTGAATTTATCAAAAGAGAGTTGAAAGATGGAGATACAAAATATTCAGATTTTATATCAGAAATGAGGAGAAATTCATTATGGAACAAACCTTTAGAACGAGGTGGAATATCCTATGAGGATATCGAAAAAAAGTGGAAAGACCAAATAGATAAGTTTATAGAATTAGATAGAAGTGATGAGTTTATAAGTAAAATGGATTTTATTCCAAGAACTGTTGATATTAGAAAAACCCAAGGTAAAACTGGTGACGGAACTAATTCAAGTTTTTACCACTTGAGTGTAACGGATAGTAGATTTAAATTTTTTGATTTGGAACATTTATTTAATATACAAAATTATTTAATTCAAATTGATTCGGATTGGAAATATAATTACCCTAAGATAATAGATTATAAATATAATTCTACTACGTATTTAAAAAGAAATATAAAAAAAATTAAAGATCGTAATAAAAATAGTTATCAAGATAGAGTTTTATTTGGTGGTGGGATACCAATAATACATATAAAAAAATCTTACATAGAGTTAGTAAAACACATAAAACAAACTGATGATTTTTTTTATGAGAAATTACGAAAAAAATTTATTATAAAAGGAGATTAATGTGTTAATAATTGGAGTGGATAAATTATACGAAAGTGCTCCACCAAGAAAAACTAAGCATGGAACATTTCCAGTCGTAGATAATTGTATTGAATATAAATCATTTGGTTACAATCCATGTGATTCTGGTTTTGTAATAGGTGAATTTTTTGAATATGAAGATGTTGATATTAAGTTAGTTTCTGATATTAAAGATGAAAAGTATATTTATCCAGTTTGTGTTAGGGATTTTGGACATTCACTTGGAATACATATTTGGGAAAAGATAGATAATAATACCTCATTCTTGGATTTTATTTCAAAAAAAACTTTAAGTCATTTTAGAAGTGGTCAGGCAAAGTTATTAATATATTATGGATATGAGGAAGATTCTATAGACGGTGATTCTTTATTTAGATTACATTCAGATTTATTAAGAAAGTTATCAGAAAAGGAAATTCCAATAGAAAGTGTAATGTATAGTGATGCTAATATCTTATTACATACGGAATCTGATATAAAAGATATTAAAATGGTTATTTCTAATTATTGTACTAATACGTTTTATAGATATACTCGTGAACATAAACAAAATCTATATCACGGTAAACATGAAAAAAGTATAGAAAATAGACAAAAGTGGGAAGATAGTAGAAACAGAATAAGAGATAAATATTTTTTATGTTATAATAGAATTCCAAAATCACATAGAGCACTTACAGTTTTATCTTTGTATAAAAATAATAATTTAGATAAAGGAATAGTTTCTTTTCCCAATTATGGCATGAGTTCCTGGGATATAGTAGAGAAGAAAGAAGATTATTTAAAGAAAGAACATTATTGGTGGATTTTAAAAGAAGAAGATATTATTGAAGAATACGAAAAGTATTCAGATGGATTAATAGAAAAGTTACCACTTAGGTTAGATAAAGGTTTTGATATATGTCATTCTATAACTCATTTTAATTTAAATCATTATTTAAATTCATATTTTGTAATATGTACTGAATCTCATTGTGTAGATAGAAAAGAAAGTGGAAATGCTTTAGCTTTTACGGAAAAGACATTAAAACCAATAATGAATTTTCATCCATTTATTTTAGTGGCAAATACGGGAAGTTTGAAACATTTAAAAGAGTATGGATTTAAAACATTTTCACCTTTTATAGATGAATCATATGATGATATAGATGATGCAGGAGAAAGATTTTTGGTAATAGAACAAGAAATTAATAAATTGTGTAGTAAACCGATAGAGGAAATACATGAATGGTATTGGTCAATTGAAGATATATTAAAACATAATTATTATCATTTTTACAACAAATTTGCACCAAAAGAAAGACAGAGGTTTTTAGATGAAATCAGTTTTAAAGCTTAAAGGTAAAAACATGGATGAACATTCATTCAATAAGCTACTTGAGGTTTGTTCTTGGGAAGAAGGATTGGATGATAAATATTTAGCAATATTACCTATAAATCAAGTATCTACTGCATATGATGATATTAAAAATATATTATTAGATAAAGATTTTCTAAATGATGTTAAGAATAATAAATGTAAAATTATAATTTTTTTGACGGATCAGGGTGATCCGAGATACGATACAAAAATAGGAGATAGTTTTAATTCTTTGTTAAGTGAATATGATTTGAGTAATACTTCAATTAGTTTTTTTACTTGTGAGTCTGGAGATAATCCGTTATCCAATATTTCCATATTAGAATATAATTTTCCACTTACGGAATTTTATACTTCTAATTTAGATACACCTAATTTGACTGAGCCAATTTTTAAGTATGTAATTGAAAAAAGACATAAAAGACCACATTATTTTTGTTGTTTTAATGGAACTTTTAAAAATCATAGAACTATTCTATTTTATAATTTATTAAAAAATAATTTATTGGAAAATAATTTATGTTCATATACATCATATAATAAGTTTGAAGATGATGGTGGGATTAGTAAAGAAGAATTGGTAGAGGTATTGGGAGTAGATGATGAATATGTAAATAAAATGTTAAGTATGTTACCTTATTGTACTGATTCAATTTTGGAAGATGCAAATAGTGGAGTTCATACTTATGATATTAATGTTATGGCACATTTTTCATCTTATTTTAATATATGTACTGCATCTGGTTTTGAGGGATTTCCATATTTAGATGATAAAACTTATAAACCTATATTAACATTTCAGCCATTTATTATCGTTGGAGAATATAGAAGTTTAGATGCATTGAGGAAATGTGGATTTAAAACTTTTGATGGTTGGATAGACGAATCGTATGATAGGGAAGGGGATTATAGAAAAAGATTAGATTTAATTATAAATGAAATTAATAAATTATGTAGCATGAGTATTACAGAAATTGACGAATGGTATAAAAGTATGGATAAGATATTAATTCATAATTTTAATCATATGAAAAAAATATTTGATAGTCGAGTTCAAGGAAAAAGAATCAATAGATTTGTAGATAATCTATTTATTGTTAATAAAAATAGTTATGTAAAAATTCATGAGGGTTATAATGAATAGAACTGAAAAAATAAAAGAATTAAAAAAATATATTCAAGGTTTGTCACGAGAACAAACACTTTGTAAAGATGGAACAACTTATAGTGATATCGTTATAGATGGTAAAAGTTTATGACTGAAGAAATGTTTGATAATCTTGAATGCTTAAAATCTTGGAAACTACTTGGTATGACCGATTATAATAGAAAACTTTATAGGTTGGACTACAAATGAAAAAGTGTTTAATTGTTGTAGATTTATTTAAACATATTATTGAAAATATGCAAAGTGATAACATATTACAACATAAATCAGAAGTAACTTATGAATATATTGATACGAGAGTGGATAATTTAAGAGGGTTAATAAGAATTTTACAAAACAATACACATTTTGATGTAACATTTTTGGGGGATCAAAAACAATATTTAGATAGGAATGAAAAGGTAATTAAAATCAAATACGATGAGAATATTAAATATGATGAATATTACATATGTGGTGTTTCATTATCACAGTGTGTTATGGAAAAATATAATAGTATAAATTCTGATAAAAAATTTATTGTTAAGGATTGTTGTTTACAAGAATGGTATAATCCAATAGATTCTGGTAATCCAGACCATCCGAGAGTCAAGACTATTGCAGAACTTGTTAAATTTGAAGATGATTTTTTGGATGGTAAAATGAGATTTAAGTTTTATGATAATTCACCAGGAAATGATGGGAGTGGGGAATGGGTATATGGTGAGTTTGAAAAAACTTGTACAATTAACGCAGAGGATTTGTTATGACACAAAAGGGAAAATATTATGTAACGAGTGGTTGTAGTTTTTCTAATGAAACAAATACTTGGTCAGTTCATTTAAAAAAATATATTATTGAAAATGAATTAGGTGAGTGTTACAATTTTGGTTCAGGTGGTGGTGGAATAGATTGGACTCGTAGATCAATTATGCAAGGTGTACTTGATTTATTAAATACTGGAGTTTCTAATAATGATATAAAAGTAATAGTAAGTTGGCCATGGAGAAATGAATGGGAACAACCAGTATGTTTGTCTGATGAAGAAACAAAAAGTTTTTTAGAGAATAAAGAATATCAGACAAAATTTGGTATGGCAAATAGAGTTTATGGGTCTAATTTTGATAAGATTGGATTCAAAAAACGTTCTACATTTGAATCTGAATATTTATTTAAATATTTAGTGAGTTATGATAAAGAAACTTGGTGGACAAGGTGTGGTGAATATAGATATGGTGGTTTAATCAAAGGTCTTTGTGAATCAAGGGAAGATAAATATTATCTTGGATTACAATATATGGAATATTTTGAGTCAATACTATCATTACAAATGTTTCTTGAAACTAATTCAATAGACTATACATTTTTTGCAGTAAAAAACATACAACGAGTTACTACTTATAAAACATGGGAAGAATGTTTTAAGTGGGACAAAAGTTCAGAATTTGTAACTTCTTTGGATTGTAGTTGTAAAGATTGTCATAGTGCATTAAATGACGGCTGGAAAGGACAATATAAAAGATTAATTTCACCGAATTTATTAAATCAAAAAATGGTTTATGAAGAATATCCCTTTATCAAATTGATATATGACCAAATAGATTGGAATAAGTGGTGGAGTTACAAATCTGATGTAAATGATTTTGGTGGAACTACAGAATGTGTTTCGGAACAATGTGATATATTTGCATATCATCATGATATGGATGGTGTTTTGATTTCACATCCAAATTTTCACGCGTGGAAAGATTGGTTTGATAATTATTTACATTTACATTTAAAAAATAAAGGAATGATAACATGAATATAGGATTTATAGGATTAGGAAAACTTGGTTTACCTTGTGCGTTAGCAGCAGAGTCGAGAGGTCATAAAGTAGTCGGATATGATCCTTCTGAACAAGTCAAAGATATTATCGATACAAAAAAATTACAATATCAAGAACAATGGGCACAAGAACATTTAG
>NZDU01000045.1 GCA_002688875.1 Candidatus Pacearchaeota archaeon | reverse complement strand
CGGAGAAAGCGGGGGGTGAGATTGAGAGTATATTGGAGAGTGTTGTTACTTCTGTTTCGCAGATTGATAAGTTGAAAAAGGAAAGGAGAAATGCGATGTTTGGATTGGTTGTGCAAGGTTATATTATATTTTTGATTTTTATTGTTATTATGGTTGTGATGGAGTTTAAGATATTGCCGATTGCGACTGGGCTCACTACTGATACGGATTCGAATGAGGATATTCAGGATTTGGCGGGTGTTGGTCTTGGAGGTATTGCTAGTGGTGAGAAAGCTAGTGCTGAGGAGTTGGCTAAACCGTTTTTGTGGTTGTTGATAATACAAGGATTTTTTGCGGGGCTTGTCATAGGGAAATTGTCTGAGGGAAGTGTTAAGAGTGGGTTGAAACATTCATTTGTATTGGTTACAATTAGCGTGTTGTTTAATACTGGAATTAAAGTTTATTTTAGTTTTAGTGGGTAAGATGGTATTCAAATTTTTCAATAAAAAAGGGCAAGGGCATGTAGAGATGATTATAAGTTTGGTTTTGTTTGTGGGGTTTTTGTTTTTTGTTTTTGTTTTTGCGAATCCTCTTACTAAGGCTGATGATGGTGTTTCTATTGGTGTGACTCAAGAAGGTTTGGTTGATGAGTTGAGTTATAGTGTTGGGAAGTTGAGTGTTATAGTTAATACTACTAGTGATTGTTATGATAGTGAGGGGTTTGGAGGGTATGGTTCTTCGTTTGTAGAGGTTAAAGATGTTGTTAATCTGAGAAGGTATACGTTGTACTTTGGGAGTTTTTTTAATCCGAGTAAGGTTAACGTGATATCTTGTTCTGATTTGGAGGATTATAATTTTAGTCTTGGGCCTTATAACGAGGAGAAGATAATTGTTTATGAAGAGGTTGAGAGGTTTGTTAATGAGTATGAGTCGGATTATTTTGATTTGAGGGATTATATTGGGGCGGAGGATTTTTCTTTTAATTTTTTGGATTTGGATCGGAATCAGATAAACTTCTTGGATGATAGTAGGGGGTTGGGTGTTGAGAGGGAGCCTCGGGAGGGTTCGGTTGTTATTTCGAGAGATATCAATGTTAGGATGATTGATAAAGATGCTAGGATTTATGAAGTTATATTAAATATTAGAGTTTGGGAATGATGAATAAAAAAGGATGGATTAGAATAGTTGAGATGTTTATAGCGATAATGATAATTGCGACTGCTGTTTTGTTGGTTGCGTCTAAGCAAGTTGGTGAGAGGGATATTTCTAGTGAGGTTTATGAAAAGCAGAGGCAGATATTTGAGGTTGTTGGGAGTAACGATGTTTATAGAGAAGAGATTATTGGAATTGATTTGAGTGGGGGTTGTGTTAATTTGAACCGTGGAGATAGTTATGGTTTTATTGATTATATTGATAAGTCTGTTCCGAATAGTTGGGATTTTGTTGTGAATTTGTGTAAGATAGGTTTGATTAGTAATAAGGGTAGTCCGAATGATAAGGAGGTTTTTGTTAGCGAGAGTGTGATTAGTGCTGTCGTTGATGATTATCCTAATGAGGAGCCTCGGAAGATGAGGTTATCGGTTTGGGGGAAGTGATTTAAGTGTGCTTCTGGAGACATATGTTCTTTGCTAAAATGGTTTAGTTACACATAAATTTTAGGAAGCTTCGCTAACCTAATTTTTTTTTATTTTTTTGATATCTGATAAATAATACTTCATATGGGGAGAGTATCTTAGCGTTATATAATAGTAAATTACCAATACTGAGGGAAAATTAAGGTTACACTTGTGTTCCTTAATTTTCTAATAAAATAAAACTAATTTATAGTTGTCTACGATATGTCAATAAGGTCTACGGGGGAAGTGATTTAAGATATATTTATAAATGTGTTTTATCTTTGTTAAATAGAAAATGAGGTGTAAATTTGTATTGTTTGTGACTTTGGCTTTTGTTGTTCTATTAGTTAATATGGTTATTGGTCAAGGTGGTGGTCAGTGTGAGTATGGAGTTCCTTCTGATGAATTTAGTAAATATGAATTTGAGGATGATTTTACGGATAGTGCTGATGGGAATGATGGAAGTAGTGCGGATGTTGGTTTTGTTGATGGGAAGGTTGGGAAGGCTGGGGATTTTTCAGGGGGTGCGAAGGTTGTGATTGTTCCAGATTCTGATTCGCTTGGTGGAATGGATGAGTTTGTTATCGGTGCATGGGTTTATGCAGATAGTCTTGCAGATCATAATACTATAGGGAGTAAGGTGTTTTCTTATTTTTGCATTTGTATTTTTAAATTCTTCAATAAAGACTACTAAAGATATTCCTACAGATAAAATTGAGAGAGCTATTTTTGGAGAGTTGAGTGAGGAGGTTGGAAAGCTTTCGGTGGTGGTGAAAAAGGGATGTTATAGTTTGGGAGAAGTTAATGCTGAATATGGGGATGCTTTTTATCGCGTATCTCATGGTGCTGGAAGATATACAATTTATTATGGGAATTTTTTTGATAGAAATCAAAAAGGGTGTGATTCTAAAGAGGATGATGAATTTGTTTTTGGAGGTTATTCTGAGGAGGAAATGATGGTGGAGAAAAATATTATAGATTTTAAGGCCCTGTATGAAGAAGATTATTCTGGGTTAAAACAAACTTTGGGTGTAGATAATTTTGCATTTGAGTTTAGAAAACTTGATAATACAAAACTTGATGATTTTAGTGTAGAAAAGAAAATACCTGGTAGCGTAGATGTAATCTCAAAAGATTTTCCAGTACGTGTTATTAATGAGAGGGCAGANATATCAGAACTTATATTAAATATTAAGGTTTGGAGNTAAGATGAATAAAAAAGGATTTATAAGAATATTAGAAGCAATTTTTGCAATAATGTTAATAATGGGAGCAGTTCTAATTATAATTTCTAATAATCTGCAAACTGCAGATATTTCTGAAGAAGCTTATGAAAAACAAAGATATATTTTGGAGATTATCTCAAATAATGAGGCAATGAGGAATGAAATTATTAGGGGAGGGGATTTAGAAAAAACAAATGAATTTATAAAAAAAACAATGCCAAGTTCTTGGNAATATTCAGTGTGTGTTACCTCGGTAGACCAAATATGTTCCCCAGGAGATGTTCCTAATGATAAAGAACTTTATGTTAGTGAGACAATAATATCTTCTTCATTGGAAATAGATTATACAGCTTCTAAAAAATTGAGATTATTTGTTTGGAGAGGATTTGATTTAAACAAATAATTTAAATACNCCTTTTAATTAAANATAATAAGGTGTTATCTAAAAGAGGTATTATGAAGGGGAGTATTTTATTAGTTTACTTGTTATTTTTATCTGTTTTGTTTTTGGGGGTTGTTAGTGCGGGAATTATTTATCAGGATGATACTTTTATTCTGGGAGAAATTTCTAATGCTGAAATTGCTTCGGTTGAGGGATATTCTAGTTGTCTTACATCTCTCGGGAGTCATGCATGGGTGCATTCAGATAATAGTGCGAATTATGAGCCTAGTTTTAAATGTTTTAAAGATGGAAATAATATCAAAATAGAAAAAAATCAATGGGTAGGTAATTCTGAGTATCCTGCATTATGTACCTATGCTTGCCATAAGGGTAATATTATAGATCCAGATCTTAAGGTGGGATATGTTAATAGTGGGACTAATATTGGGGCCGGTTTAGATTGTGGTTTAACAATTGCAGATTTTTCTAAAGCAAGACATTCTGGAGGGGGAACTGGATGGGTATCTTGTCAATATGATAAGGCCACCGGAGTAATCTCTGCAACAAAATCCACATATGGAGGTATTTCAAAATGTGGTTATATATGTGTTGATAAGCAAAGTTCTAACCCCAGTAATATTAAATCTCATCCATATTATGATGAATATGGTTCTGATAATATAGGTAGNGATTTAGAGTGCGCAATTGGAACAACTAGATTTTATGGAAAATGTAGTAATTTTGGAGTNGGTGGTGCAAATTATAATGCAGGAAATGGGAATTTTGTAAAAGGGCTTTCAGGCGGATGTGGTAATGGAAATTTTGGTTATTTATGCAATATTGGTCAGGGTGGTGGTCAGTGTGAGTATGGAGTTCCTTCTGATGAGTTTAGTAAATATGAATTTGAGGATGATTTTACGGATAGTGCTGATGGGAATGATGGAAGTAGTACTGATGTTGGTTTTGTCGATGGGAAGGTTGGGAAGGCAGGGGATTTTTCTGGAGGTGCGAAGGTTGTGATTGTTCCTGATTCTCCTTCGCTTGGTGGAATGGATGAGTTTGCTATTGGTGCGTGGGTTTATGCAGATAGTCTTGGAGCATATAACACAATAGGGAATAAGAGGTTTTCTTATTATTTTAGTCTGGATATAGATGGGAAGATTATGGTTTGGGTAGGTAATGGAGTGGCATGGACTACTTTGGTGTTGACGTCTACTGGAACTGTACCAGTTGGTTCTTGGCACCATGTTTTGTTGACTTCGGATTCTGGGAGTTCTAAAGCTTATATTGATGGTGAGTTGGTAGGTAGTGGGTTGTCGATGGGCAGTATTCCAGATAATAATGATCCGTTTGAGATAGGATATAGAAATATTGAGGGTATTCAGCCTTTTGATGGGAAGATTGATGAGCTTGTGTTGTTTGATAGGAGTTTAAGTTCTGGAGATGTTAAGAGGTTGTATAATAGTTATGATTCTAGTTTAACTGATTGTTCTGATTTGATTGATAATGATTGTGATGGGGAGGTTGATGCTTTGGTTGAGGGAGATGGTGGTAGTGAACAGTTGCATGTTCATGAGTTTCCTTATGTTGTTGGAACTAAGGGAGGTGATGGTAATGATATGATGGATATTGTGGTTGATAATGCTGCTAGGTTTGGTATTCAGAATACTAATTTTGATGCGTTGAAGCTTGATAAAGGTAATGCGGATTTGGTTTGTAGAATGTTGGGTTATAAAGTTGCCGTGGATGGAAGTTTGTCATGTACTGGAAAAGATGGTCGGTGTGGGTTTACATCTCCTTATAATAATTATTTTGGAGTATGGAATGTTGCTACTAATGATCTTGATAGGGTTAATGCGGGAGCTGTTGGGAATCAATGGCTACAGCAATTTGATTGTGCGGAGATATTGTCTGCTTGTAGTAATGGTCTTGATGATGATGGAGATGGGAATATTGATGCTTTGATTGAAGAACAGGAACATAATTATTTTTTGGATACTAAGAAGGGTCCTTGGGAGCATACTTCTCCTGGGGGTAATGCTTTAAGTCCTTTATTTGTTTTGGATGGTTTGATTGAGGGCGAGAAGGTTAAGGTGACGAATATTGAGGGAACAATAGACTATGGTGGTGCTACTGTCAGATCTTGTAGTTCAACAAGTTCAAGTTATGGTGGAGCTTATGGTGGTTTTTTTGATGCGAGTGATGATTTGATATCTGAGGATTATTTAGGAGTTTATTCAGTTGGGGAGGGTGTTGATGTTCCGTCTGGTGCGACTAGGTTTTATGTTTATGTTAGGGAATCTGATACTTATAAGAATTCTTATAATGATAATTCTGGAGGGTGTAATTTTAATGTTGTTGGTAGTTTGTGTTCGGATGGGATTGATAATGATGGGGATGGGGATATAGATTATGATTCGGGCGGTAGTGGAGATGATGAATGCGTTTCTGCTGAGGATAGTAGTGAGTTGTCTCATGATCTTGGATGTTTTAGTGCTAATGATGAGAGCGAGTTTAAGCATGATGTGATATGTTTGGATCCTAGTGAGGATGATGAGTTTGGGGATGATTGTAATAATGGGGTTGATGATGATGGGGATGGTTTGACTGATGTTTGTCTTCTTGATGGTTCTAATGCTGATACTTGTGATCCGGATTGTGGTATTGAAGGAGGTGGGGGTGATAATGAGTTTCCAGGGTGTGGTGATGATCAGACCATGATGAGGCTTGAGACTGGATTGTTATCTCCTGGGGCATTATGGAGTTATCCAGATTATAATTATAGACTTTGTTTTGATGATGTGTTTGGTCAGGGTGAATATGGAAATGATGATCCTCATGATTGTAGGGGAGATGTTAATGATCCGGATAATATTTTGTTGTGGTTGGATCAAGATAGTGATGCAGATGCTTCTTTTACAAAATCTGTTGTGTATGATATTCCTGTCTGTTATGGGCCAATTAAATGTGTGGCTATAGATCTTCCGGGTGAGAGTTGTCCTGCGGGTAGTGATTTGGTTTTGGTGTTGAATAGTGATAATAAGTTGTCCGTTAATCAAGATGATGATTCTGTGTCTGGACTTTGTTGTAATGCAGATATTGAGATTCAGGGAGTTTATTGGAGTGATATGAATGATAATCCAATTAATCTTACTAATAATAATAGTTTGGTGAGGTTGAGGATTTCTGGTATAGGTTTTGAGAATTTCGAGGCTGAATTTGAGATTTATAAAGATGTAAAGTTTTGGTTTGATAGTAAAGTGCTTGATACTGATACTTCGGGTTTTCTTTCTTGGAGGGCTGGTAAGAAGGATGATGGTAGTTTTGAGTTGGGGTCTTATTATTTTAAGGTGAAGTTGGAGGGATCTTCTGATTGGAATAGTACTAAGGATAATTTGGATTCGGACTATTGGTATTTGGAAGTTGTAGGGCCTGAGATTAATATACCTCCTGTGGCTAATATTACTGGGCCTTATGATAAGCAGGTTTATTTCTT
>NZDU01000044.1 GCA_002688875.1 Candidatus Pacearchaeota archaeon | reverse complement strand
GTCTTTAAACACAATATCAAATGGTGTTTCATTTTCTTTGTTTTGTTGTGTTGAAAATTCTGCTAGGATATCTAGTGCCGCATTAATTTCTGAATCAGAATCCATTTGGTCATATTGAAAATACCGTTGAATTCTGTTTGGATGTCCTGTATAAACATCAGGCAAATAAGAACTGTAATTTCTTTTTGCAAAGTTAGGTACTTTTTCTCCAGAAATTGGAGATAAGTTTGCATCATTAAAATATTTTTTCCAAGCCATATTATATATTACACTTTTTCATACAATTAAACAACCTTAAACATTTCCTATTTCATATCTTTTTCTAGCAGTTGTTTCACTAGCTACTCTAATCTTATTTTGTATCATAGTACCTGTATTTAACGTTTCTAAGTGTTGAGTATGTATCTTATTTGCGGTAGCTTGACCTGAAGCTATTGTTGTTAGAATTTTTTCCATATTCTCAGTAGATAACATTTTCTTCGAATCTGCATTTGATAGAACATTGGCATTGGCTTTAGTCATTACTATTTCAGGTCCAGCTTCACCTACAAGTTTTGGATTACCACCAGCCATTGGTCCGCCGTGTGCTTTACCACCAATCATATTGCCAATTGCACCTCCGGCCATACCGCCAAGCATCATTCCAAGTGGACCACCAAATGCTCCAAGTGTCGTACCTGCTAAAGTTCCCCATGCTTGTGCATTATTGCTTTTGTCATCGTCCATTAGTTGTCCAGCCGCCATTATTCCGCCAAGTCCAGCACCTACTAGTCCGCCACCTCTTAATAATTTAGATCCTATTCCGCCTTTACCTAATGATAATGCATTTCCAAAACCACCTGCCATTGAGCCACCAAAACTGCCTTTTACTTTTCCGCCCAGACCTTTTGTTTGGCCCATTAAGCCACCGGCCCCTAAATGTGACGTACCTGCTCTTACACCCAACGTCGTTATTAAAATTTGTTCACCTCTACTGAATAGATATTTGCCTATTATACCTCCTAACAATAATGATGCAGATAGCATTGGTACTTTTGCTACTTTTTCTGCAATACCACCTAATATTTGCATACCACCAGTGGTCCAGTCTGCCAGTTTACCTAGTAATGGACCAAATCCTGCTAGTAATCCTGTTTCAATTTTTTGGAATTGTCCTGATAATCTTTTAGTCGCATCTTGGAATTCAGTTAATCCTTTTGTAAGTCCTGGAGATATTGCGGCCTGTTCGGACATTACTGCATTTAGATCCAATGCAGTTGTTCCTAATTTAATAACTCCGCCTTGTAATCTTAAGAATTCAACTGTACCTGTTACTGTTGCCATTCTAAATCTGTCTTGCGATTTAATTGCCGCATTTCTCACAGACATTAATGCTTGTTCAGATGTTGTTGTTCCAGAAATTAAATTTTGTATTGCGGCTTGAGCCTCTGGCATATTTTGTATCAATGCAATAGCCGCATCGGTTACTGGTCTTCCGGCGTTTGCAATTAAATCTTGAAAACCTTCTGTTAGTTCTGGAGAAATACTACCAATAGTAGCCGCAAAGTTTTCTAAACGTTGTCTTGTCTCGTCGGTTGCTCCAGCCAACATCGCTTGGAATCTTTCATTGCTCATTTGAGCTTCGATTTGTTTTTGTAATTCTTCTCTTTGTGTACCTGTAAGTTTTGCTAGTCTGTCTAATTGTTTTGCAAAATTGATTGCAGATTTAATATTTTGTGTTCGTGCATTTGCATCAAAATTAAAAGTTCTTCTCTGTCTTTCTAAATTTAATAATAATGTATCATTAATTTCATCAATTGTAAATCCTAGTGGTGCTAATGATTCTACACTAGCAGTTCTCATACCTTCTGATAGTTCAGCAATTCTTTTTGCACCTTCTGTTGTTGATCCATATAAGGCGGCTAAATTTTGTGCATTTTGAGCTATTAGTGATGCAAAATCATCTAATGGTAATAGAGCTTGTCCTGCGGCAACCCTCATTTGAACTATACTTTGTCCAAAGTTTGCACCTGTTTGTGAAAGTTGTCTGAATGTTTCAATGTTGGTATCTAAACGATCACCTAAAGCTGAAAATGCAGAACCAAATACACCCTTTCCTTTGAATACACTAGTAAAAGAACTAATTGTTCCTTCACCTTTTTCTGCCGCACCATATAATCCACCTAATGCAGATGTAACACCTGCAATTGCTTTTCTTTGTTTTTCTCTTTGTCCTAACTCTTTCTCAAATTCGTCTTCTTCTTTTTCGAGTAATTTGATTAGTTCTTTACGTACTTTACTTTCTTTATATGTGTCTCTTATACTAGCTCTTCGGTCTGAAAACTCTTTTCTTACAAATTTGACACGTTCTTCAAATGTTTTTTTTGATGACTTGAGTTCGTCCTTTCGCAATTTCGTCAATTCTACAATTGTTTTTTTGTAGTCGTCTATAACTTGTTGGTCTATTTCGTTAGCCATATGGTAATATTTCGCTCCATTTTATGCGTACATAAATATTGACTATATACGCAAGTTAATGTATATTTATAGAACAAAAATATGGTAGAAAATAGCAATCCTTTAAACAAGTACTTTAGGCAACCTGCAATATATGTCAGTTTACCTACAGGTGGAGATTATCCACCTCACATAGTAACACCCTCAAAAACAGGAGAATTTGGTGTAATGCCAATGACTGCTAAAGATGAAATACGTTTTAAAACTCCAGATGCACTAATGAATGGCGAAGGGGTAGTAGATGTTATTCAGAGTTGTATTCCAGATATCAAAGATGCATGGCAAATTAAAAGTTATGATTTAGATACTGTATTAATTGCTATTAGAATTGCTACGTACGGTGAAACTATGGATATTAATTTTAATGTGCCTGGTGCTAACGAACAAGCAAGTCATACTTTAAACTTGCCTGCAATATTAGATGCAATAAAAAATGTACAAATTAAAAATGAGTGTATGTTAAAGGACGGATTGAAAGTTCAGGTGAGACCGTTAACATATAGAGATGTAACTAATACCTCTTTAACAACATTTCAACAACAAAAATTATATTCGGCAGTACAGGATAGTAAAATGACCGATGAAGAAAAAACTAAAAAGTTTGACGAAGCATTTAAAGCATTAACTGAATTAAGTATGGGATTGTTATTAAAGAATATTGAAAAAATTACAACACCTGATGGAACAGAGGTAACTGATCCTATGCAGATTAAAGAATTTATTGATAATGCTAACGCAGGTACTATTACAGAATTACAAGAGAAATTAAATGAATTAAGAATACAAGGCAGTACCAAACCAGCAAAGTTAAAAGCAACTGAGGAGCAGATCAAAAAAGGAGCACCGGCTTCATACGAAGTTCCAGTAACATTTGATACTGCAAATTTTTTCGTATAACGCTACTTTCACAATCGGACTCTGACATCGTGACAACTTTAAAAGATATGGAAAGTCAAACTAAAATGTTACGGCATGAACTATTTAAAATATGTTGGTATATGCGTGGGGGTGTAACATATAATGAGGCTTGTGGTATGTCTCCTACAGAACGTGAAATAGTAAGTAAATTGGTAAAAGAAAATTTAGAAACTACCAAAAAAACTGGTCAACCTTTCTTCTAAAATATTATATTATATTATATTATACTTTAATGGTACTTAAAACACAGGATAATTATAGCTTGTATGTCTGATCGAGATCTCGTTCAAGAACTTAAAGCCACAATTGCCGATCTTTCACAAGACCGCGATAATGCCTTAGCCTCCGTTAAGACAAAAGAAGCACGTACCAAGCAAGTAATGATTAAATTAGAACACGCTACGCAAGATGTTAAAAGTGTTGGACACAAGATTGATAAACAAAATTTAGAAATATCCTCCTTGAAGGCCAAACTCGAAACTAAAGAGAGGTTATTAGAAGAAGCTTTAAATAAATTAAAAGACATACATGACGACAGTACAGAAAAAACAGATTCCAAAGAAACGCCAGAAGAAGAAGAAACAGAAGAATAATCAACAAACGAATTAGAATGATATTAGTCTTTGGTGCATCTTATGGGGTTGTGGTTGCAACCAAGTTAATGCTTGCCGGTTATGATGTGACTTGTGTATGCAAATCTGGTGAAGCCACACTCATTAATAATAATGGTTTTTTTATAGAGATTCCAGGTTATCTAAATAAAAAATTAAATATCTCTTCTCAGAAATTGCCAGGGAAAATATTAGCAACAACACCAGAAAATGTTAATTTAGATAATACTAGTTTAGTTTTTTTAGCAATGCAGGAAGCTCAATATAGCGATTTAAGCATAAAAAATTTGATGATTAATATTGCAAAAAAAAAAAATACCCAGCATATCAATAATGAATATACCACCTTCAAATTATTTAAAAAATTTTAATTTATCAAATTTAAATAAAATAAAAGCATTATATAAAAATTATGAAACTTGGGAAAAATTTGATTTAAATTTTTTAACTCACAGTAGTGCAGACCCTCAAGTATATAAGCCTGACCTTAAAAAAACAAACTATATAAATGTTAGGCTTGCTTCAAATTTTAAAATTTCAAATTTTAAAGATTCCAGTAGTTCAAATTTATTAAAAAAAATTTCAGCTAATATTAAATCATCACGCCTTAAAATAGAAAATACTCAAATAAGAATACCAATCAATTTAAACATTTATAACTCTGTTTATGTGCCTATAAGTAAATGGCCAATGCTTATTGCTGGAAATTATAGATGCATTGAATCATCTGGGTTGATTTCGATAAAAGAAGCATTATTCAAGAATATTGAAGAATCTAGATTGATATATAATGATGTTATAAAACTTTGTATTTTAATTGGGGCAGAAGAAAAAAATTTAATCAATTTTGAGACATATTTAAAAGCCGCAAAAAATTTAACTGCCCCATCATCTGTTGCAAGAGCCGTACATTCTGGAAATCAAGATTTTGAGAGAGTTGATAAGCTAATTTTATTTATAGCCGAAGATAAAGGAATGGAAATACATAAACTTAAAGAAATAGTAAAAAACTTTGACCAAAAAAGTAAATTAATAAATAATTAAAACCAAACATTAAAAGATGGCTTACAGCCATCTGAAACTACGCTACGCTTGTTTCTATTTCTAACTTACGCTACGCTCTAAAAATTAAACGCAATATGCGTCCTATGTGCTAGATTTTAGTCATAGTTCTGCTATTTCTAGCAGAACGACTTATCTATGTGCTGAGTAGAAGTCATCATATATTGCTGTCGTAACTGGGCGGTTGTGCTGTACCCATTAGCTAGTTCTTACCAACGCGAATTTGTGTAATCTTTATATGATAATTTTACACAAACCTGGGGGTGCTTTTTCATCAGAGCCCCATCATTGCCTTTTTCTACAAGCAAGATCTGATCGCAAAATGCGACCTCAATGCTGTTTTAATAAAGTAGATATGTTTTGCCTGATTGTGTTTGCCTGGCGGAAGGATGCTGTTGCCCTTCACTTATATATAACACGGAATAAATTTATAGTCAACGGAATTGAGTTTAAATATTGCAATATGTGGTTATATGAGAATAAAGAAGTAAANNAACTACCAGAAGACTGTGTNGGNTTNGTNTATCAAATAACAAATACAACTAATNGTAGGATGTACATAGGCAAAAAATTAGCAAAGTTTAAAAGATCTCGCCCNCCNTTAAAAGGTAGAAGAAATAAACGTAGATACAAAGTTAATAGTGATTGGGAAGATTANTATGGTAGTAGTGATAANTTAACTATNGATATTAAAAGAATTGGTAAAGATAATTTTAAAAGAGAAATACTTTTTTATTGNAAATCAAAAGCAGAACTTTCATACATAGAAGCCAGAGAACAATTTGCACGTAAAGTTTTAGAATCAGATGATTACTATAATGGTCATATTCGTGTAAGAATACACGGGTCGCTGATTATTAACGAGAACATACGATAATGAAAACAGTGTTGCCTGAAACTTATATAAAATACGGCTACAAGATGTTTGACTGTTCGTTAGAGGAAATTCGTCAATATATTGACAATTGTTATGCCTTAAAAAAAAGTCCAAACCCCTCTGAAAAATTCAATTATGTTACCTTTGCAGATGTTGAAACTGCGGTTAAAAAAATCAACAGTATTTTTATACCCGCAGAACACGGAGATCTTCCAAAAGTACAATGGAGTCTACAGGAATCCGCTCAATTATTAATCAAAGAGATTTGGTTTTATACCTATAAAGATCCACAGCTCTATCAGAGTGCTGTGGAACGAGCCTGGGCACTGGGAGGACATTTAGATCTTCGAACGGAACAGCACTACTATGATTAAACGACAGAACATATTTTTTGATAATTCGTTAGATTTTAATGTTAAAGGTGGTGGCATAATAGAGCACGATACCAAAATACTTACTTTGTTCCTTAACGGCACTCGTAACAGCAATTCACTATGCTTAATTGGGGAGCGTTTGGAATGGATACCTTGGATATGGATGGAGTTTGAAAAAGAAAAATTAGAGAAATTAAATGAAATTAATATTGTGTGTTTAATAGGAGATCTCACAGAGTTTTTTCGCCGTTGTCAAAAAAAATTTATTAATGTAAAGATAAATTATTATCAGTATAACCTGTACCAGCAGATAGACTTTATAAAAAATTCATTAATTAATAAAACATCATTACCTGCTCAATGTGAAAGAAAAAATAACATTTATTCATCTATAGGAACTATGAGATTGAACAGATATATCCTAATCAAAGAAAGTCTTGAAAAAGGATATGATTTTTATTATCCGGCAATCTCGTACAATATCAGCAAATACTATGAATACCAGATTGGTCAATGTCTCGGTACAACAATGCAATCACCCAACAGGTTTGAGGCACGAAGAATATTTAAAAATAATATGCAACAGCCCGAGTTTAATAAAAAGCAAATACAGTTTTTAAGTGACTCTTACATAAATTTTGTAACAACCATTCCAAACACAGATTGGTTAAAAGACCAAGAAGATGAAAAATATTTTGATTCAATACTGTGTAAAACTGTTCCGTTTATGCTGTGTGAAAAAAACAGCAATAGCACCGGGCCAGAGCTATTAGGATTCTTGCCCTATATAGGATTTGATTTGAAGAGTGACAGTATTGATAATCCTGTGCTACGATGGAAATCTCTGTTGGAAGACAATGAGCATATTTTCAAAGACAAGGAAAGAGTAAAAGAGTTATATGATAAGAATCGACACGTGATAGATCACAATTATAACAGATTGGTCAACACTGATTGGGAGGCCGAGAGATTGGCACAATTTGATAGATTGCCAACGTTTATCAAAGAAAATTTAAATTCGTTAAAATAAAAACCCCCGCCTATCGCTAGCCAGGGGCATTAGGTTTTGCAAAATCCAATGATCGATTACGCCGCTTTTTTTGCCGCGTTCTTTGCTTCTTGAATTTCTTTTCTTCTTAGTTTGATCAATTT
>NZDU01000043.1 GCA_002688875.1 Candidatus Pacearchaeota archaeon | reverse complement strand
CTGTGCTCCCACCTGACATATGTCGTAACCTAAAACAGTAAACTAAAATCATTATAAACTTCATCTGGAGTCTTTCCATTTAGGCTTGCATGTGGCCTAAATTGATTATATCTCATTCTAAATAATTCTGGATCGTTATTACAAAACTTGATCTCTCGTTTGAAAGTTTGAAACAATCTCTCAACTTTTCCAGTAGTAGTCGGACTATGAATAGCTCCTCTAATGTGTTTAATTCCTCTTTTACGACACCATCTGTCAAACTTACTATGCTTACTTTTCAATCCATAAGCAGATCCGTTATCAGATAAAATCTCTCTAGGTTTTCCATATATCTTAATCAAATCATCTAAGATTTTAGTTACAACTTTTGTTGTGACTCTATTAACTGGAATAAAAGCCAAACTCTTTCTAGAACAATCGTCTATTACCGATACAACCCATTTACCTTCGATCTTTTGATCACTATGGTCAATTTGCCATAGTGAATTAGGATGTTTCCTTTGCCAGCGGATATATTTTATCCGCTTCTTTTTTCTTTTAGAGGGCTTGGTTAGATTATGTTTGTTTAGGATTTTGTTAACTGATTTATGTGAAAGATTAGAAAAGTAATCACATATTTTATTCTCTCCCCAACCAGTTTTAAACCGGATCATTAAAACTCTTTTCTCAATTTCGAGAGTTATTTTTCCCTGAGTAATTTTAGGTTTTCTAGATTTATCTTTCAAATTCCAATTGTTATCATAATCTAATCTATGCATCCACCTCTGAAGGGTTCTATTATGGATCTCATAGTCGTGCTTAGCTTTGAGAATTTTTCTACATTGATTATAGGAATGTCCTTTAAGTTTTAATTTAAAAAATTCTTTTCTTATTAATTCTTTTTTCATCCAATTAGTTCGATTTTACACACGAACTAATTTATGGTTGCCTACGACATATGTCTCTTCTGAGCACAGATTATTAGGGTTTAAAAACATTTTTATACCTCACTTCTATAAAGTTTATACAATGGCGAGGAAGAAAGCTGTGAATCCTGAGAGTGTTGAGGCGAGTGAGTATAGAGTTATTGATCCTAGTGATGTTAAAAAGAGTGTTGAGATTGCGGTTAAGGAGAAGCCGGGGGTTGAGGAATTGGAGCATGTGGAGAAAGTTGGAGATATTAAGAAGGTTAAGAGAGTTGCTAGGAAGAGGATATCAAAAAAAGCTAATGGTTCTAAATCTGGTAAATCTAAGAAGGTAGATGGGAGGTTTAGGAGTGATCCTAAAAAGGCTGCGGAGTTTAAACCAAGTAAATTAAAGAAGGATGGGTATGTGTTGATTGTTACTGAGAAGCCGCAGGCGGCGGGGAAGATTGCGGCGGCGCTTTCTGATGGTAGGGATAGAAAGATTGTTAAGAATAAGGTTAGTTATTATGAGTTTGATCGGAGTGGGGAGAGGATTGTTGTTTGTTGTGCGGTTGGGCATTTGTTTACGGTGAGTCAGACTGTTAAGGGAGCTAATTATCCGATATTTAATATTGGGTGGTTTCCTAATTTTGAGGTTAAGAAGAGGGATTTTACTAAGGCGTATTATTCAGTGATTAAGGGATTGGTTAAGGGGGCTGGGGAGGTAGTTGTGGCTACGGATTTTGATGTTGAGGGGGAGGTGATTGGGTATAATATTGTTCGGTATTTGGCTGGGCAGGAGGATGCGAAGAGGATGAAGTTTAGTTCGCTTACGGCTGACGAGTTGCAAGAATCTTATGATAATAGGCAGGATAGTATTGAGTGGGGGCAGGCGATTGCTGGAGAGACTCGGCATTTTATTGATTGGTTGTATGGAATAAATCTTTCTCGGGCTTTGATGGCATCTATTAAGACAACGGGGAAGTTTAGAGTTATGTCGATTGGTCGTGTGCAAGGTCCTGCGTTGAAGTTGATTGTTGATAAAGAGAATGAGATTAAGGATTTTAAAAGTAGTAAGTATTGGCAGGTGTTTGTTGAGGTTGATGATGGTAAGAATAAGTTGGAGCTGAAGCATAATAAGGACATTACTAAGAAGGAGGAGTTGGAGAAGTTTCATGCGTTGAAGGGTCGTGAAGGTGAAGTTAATACGAAGAAGACGAAGCAGTCGATTAATCCGCCTAGTCCGTTTGATTTGACTTCGTTGCAGACTGAGGCATATAAGTTTCACGGGCTTACTCCTAGTAATACCTTGGCTATAGCGCAGAAATTGTACCTTGCTGGTTTGATTTCGTATCCTCGTACTTCTTCGCAGAAAATTCCTGAGGCTATTGGGCCGTTGGATATTTTGAAGAAGTTGGAGAAGAAATTTTCGGGATTGGTTAAGAAAGCTAGTAGATCGAAACCGGTTGAAGGGAGTAAGTCGGATCCGGCGCATCCGGCGATAACCCCTACAGGGAATTTTGGCTCGTTGGATGGGCAAGATGAGAAGATTTATAATTTGATAGTTAGGAGATTTATTAGTTGTTTTTGTGAAAATGCTGAGTTAGAGAATAAGAGGGTTGAGCTTGTTATAGATGGGTTGAAGTTTGCGGCCAAGGGGATGGAGATATTGAAAGAAGGTTGGATGGATGTTTATAAAGTTAAGATGGAAGAGAGGGAGATTAAGGATATGAATGGGAAGGTTAAGATTGAGGAGGTTCGTGTTGAGGAGAAAGAGACTAAGCCTCCTAAAAGATTCTCGCCGGCTTCTATTGTTAGTGAGTTGGAGAAGAGGAATTTGGGGACGAAGGCTACTCGGGCGAACATACTTGAGACTTTATATAATAGGAACTATGTTAAGGATAAGCAGATTAAAGCTACAGAATTGGGGATGAGGTTGATTGAGAGTTTGGGTAAGTATTCGCCGATAATTGTTGATGAGAAGTTGACTAGGGAGATAGAGAAGGATATGGATGTGATTCGTAGTTCGAAGAGAGATCTTAAGAAGAAAGAGAAGGAGATAATTGGGAAGGCTGAGAATGCGTTGAGTAAGATTTCGGATGATTTTCATAAGAAAGAGAGTGTGATTGGGAAGGAGTTGTTGGATGCGAATCAGGCTCTTTGGGATTCGGAGAAGGATGATAATACGTTGGATAAAGTTTGTCCTAGTTGTAATAAAGGGAAGTTGATGGTTAAGTTTACGCCGAGGTTTAAGAGTTATTTTGTTGCTTGTAATGCGTATCCGGATTGTAAGCAGACGTATTCGTTGCCTAAGGCGTTGATTAAGAATAATCAAAATAAGAATTGCGAGGATTGTGGATGGCCTTTATTGTTGTCGATAAAAAAGGCTAGGAGGCCTTGGGTGTTTTGTTTTAATCCGGAGTGTCCTGGGAAGAAGCCGTTGGATGTTAATGGGAATGATGCAAAAAAGGAAGAGAGATATGTGGGACAGGTTACGGATTTGAAGAGGAAGAGTATTGAGGAGATTGAGAGGGTTGAGAAAGTTTAGTTTTGAGATCTCCGCAAAACTTAAATATATTATTTTCCTGTTAGAAGCATGGAAAGGGAATATGAGTATCATGAGGATTTGGATATTTTATATGTTTTTAATAATCCTAATAATGAAGTTCCAAAATATAATTTAGTTAAAGGGAATATAGTGATTGATTTTGGAGAGAATGGAGGGGTTCTTGGTGTTGAAATAGATTGTCCTTCTAAGTTTTTTAATCTTTCAGGCGAACAATTACTTGATCTTAAAGGTGCTAAAGTAGAGGTTATGAAGTCTGGAGAGATGTTGAGTGTTGGTGTTTTTTTGTTTTCTGAATCAAAGGAACATAGATTTCAGTTTGAGATGCCAAGTGAAGACTCTACTCAGAGGATTGTTGTTGGTAACTAGGGCATATCTTTTCAATTGTTAGTTAATTCTTTTGTTAATCTCTCTTTCTAAGTTTGTATGGTTAAAATAGGCATTGAAGAACTTTGGAGGATTTTCATCAAGAAAGAAACTTAGTATTAAGTATTCGGTTATTTTTAATTGATAAATAAAGGAATATTTGAATCCTTTTTTGGCTGGTCTTTTAAAAACTTTGATTATCTTATTGAATTGTGGATAAATTTCTTTGATTGTTTCTATTTCCACGGCATGTTTGATGTAACTGTTGTTGTCATAATAAGGGTGGATCTTAAAATCTTTGAATCTTTTATTTTTTAGAAAATTGATTTTTTCTTCTTCCTCTTCTTTTGATAATGGAATTTCAATATCTTCCATATATTAATATGAACAATATATGTTATAAGTATTGCTTGTTTAAGAAATCTTGTATTTTAATAACCTATTGGTCTTGGGAACTCTATATCCATATCTTCTATTAGAAAATCTTCTGAACAAATATCAACAATCCCCTCTAGCCCATATCTTTTAAGTTGGTCTCTTGCGTAAGACCTAGTGACTAAGAATAAGTCCCCATTATTCAATGTTCTTCTCTGCATAAGGCCTAATAACATCTTCTTATAACTTTCTAGATTGGATTTGAAAAATGACTGAGGAGTAACATCCATGTCCATAATGTGTTTTTTATTAACCCTTATATCTACAGTTCTTCTTTGCATCAAACTTTTAAAGTGATCTGTAATCATTACTCCTGACGATTCTACGATAAAATCTCCTTTTTTATCAAATTTGCAACCATATTTCTGGAAGATGTTTTTACGATCAGCATTTCTTCCCCCTGTAGAACTATAATGGCAATCTCTTACATATCTAAAGATGTCATATGGAATTGAGTTTCTAACAGATGAGATGGTATCAAATAACAAATTAACAGACCCTTTACTGAGGCTATAATGTACATCAAAATCATTATTGTAAACTGAATCTATTAACTTATCCATTAAACCATTAACAAAAGAAGAATCACTTCTATTGTTAATCATTCTGCTATCTTTTTCCTCAGTTGCTATCATCAATGGATCTGAAACTTCATAATTCCTTATCAGAAGTCTATTCAATGCAGATTCTGAGACCATAATTCTACGATAAAATGGATTCATGCTGTCTTCTTCAAGATTTTGAAAGACTCTTTGACAATAACTATTTAGAATAAAATAATCTTGCCATAAACTTTTTAGATCAATTCTCTCATCTTTAATTTTTTCGATCTCTCCTCGAATAATTCCTTTTCCTAATGCATTATCTTTTAACTTAATTTTTTCTCTTTGTTCATAGGAAGGTTTTTCTATTTTTGTTACCATGACTGATTTTAGATTTTCATCAACATCATTAAAAAATTGTGACTTGATTAATGATAATTCTGTACTAATATCGATTATGCTACCATTTCCATTTTCTGATTGATCTGATTTTTGGGTCGTTCCTTTCCAATTGTTTAATAATCGCATTATATTTTGTCTCATCGAGACATATATCCTATAATTTCTATAAAAGCCATTTTGGTCATCAGGTTCTGAAGTGAATTGATTGAATTCATCCCCTAATCTTGCTTCTAATAATGAAAAAATCTTTCTATCTTTTGGGGCAAGTGTTTCTCCCTTTAGCCAACTCTTAATTGCATCAATTTTTGGAATTTTTGCATCTTTTGGGTTTGATCTTTCTGACCCGTTCATTGTTTCCGATAGATATTTTGCAAAAGTTGTATATTCATCTGGAGATATTCTTCCAATCTCTCCGCCGATAACCCTCTCCAAATCTTGTCCTTCCAAAAATCCCCTTTGGGCCAAAGACTTTAATAGAGTTTCTCTAAACTTAGTAACTGGCTTCTTGTAATCATTTGAATTAAAAACATAATCTGTTGCTCTGTCATATAAAGGACTTCTTCCTAAGTAGGGCGCTACATCTTCTAGTGTTGTTTTTGTATGAGTAGCATCAAATATAACTCGCTCTCCTGTATTAAGGTCTTCAACACGTTTTTCAAGGTATGAATGTGGTGCGGTTTGTACCGTTACAATGTCTTCTCCCCTGTATATTACACTCCCAGCTGTTGTCTGTATATGATAATCTACCCTAGATCTTTCCTTAAGATCTTTATCTTTTTCTTGTTTTTTTAATAGTCTTTCCTGATTTAATCTAATCTTTTGTGCTTTTCTTCTTGAGACCATAAAAATTCATAAAGTCTATGTTTAAATAACTTTCCTTAATGAAATTCTACTTTCACAACCACCCTCGCTTCCTTATCCCCTCGTTAATTATTTCAAAATTAAGTTCTTTTTCTGGTAGTGAGCGATGTTTTCTAATGATGACTTTCTTTTTTTGGTTTTTGTTTTGGAGTTCGATAAGGCATTTGCTCCAGTATTTTAGGATGTCTCCCCCGACTAAGTTTACTCCGGCTTCTTTTCCTTTTAGCCATTCTTCTTCGCTTAGGAATTCGTTGTAGACTTGGGCAGTTATTAGNACNGGGATGTTTCTTTTTCTTGCTATTTCGTGGAGNGCTTTTACTTGGGTTGCTAGGTCNTTGTTTATATCTCTTACATCTTCAGGGGATTTTTTTCTGGCTTCGGCTAACTCTAATCGGTAGAGCATGGTTATGCTGTCGACTATGATTAGGCCTATGTTTTTGGATTCTTTTAGTTCTTTTAACATGGTAAAGAAAGATTTTTTTTGTTCTTGGAAGTTTGTGGGTTTTAAGATGATGATGTTTTTTAGAATTTTTTTATTTATTTCTGGATCTTGAGAGATTTGATTGACACGTTCTACTGAGAAACTTCCTTCGGTGTCTATGAAGATTATTTTTTTGTTGTTTTTTGCTTGATGGCAAGCAGTTAATGTTACGAAGTTGGATTTGCCCGAGGCTGATGGTCCGTAGAATAATGTTATTATGCCTTTTTCGTAACCACCTTCTAGCCATTTGTTTAAGTCGTGGCTACCGGTTAGGATTTTTGTTGATTCTGGATTGGTTTGCTCGGTTGTTTGGGTCTGTTGGTTAGGTGATTGGTTGTCCATGGGGATAGATGGGTGAGAGAGTTATAAGGATTGTTGTTATAATATGAAATCATTTCTTAAGTATTCATACACATGCATAGACATTCTAGTATATATTATTGGATTGAAGTAAAAGCCTGAGTGATCGTCTATAGAACTCAAATGTTCTTTTGCATATCTGAGTGCGGTGCTAAAGTTTCTAATAACAGGTCTATTGTGTCTGCCTTCAAGCACTCCCAGTCCATGGTCGGATATTTCCTCAGGAAGTAAGTCTTTAAAATCAGGACCCCAATAATTGGGATAATTAATCTTAAATTTTCTGATATCAAAATATGTGTTGACTTCGTTTAAATCATCAAGTATGCATATTGAACTTGGAGATATAAGGGCCATTCTCCTGATTGAATCGTCCGTATTTTCTCTTATCCAGGATATTGCTCTGTCGACAATTGATAATTTGTTTTCTAACATTTCAATATTAAGAGAGATTTATTTGCATATATATCTTGTTATTACTACTATATTTAAAACAAAAACTAAGAAAGACTTTTATATGGGGAAATGGTAGGTTCTTTGTTGGTGTTAGAATGGATAATAAGAAATTAGGATTGTTGTTGGTCGGGATTAGTTTTGTGTTTGGGTTTTTTCTCGTTTATTTTAATGTGAATTTAGTGGGAGATTCTGGTGAGTTGGGATGTAATCCTACGGAGGAGTGTAAGAATATTGCGGGGTTGGTTAGTATGACTAATATGGGATTTGGATTTTTTGGGTTTATGCTTGCTCTTGGATTTTATTTTTTGTTTTTTAATAAGACAGAAGAGAGAATATTGGATAGGCTTGAGGCTCAGAAAGAAGTTGCGGTTGAAGAGGAGAGGTTTAGTTTGATATTGAAAGCTTTGGATGATTATGAGAAAAAGGTTATGGAGATTGTTAAGGAGCAGGATGGGATTACGCAGAGTACGTTGAGGTTGCGTGCTAATTTGTCGAAGGCTAAGTTGAGTTATGTTTTGCAGGAGTTGGAGAAGAGAGGGTTGGTTAGTAGAGTGCCTAATGGGAAGACTCTCGAGGTGCATTTGAGGGTTTGAGACAACTTTCTTATAAAAACTCAAAGGAATTTTTTGCTATCAATTTTATTACCTTATTATCGAATGAAGAGTATTTTGATAGCAATTCAGACAATACTGCTATTTGTAATGTGATATCTCTCGCAGGAACTCGCACTAATAATATGCCTTTATGTGGAGTATTTATAAATTTATCATCTATGAAATCAGCATCTCGTGAAAGTAATACTCTCTTCTCTTTTACTGCTATTGCAAAAACCTCTTGATCATCAATGCTTTTAGGTGAAAATTTAACATCATATCCCTCATTCTGTAAGAACTGAAATAATCCTTTATGGATATTCTCATCAAGTAAGAATTTCATCTTAAATTGGCAAAAGATTTTTTTCGGTAACTTTTGCGGCAAACTTTAGGGCTTCTTTTACATGTTGTGGAGTAAGTTTCGGATAGACGTCAATAATCTCCTCAATTGGGGCTCCCGCTTCAAGCATCTCAAGAATAATAGAAACCATAATTCTTGTTCCATTGAAAGTTGGTTTTCCATGACAAATATTTGAGTCAATTACAATATAGTCGTTCACTTCTATTCTCATGATTTTATAAATAAAGAAGATTATTTAAGGTTTGTGGGTATTGTGATAGATTTGAAGATAGGGTTAAAAATACTATCGACTTGGGTGTTAAAATGTGTGGTGATAGAGAAGCTTATCATATTAATAAAATAATGAGACTTAAAACCCCGTATGAACGTTCTTGAACGGAGATTTATGGAGTAGAGGGGTTCTCTATTGTTGTGTTCAGACCCTAAGTATTTAATAGTATTATAATATAAGTAATTGTATGATAGTAAGATGAAAGGAGGTTTAAAATGAGTGAAGAACACGGACATGGACATCATGAGCACCATGGGCATGACGAACATCATGGACATAGAGAGCAGGGACATAGTCATGAGCATCATAGCCATGAGGAAGACAAGACTCTAAAAATTAAGGAAAAGACTTTATGGAAGGCAGGTACCTTTGTTTTTGCGGCATTATTTGTAATAACATTGTTGATGAATGGAGGTATTGATCTTGGCAATATTGGCAGTGGAGGTAGTAATGGAGGGGGGAATGCCCCTGCACCTACTGTGCCCTCTGTAACTGGAAATATTGTAATTGAGTTAGAGGATAGCGATCCAGTTTTAGGAGATAGTGGGGCAGAGATTACCATTGTGGAGTTTTCGGACTTTCAGTGCCCTTTCTGCCAGAGAGCTGCAGACGGAGCTGTTGCAGAATTTAAGCAAAGTGATTATTTCAAGAAGGGAGATGTGAAATTGATATTCAAACACTTTCCATTAAGTAGTATTCATCCATTTGCGCAAAAGGCTGCGGAGGCAAGCGAATGTGCAAATAGACAAGATAAGTTCTGGGAGATGCATGATATAATATTTGCAAATCAGAGATCTTTAGATGATGCTAGTTTGAAGAATTATGCTGGTCAGATAGGACTTGATACAGGTAAGTTTAACAAATGTCTTGATGGTAATGAGGCTGCTGATAAAGTTGCTAGTGATTTGAAACAGGCTACGGATGCTGGAGGTCGAGGAACTCCTTATTTTGTTTTGATAAACAAAGATGGAGATACTGCTGCAGTAAGTGGTGCGCAACCTTGGGTTAATTTTGAGGCTGCCATAAAGTCATTACAATAATATGAGGAGGCTTGATAAGATTAAGAAAGTAATTGTTACCAAGCCTTATGTCTTTTATTTTATTTTTTTATTTTATATTTTTTTGAATGTTGTTATAAATCGAGTGTATGTAACGAGAGGAGTTCCCTATTGTTGTGTTCAGACCCCAAATCTTTAATAGTGTTATATATAGATAATTATATGATAAGTAAGATGAAAGGAGGTTTAAAATGAGTGAAGAACACGGACATGGACATCATGAGCACCATAGCCATGGGAAAAATGAGACTGTAACTTTTAAGAAGGAGACTTTATGGAAAGCAGGTACTTTTATTTTTGCGGCATTGTTTGTAATAACATTGTTGATGAATGGAGGTGTTGATCTTGGCAATATTGGTAGTGAGGGTGGTAATGGAGAAGGAGATGCCCCTGCACCTACTGTGCCACCTAAGACTGAGAATATTAAGATTACATTAGATGATAGCGATCCAGTTTTAGGAGATAAAAATGCAGATATTACTGTTGTTGAATTTTCGGACTTTCAATGCCCTTTCTGTCAGAGAGCTGCGGACGGAGCTGTTGCTGAGTTTAAGCAAAGTGATTATTTCAAGAATGGAGATGTTAACTTTGTATTTAAGCATTTACCGTTAGATAATACTTGTAATTCAGGTATGAGTCGACAGTTACACCCTAATGCTTGTAAATCTGCTGAGGCTTCTATATGTGCGCAGAAACAAGGAAAATTTTGGGAATACCATGATGTTTTATTTGCTAATCAAGGTGCCTTAGATGTTTCAAGTTTGAAAAGCTATGCTAGTCAAATTGGATTGGATACTTCAAAGTTTAATAGTTGTTTAGATAAAGGAGATTCGTTAGGTAAGATTACAAATGATTTGAAACAAGCCACGGATGCTGGCGGAAGTGGAACTCCCTATTTTGTTGTTTATAACAAGAAAACTAAAAAGGGGGAAGGAGCTATTTCTGGAGCATGTCCCTATAGTACATTTAGTACTGTATTTGATGCTATAAAGGACGGTAAAAAGTGGAGTGTACAGAATTGTGCTCCAACCGTTTATTAGTAAATGGTTTCGCGAAGGCTTGATAAGATTAAGAAAGTAATTGTTACCAAGCCTTATGTATATTATTTTATTTTTATTTTTTTATTATATATATTTTTTAACGTAATTGTTAACAAAGTTTATGTGACTAAAGACATCTTGATTTATAATTTAAGTTTTGGGATCCCGTATGTCTTTTTTAATTTATTAATTGCTTCTTTAGTTGCGGTGAAT
>NZDU01000042.1 GCA_002688875.1 Candidatus Pacearchaeota archaeon | reverse complement strand
TATAATTACCTATTCTTGTTGCAAGAGGTCCACCAACCACATCTTTATAAATTTTTGAAAATAAAGGACTGTCATCGGCTTGTTTTGCTAGAAAGTTAAGGACTCTTTGTTTTTGGGTTGCTTCCCATAAAATTTCTTTATACCTCATGCTTACTACTCACTATATTAATTGCGTCTTGTACTGTATAAAGTTCTTCTGCTTCTTTATCTGGTATTTCAATGTTAAATTTTTCTTCATATGCCATAACAAGTTCAACCACATCATATTCATCTGCTCCTAGGTCATTAACAAAATGTGCTTCAGGTATAACTTTTGATTCATCTACGTTTAGATGCTCTGCTATTAATTTTTTTACTTGTTCGGCTAGTGCCATTATTTTTCTTTTTTAAATATAGTCCATGCACCGTAAGCCAAACCTGCTACTGCGGCCCATTTTACTAATGGTGCAAAGAATAGAACAATCAAGCAAAGTACAATTAGTACTCCACCATCTAAACTTGTTCTTTCTTTTGCTCTATCTTCTATTTCATGTAACAAATCCATAATATATCTCCTTTATCCTGCGTGGACGTGTGTTGCGCCACGTTCTTTTCCAATTCTAGCAATTTTAGCCATTCTCATTACTACATCTTGGTAGTAACCTTCTCTTTTACCTACGTCGATAAATGCTCCTCCACCTGAATGTTTAGTAACGTCATCAGGTTCTTCTGGAGAAGGCTTATCTATTGACCCTTGTAAAAATTGTGTTGCTTTAGCAATAAATTCGTTAATAGGAAGTGTATCTTCTGCGTTATACCCTAATACATCCATTACATCACGCATATTTGCATTTGACAATGATAATTCTTCTTCTGGTTTAAAATCCGGATTTGGTTTAGGATCTTTATCGTATGGCCAATCTCTTTTATAGAAATCAGGTTCGTAATGAGGTTCACCACCAGTTACTGAATCCCAATATCCTTTTTCTTTGTTGAATGAGGACGCGGAAAATGACATACTTTCCCTAATGGTTTTTTTAATTTCTTTGAATCGCATACACTATTTACCGTCTTAGGGTCATACGTCTTAACCCTTGGAAGTGGTATGATTTTGCCACTTATAACATCTTTTAACCAGTCAATGTATTTCATCTTAGTTGTATTTCCTTTTTCCATTGTCTTTTTTTATTTGTTTGTGTACCACAAACACGTTTACAGACATAAAATGGTGTATTATTATTTAATTTATTCTTATATTCTTCAAACAATGAGTCAGGTTTATGCTGTCTTAAGTCATTATGATTATCATAACCTACAAAATTATAATATTCTTCACCTATGTAGCAACAAGGCCATAGTTGCCCATTGTAATCAAGAAAAATGCTTTTATCATTGTCTCGTTCACATCTTATAGAGGTGTTATCTTTATATGATATGTGTTCTATTTTATCTGCTGGACGAAGTTCAACTTTATCTACTGGATATGTGTCCCATCGGTCTGTTGTTTTAACTCTAAACCAAGTAAAACCTAATTTATTAGCAAGTAATTGACATTCATTTACTTGATGTTTATTATGATCAAAAACTAGCATATCCCAATGTGCTGATCCTCCACTATCTATGTAGGATTTGGCGTTTTCTATTAGTTTATCCCAACGTACATTTTTTCTGTATATGTGATTAGTATCTTCTAACCCATCGATGCTAAAAACTACATAATCAAATGTATTTTTGAACATTGATGCACATTCTTTCCACCATTTTGGGTTTCTAATGCTCCCATTTGTATTAATTCCTAATGTTATTTCTGAATTATGTTTTCTAAAAAATTTACATATATCTAATAATGATTTATTAGCACAAGGATCTCCATAATTTCCACAAAAAAACACTTTTTTTAAATTTTTAATTTTTGTTGGAGCGATATTTTTTTCAAACCATTCTAATGATAAGTTTCTAAGGTTAATATTTGGGTTAACATGGTGGCCAAAAACGTTTCTTGCACACATAGGACAATCAGCATTGCAATGACTGGTTGGTTCACAATGTAAAATTTTGACATCATCGGTCCAGTAAGGATACATGAAATAATTATTTGAGTTATGCGGTGGCTTTTGAATATTGTTTAAATCCATTAACAACAACATCTAATGAATCTTCGTCTGCTTGGTATTTTATGCCAAATCCACCACGTGATTTCCATCGTTCAACGTTTACACCACGATCATCTATTAATATATTTGGCGTACCATTTGGTTGTACAGCAAGTGATTCTTTTCTACCTGAAATAATTGTTTCTTTTGGTTGTGGATGTAATTCTCTTGCTATCCAAGTTCGTTTCCACTTGGAAGAGTTGTCTTTGTCACCACGTAATGGACTTGACAGTATTGTATATTCGCCTCCTGTNTANTTTGTAANAAGTTGCAATAATTTGTCTGCTGTTNTTATTTTAGGTAGTCTATTAAAGAAATCTGTACCAACCATTTTGTTTAATGTTGGGTCAACCGATGCGGATGGTATTTTTCTATAGTCGCCTGATTTAATTCCAGCCAATTTTGCGTATTCTGAAAAGAAGTCTGCTAACACACCATCCATATCTACATAAACAGTTGGTTTGCTTTGTTGTTCAGGTTGTTCGCCAAGTTTTCCACCAATTTTTCCTAGGCCCATCGCACCACGCACATTAATCCAGGTTCTGTATGTTGCGTTGTGATCTGGTGGCATATATTTCTCAAATGTTTTGTAGTCATTTGCAACAACGGCATCTCTTACTTTAGTTGCACTTGCACCTTCAACACCTACAGCATCTGGATCACGTATACCTGCTGATTCTACATTAATAGTGTCGAATGTATATTCTTTTCCATTATATGAATTTAATAATCTATTAAATGATGCTACTCTGTCATCTCCAACAACCATTGTTACATTTTTTGTCATCGTTGCCAATCTTTGCATTATTTGTATGATTGTTTTAAGAGAAGGGTTGTTTACAATGTGCCATTCATGTTCTGGAAACAATAGTCCCATAAGTCTTATTTTTGTATCTGGATCTAATGGGTTTCTTTTCTTATCATGTGTGCGAGTTGGAAAGATTTTATATATTCCTCCACCTTTGGCTACTGCATCAAGTAATTTTTTGTGGCCAATGTGTGGTGGGTTAAATCGTCCAAATGTAAATCTAATTGGTTTTGATGATGTTTGTTCTACTAGGTCGTAGAGTTTCATTGCTACGCCTCCTGTTTTTGAGGGTCGTAACCTGTTACTTCTGAATATTCTCCTGCTTGTAGCATTTCGTATTGTTCGTCAGCCAGTTGTTGTGCTAGTTCACGTCTTGCTTCTACTGGAAATTGTTGTCTTATTGTTCCACCAAATTCTTGAACATATTGCTTGGCGCCTGCATCTACCAAATATTGCCAAAGTTTTGGTGCCTGCTTGTGATCGTAAACACCACGTTTCATTTTTCTAGCCAGATTCATAAGAATTGGCATAAACCGTTGACGGTATAACTCAGAGTCATTCATTATGTAAAGGTCAAGTTCACGTTTTTCGTGTTCCCAATCTTGACTATCATAATTTTCTTTGATTTCTTGGTATCTCATTGTGTTATATTTATTTGATTACAGTAGTAAACTCTAGTCCATGCATTGTACCTACAAATATATTACTTGCTGGGTCTTTGCGTGTTAAATTCAGTGGAATTTTATTATTAATAAGCACTCTTAGAAAATCCCCTCTAAAATTTATTATTGTTGCTGTTGCTTCAGTGTCATTGTCTGTGTTGTGTATTTTAATTTTTGCTCCGTCATCAAAATTCATATTTTAATCCTGTTGATGCATTCCATGTATCACCATCACTGTTTGCATAGTTATTATTATATCCAATATTAAAATTAAAATCAATATTATCAGTGATATCTTTATTCCATCCTAACATAGCAGTTGTTTGTCTATTATTTGGTTCTATACTAACATTATAGTTACTGTAATTATAACTACCATTGCTGTTAACACTAGTCGCTAAATCAACATTTAAACTACCATTGCGTACTGCTAAAGGTTGTCCAATTGTAAATGTAAAGTCGTTTTTAGCAAATCCTAAAGTCCAAGTATCAGATACAGCATTACCATTTGTGATT
Organism: Candidatus Pacearchaeota archaeon; assembly: GCA_002688875.1. GTDB lineage: Archaea > Nanobdellota > Nanobdellia > Pacearchaeales > GW2011-AR1 > ARS1285. The sequence continues at coordinate 36,099 of NZDU01000042.1, read as the reverse complement.
ATACTATTACTTGTTCCATTAATATTAGAATATCCAACATCATATTTGAATATCAAACCTTCTTTATTGCAATTAATTCCAACATATTGCGTTGTTGAATTCCCTAATTCTAATGCACCACTTCCTCCAGTACCTAAAAATGAATTAAGTTCTTCCATATTGCCTAAAGTGTATCCACACGTTCCTTGGTTGAATCCTAATGATATATTATTTGTATTTCTATCATTCACTCCAATTGTGTATCCGTTATAGTTTATTTCTTGCATACCACTAAATGACTTAAAGTTGTGATTTAGTGTTAATGCATTATCATTTTTAATTACTGCTTGGTTTAGATCAACATAATAGTCTCTATTATATGAATCTACAATCATTGTTGAGTCAAATGCACTTATAGATGATAAACTGTCACCTACTGTACTGCTAGTCATCATTGATGTTTCACTTAGGTTGGCTGTACCACTTGAATTACTAATAGTTGACGTACCTTGTGGGTTAGTTGCGGCATCTAAATTAAGCATACCATTTCCATATACTTCATCAATACCAGGAGCACCTAAATCAGTTGCTGTTGTAAACAATAATGAAATAATTTGATCTGCGTTTAGTTGTGGCCACGCCTGTTTTAATATAGCAATGGCTCCTGTAACATGAGGTGCCGCCATCGATGTTCCACTTCTTACTTGAGTATCAGTATCACTGTCAGAATCTAGTGAATTTATAGTTTCACCTGGTGCAACAATATAATAATTTTTTGTTTCATATACATCAGCACAACCAGTTACATTATTATTGTTATCTTTTGTAACAGTTTGGCAGAAGTGTCCTGCTTTGTTCGACCAAACTGACATTGTACCGTTATTGTTTACTGATCCAACAATAATCATTCTGCCACTTAAAATTAAGTCACCATTGCTGTCAACGGCTGTTGTATAAATGCCAGGTTCCGCGGCAAATTCTATCCCGTCATTACCTGCAGAGTTTACTATAATCATTCCTTTGTCTGTAGCATCTTTCCATTCAATTACATCGCTATTTTGCCTTAAATTATATGATGTATTAGTATGATAATAATAATTGTTTGTACCATCGTTAACTGTACTGTATCCGTCATATCCATCAACATTACCGATGAAAAAGTTATCATAAGTTGAATTGGCTGATAAGTTTGCTACAATTACACCATTATCTGCCATTTCTTCTGCCACATCTGCGGCCATACTAATATACACATATGGTCCTTCACCTATTCTTGCACTATGTATTTCTGCGTTATAAGCCACACCATGTATTAATGAATCATTTTTTTCTGCGGCAATAATACCTGCAACATGAGTACCATGTCCATGCGTATCTGTGCATCCATCACCATAAAATGTATTATATGTTGTTGAACTCATATTATCATCTATGTCATCATGGGTACATCTTACACCTGTATCTAACACACCAACTTTAACGCCATCTCCTGTCCATCCTCTAGCATAAGCATTGTCGGCATTTATAGCCGCTAGTGATCCATTAGTACCTGCATACTCATCTGTTTGATAGTATTCAGGTGTGTTAGTGTTTGCAGTAGTTGTAGTTGATATTACCTCACTTGAAGATGATGTAGTTACAATATTTTCTGTTGTAGTGACATCACTATCTGTAATTGTTTCATCAACATCACTTGTTAATGTTACTGTGTCTGCATCACTTGATGATGTTGTAACAATGTTTTCAGTTGCTGTTGTAACCACAGTATCACCTGTAGTTGTAGTTGTTGTACCATCAGTCCAATTATAAGTTGTAACCGGAGTTGTATTTGTAGTTGTAGTTCTTACTACTGTTGATGTTACTGTTGTTGTTCTTGTTACAGTTGAATATGTTTTAGTATTTCTTACGTGAGTTGTTAAAACTCTTGTACTTCGTGGTGTAGTAGTTGTTACCGTTGTTGTTCTTGTTACAGTAGTTGTTGACGTACCATCGCCATTATCAACAGTTGTTGATGAATCTGAATAACTTGATGATTGTGTAGGGTCACCATCTGAGGTTGTTGTGGTAGTCGATGATGACCCGTTCGTTACCTCTGTTGAAATCACAGCATTTGCGTCTGTGTAAGAGGAATTTGTTACAGCATCTGCATCACTTGTTGAAGTTGTTACAGTATTTGCTGTTGATTGTGATACCAAGTTAGCCGTTGTTGTTTGTGATATAATTGAATTTGCAGATGATGTAGTTACAATATTTTCTGCTGATTGTGAAGTTGTATTATCACTGTAAGTTGTTACAGTTGATCCATCGGTATATGTTTTTACAGTTTTTTCACGAGTAATAGTTGTTGTAGTTCTTGTTATGGTACTATTGGTTACAGTTGTTCTAGTTATAGTTGTAACAGTTGACCCATTTGAGTCTAATGCAGTTGTAGTCGCATCTGTGTATGATGTAGTTATAACCGGGTCGCTATCTCCAACATTTGTGCTTACTGTTTCTGTCGTAGTAGTAGTTGTAAGTAAATTACCTACTACAGTAGTTGATAATACGGTAATAACTGGTTCACCAACAGATACGATGTCAGTTGTTACAGTTGTTGATGTTGCAGTATCATTAACTGTTTCTGTTTCGCCATTGTTGTATGTATAAGTGGTGTAAGGTGTTATAGTAGTTGTAGTGGCTCTTGTTACAGTACTTGTAATCGTCGTAGATCTTGTCACAGTTGTTACAGTTGATCCATTTTCATCTGTAGTTATAGTAGTTGAGTCTACATAAGAACTTGTTAATACAGGGTCACTATTTGTTACAGCAGTTGTTGATGCTTCACCTGTTGCTGAATCGGTTTCTAATACGCATACGTCTCTGGCTGTTTCATGCGTTTGCTTTAAAGTTGTAACAGTAGAAACTTTAGCCAGCATTCTTTTGTATCTAGAATCTGCCCTAACTGCCGCCTGTAAACCTGGGTCTATACTATATATGATGGTATTAATTTCTGCCCATTTAGTTAATAGACTCTGAGTTTTAGTTATTTTATTAACGTGGGCAGTATATTGATCGTTAGTACAATAATTGGTTGGTCTTGCCATTGTACTTTTTGACCACGCCACTATTGTTAGTATTAAAATTAGTGTTATAACATTTATAATTAGATATTTTTTCATAATCCTAAATCATCCAATGCTTCGTCGATTTCGCTTAATGTTTGTTCTGCATTTGATGGTATTCCTGGAGGAGGATCATTAATAATCGATCCGGGACTTCCCCCACCTCCACCACAGGCTGTTAAAGATAGTATTAAGAATAACAATACTACCACTTTACTGTATTTCATTTAATATCCTTTCAATGGTTTTTATATGTTGGTGCATCATTTTAATATACTGTGAACCAAGTTCACTATAATCAAACAATGTATCTGCTAATGCATGAACATCTGTTCTATTTGTTATAGTCATATATGCTCTTACAATTCTTAAATCATTATAAGCATGATGAGAATTAAGTAATAGCAAATAGTCAGCAACAGAATCGTCTACTGTTTTATAGGCTTTAACTCTAAAGTTTGCATTTAAATTATCTTTAGGTTTAATACCCATATCTTTTTTATTGTAAGTTCTTATTCCAAATAAATTATTACCTTGTTGTGCAAATCTAGATGACCCCCACCCAGACTCTAATGATGCTTGAGCAATCACTAATGCAATAGGTATAGTATTAACTCTTCGTAAAAGATCACTAAGACTGTTGCCACCATAAATTAGTTGCATTTTTGCTAAAAATTCTTCTGTTTCAGGTTGTAATGCAATACCAAGGCTTTCACGTTTTTTTATTTGAAGAAGTATATATCTTTGCTGTTCTACTATATTGTTTTGTCGTTCAATTATTGGTAATAGCCATTGTACAAATTCAGTTTTGCGTTTTTGTTCATGCATTGTAATGAATTTGTTAGGAACTTTCCATACAATTTCGCCAAGAACTGTTATCTTTAAATTTATTGCTTTATAACTTGGTGGCCAAGCATATGACTTGACTGCTATAAAGAATACGAGAATGAAAACAATAAACCTCATACCCTTATTATAGAATATAATGGCTTGTTGTCAACCTATCTAATTGGTAATTTGGTTTTTAAAAACAGACCAGCCGGCCCAGTTTTTATAGTGTTTTGTATCGGATTTATATTGGAAAAGAAACTGGTTTTGTGCATTTGTGTCATAATGTTGCATAAACCATCCTTTGCATTTTGCTTCAAGATAACTTACAAGTTCATNGGTTTCCATATCTTCATTATCTATGTTAATAGCATAAACTGTACCGTCTGTGGTATTAAACTCTTGCTGTGTCAATTGCTTTGATGGCATCTTCGTACTTTCTTATTAATGTTTCTACTTTTAATGTATCTGTTTTATCCAACCATGTTACAGAAGTCATCATAGGCAATCCATTTACACCTGTTGGAAATTGATCTCTTNGACCACCATATGATGCATAAAACAACCAAGGTTTTTGTTGCCACATTTCTCTTGTTTGTATAGGTGACATCATTGCTAAAACTGGAAATACAGTACCAAGGTTTTTTCGTTCATCGTCGTTTAAATGGTTAGATGTAAAAATTTCTTTATTTACAATCCCTTTAGCGATTTCTTTAAGTTCATCCAGAGATCTTGAACGATACTTGGTATTTCTAAGTTTAATCTTTGTCGTTTTGAATGTCATCTTCAACTTTAGATAATATTAATTCTAAAAATTCTAGCATTATTGCACCTATTTCTTCATTAACAGCAGTATTGGCTCCTACATTTTGTGTAATAAACGTATTTTGATCATCGATATTGTCATCTAGAAATTCTATACTATCATTTAAGGTAGCCATATTGTTATTAAGTGAAATAATTCTGGTTTCTAATTTGTTAATTGTTTGCCCTTGGAAATATACCATACTTACCAAGCCAATAATTAATATTAATCTAACTGCATCTAAAATTCGTTCTAAAGTTGTATTCATAGTTTATAATACTATAAACCACAAATATCGTCAACCATTATGGTAATTTTTCTATAAATTCCAAGTATTCTTTGAGTTTTTTAAGTTGTTCTATTAATTTGGTATTTTTCAGTTTTAGGCGTTTTACTTCTGCTTTCAGTTCAGTTGATTCTAATGAGTATTGTTCCGCCATATATTGGGCGGTGTTTTTGTTGTCGTATAGCATACAGTATTATATGCCGGAAAACTCTATCTCAAAATCTTTTGTTGGAAATACTTTAGCAAGGACATTAGAAAATTTTTCAGCATCTTTATCTAGTGCGTCAGCATCTAGTTTTGATTCATATACAAAATGTCCTTCATTAGTTGTATAAGTCCACAGGTCAATTTCGTTAGTAGATTCTGCTAGATAGCGATCTAACCCTTCATTTACTGCGGTACCAAATGCTATTGCAAAATTTTTATCTTGTGAATCGTCTTTAAATATTGCTCTTACAAAATGGGTATTGTACATGATTAATAATTGTAGAGTACTTTACTAATGACTCCAGTTCCTGATGTATCTGTTGAATCAAATTCTACCCAAGCACGAATATAGGTAAAATTACCAGTAAAGTTATATGCTGATACTCTAGTTGTTCCTCCAGTACTATCATTATAGTCAGTTGTAGGCCCTGTTAGTGTTAAATCTGCCCAATCGTTGTCTCCTGGGGTTTTTGCTAATGTTCCTTGAATTCCAACTTGTCCTACAAAGCCGGTAAGATAAAAGGCCACAGTATGTAAACCGTCTGTAAAGCCGTAATAACCATCTGCTTTATGTTTATCCCCATAGACTGTGGTAGTTGTACCACCCGATGGGTGTGATGTAGATCCTAGTATAGTAATACTTGTGCTTGGCATACTGTATTTACCATGTTGTTGCGTAGTTGTGATCAACTACTTTTGATGGACATTTAATTGCACATTCAAAAAATGTTTTATTAGTGATTAAAGAGTCAAATAGTTCAGTCCATTTGTCGCTATTTAATACTTCTTCTAATGTGTTGTTATTTAGGTCAAATTCTGGTGATATCCAATATGGTTCTTGATGATCAAATCTTTGTGCTACCCAACAACATGGAAAAAATTTACCTTTTGAATTAATATACATTCCTTTATTTCCTATTAAACATATTGGTATATGTGGTGAGTCATTGTATATGCTTTTAACNCCTGTATATAAATTACTATTATGTTTTATATAATTTCGTTTATATTGTCTATCTGTAAGGCTGTGTATTGTTCTATCATAACGATGATCACCTGCAATAAGTTCTTTATTATTAGGTTCAAATTTATCATATCCATTAACATTATAATGATCATATTTTGATCCAAATTGTGTTGATAATGTTAGTTGCCAAAGGTCGCAACCAATATCTATTGCTAATTGTTTCATATGATCTAGTTTATGTTCATTAAATTTAAATGCAATACAGGCCCATTGTACAAATGCTTCACTGTTATTGCACATAATTTCTAAGCCAACCATCATACTTTTCCAATTACAGTTTATACGATATTCTTCATTTGACTCTTGATCAAATCCATCTATAGAAAAGTGTATAAGATCATTATTGTTTAAGGTTTTTGCTAATTTGTTCCACCAGATTGAAGTTTTGTATGATCCGTTAGTAACTATTTCAATTTGAATATTTTTATTATTTTGTTTAATATATTCTATTACATTTAAAAAATCTTTAGCATAAATTGGGTCTCCATCGTCGCCACAAAAAGTAAATTTTTGTACTTCATGTTTAAGCAANTCAGGTGTAAATGTATTCTTAAAAAAGTTTAAGTCTAATTCAGTTTGAACTAATGTATTTGGAACTAATGCCCTTGGACACCTTGGACATTCTAGAGTGCATTTAGAAGATATTTCTATGTGCCAATGCCATAATGGCCATTTATAAATGTTACGCATATTCTAATTATTTTCTTTTTTTCTTTGGTTTTAATAAGCCATATGCTTCAGCAAATTTATTCCAAGCCATACCTTCTAAAGTTTCTACGTCGTCACTGTGTATAATAGTGTATGACCCTTCATTTATTGTATATCCAGTAAATTGAATATGGTCGCCTTTTTGAATAACTTGATCTAATAATATAGTTTTATGTTTTCGTCCTACCCCACCGTTAAATAATTTTATATCACATTTACCGTATATTTCTGAATTGTGACTTATAAGTTTTTTTTTAATAATTTTTTTTAAAATTCTATTTTTCATCAAATNAATCTTTTTGTTGAGCACTTGGTAAATCTCTTCTTAGAACAAATGATTCGACGTGTCTAATATTTTTCCCCATGAATAATTGTACCATATGTAATAATTTTTTATCTTGCACCCAAAATTTGCGAAAATTTCGATCGCCATAATTTCCCCATCTTGCAGATATTTTAATTCTTTTACCAAATGGTTCAGACCAGCGAAGAAATCTTTCGCATACACCATCATCATTATAATAACCTACATCACATGAATAACGATACTTGTTATAAGGTAGTCTATTAACTATTGTGGTATTTCTTTTGTTTTTAAGTATGTCTAGTTCGTCATTATTTGCTGGTTGTTCTATATATTCTACTATGTTAGGAAATTTATCTGCCATATCTTTTATTAAGTTATAGTCATTTGTATAATATGTTATAATTCGCCAGTATTCATTTATGCGACCAACTTGTAAAAGTTTATTGGCTCTCGCCCAAAATATCCAGTCGTACATTTCTTGTAATTGGTCTCCAGTACCGTGTTCCCATAGCCATTGATGGCCTGATGAGTTTGGATTCCTAATATCTTTCATTAAACTTTTTACTTTTTTTTGAACAGTACTTTCTCTAGCATAACTTAATAATACTTTAATATATTGATTATATCCTGTTGGCATTCTTAATCTAATTTTATATGCCCAATTGGTGTAAAACAATTTCTTTGAATATCTTATTTCCATTGTATGTCTAATTTTTCATCTTTGGTTGTAATATTAATTACGGTTTTTTTCTGCGTATCTTCAAATAATAATTTTCTACTTATTGGTGTTTTAATATCATTGTCAATAACTCTTGCTAAAGGTCTTGCACCCATTTTTTCATCAAATCCTTTATCTAATAGATAGTTGACGGCTTCCTTGGATAATTCAACTTTTACTTTTTTATCTTTAAGTTGATCATTAAGTTCAGCAATAAATTTATCAACAATTAGTTTCATTGTATCTTCGTTTAATTTACTAAATTTAATTGTTGCGTCTAGTCTATTTCTAAATTCTGGTGCAAAGAAATGTTTAACAGCATCATCATCAGCAGTCTTGTCTTGTTTTGTAAATCCAATTGTCATTTTTTCCATTTCTTCAGCACCTAAATTAGATGTCATAATAAGAATTGTATTACGCATATCTGCTTTTTTACCATTTGATCCAGTAATAAATCCGTAATCCATAACTTGAAGCATTACACTATTAACACTTGTATGAGCCTTTTCAATTTCGTCTAACAATAATATAGCATTCGGGTGTTTTTCAATTTCATTAACTAATAATCCAGCACCAACAGTTCCGTCTTCATAACCAACATACCCTGGAGGTGCACCAATAAATTTTGCTACAGAATGCTTTTCTTGAAACTCACTCATATCAAAACGTACTAGGGGCATATTCATTAGTTCACTTAATTGCTTTGCGGTTTCAGTTTTACCACATCCTGTAGGTCCTATGAATAAAAATGATCCAATTGGTTTTGTTTCACTTTTTAATCCTGCTCTGGCTACTACAATTTTATCTATAATTTTATGTATAGCATCGTCTTGTCCAAATACCACTTTAGTCATTTTTGGTTCTAGTTCTTTTAAGTTTGTAGATTCTTTTTGTGCAATTTGTGTTTCTTCTATACCTGTCATACGTGATACTTCACGTACTACTGATTCATGGTTTACGATCATTTCTTTTGATGGATAAACTTTAAATTTTGCACAGGCACTATCTATGATATCTAGTGCTTTGTCTGGTAACTTTTTATCATGAATATACTTTGATGAGTAATCTACAGCATATTTTAAAGCATCATCATCTATTTTTACTTTATGGAATTTTTCATAGTATTCTTTAACACCTTTTAATATATCTAAAGTTGTTTCGCGATTAGGCTCGTCAATAGTAATTCTATGAAATCTACGCATTAAAGGTCTATCTTTTTCAAAACTTGTTCTGTATTCTTCCCAAGTGGTGCTGGCTATTACTTTTAATGCACCTTTGGCTAGTGATGGTTTTAGTAAATTTGCAAGATCGGTTGACCCCTGTCCAGATTGTCCTGCTCCAGACATCATATGGGCCTCATCTATAAACATTATTACTTTGCTCTTTTTTTCTAATGCTTGTAATACTAATTTAAGACGTTCTTCAAAATCACCTCTATATCTTGATCCAGCCAATAATGCTCCAATATCTAATGCATAAACAGTATGGTCTTCTAAGAATTTAGGGCATTTTTTATCATGTATTTTTTGGGCCAATCCTTCTATAATTGCTGTTTTACCAACTCCAGGATCTCCTACTAGTAATACGTTGTTTTTTGTTTTTCTTGCTAATGTTTGTGCTATGTCATTTAATGATTGTTCTCTACCTATTAATGGATCAAATTGTTCTTTCTTAGCCATTTCAGTTAAATCTAATGTAAAACTTCTTAATACTTTGTTGGCCTGTCCTTCATCTAGTGGGGCCCCTTCTTGAATTCCCATTGTATAAGTTTGATTAATATAATCTGCTAGTGATTTTTTATTAAGTTTATATTTTTTCATCAAAAATGCAACAAAACTTTTATCTTCTGAAAACATTGATAAGAATATATCAATTGGTTCTATTTCATCTTTTCCTAAAAATAATACACTTGTGAAACATCTATTGAATACACGTTCCAATGATGCTGTTTTCTTTGGCGGGGCCTTATCATTTTTAGATTTGATTGTGTTTAGTTGTGTTCCTAAATAATGAGCAAGGTCTTTGCTCATTGCTTCAATTTTAACTCCGAAATCGTTTAAAAAGTTTGCAAATGATTTATCTTGGATCATAGCCAAGAGCATATGTTCTATTGTAACATATTCATGCTTATATTTTTTTGCAATATTTACTGCATTATTAAAGATTTTTTCTAAACTATTATTTGGTACTAGCATATATTAATTATTGTATGATAAATTTTGCGTATGTCAAGTATCTACTAGGTAAAATATTTGGCAAGAATATCTTTTTGCTCTTGTGTAAAGTTAGATGGTATTAATACATCAATTCTAACAAACAAATGACCTTTTTGATTTGATCTTATAATTGGCATTCCTTCATTTGGTATTCTTATAAACGTTCCAGGTTGTGTACCAGCCTTTATAGTTGCTTTAATTGTTTTGCTAGACATTGTTTTTATGATTATTATGGTGCCTAATATGGCTTCAAAAGCATCTATCTGTCTAAATGTGTACAAATCATTACTTCGTCGTTCCCACATAGGGTTTTTATTAACTTGCACTCTTACTTGTAGATTTCCAGGTTTAATACCTTGTATTGAGTCATCGCCTAACTCTTTATAATTGAGTGTCATACCATTATTAACTCCTGCAGGGAAATCTAAGTCTACAACTTGTCTTTTTCCAGATCCAAGTTGTACGGATATTTGTTTTTTAAGACCATTATATGCATTTTCTAAACTAATTGGTACTGTAATAGTCATATCACGATTTTTAGGTGCTCTTCTACGTTGTCGAAACGGATCCTGTCCTCCAAAGAAATCAGTGAATATGTCGTCTAGATTAAATCCAAACGGTTGGTTGGTGTGAGTAAATTTTATATTATTACCAAATNTTCTTTGTGNGTCATATTNNTGNCNTTTTTCTNNTGTTTTTANNCNATCNTANGCGGCACTAANTTCNTTAAATTTTTTTTCATCNCCACCTNTATCAGGATGNTACTTNCATNGCTAATTTTTTGTANGCTNNTTTNATTTCTTTNTCTGNNGCNTNTTCAGATACANCTAATGTTTCATAATGTGTCATAATGTGTAGCCATTGTATATTATAGCATACCTAAAANNAATTCACTAACAAATTTNTTNCCTNCATANTTCATNTGATTTGGTAANGTTNNCCATCCNNGNNCGNCTGGGGCCNANTNTTGTTNATNATTNTCNGGTGTTTGGTAATCATAACTTATTCTTGCAAGACTTTTTTTATTATAACTATTTTCCAATCTAACGTCCCAGTTATAATCTCTAAAATTTAGTTCTTTTGTACTAAAACTAAAAAGATGTAAAACTTTGGTATTTGTTTCTTTGCAAATTTTATCACATTCTTTTACTAATGCAATATGTGATAATTCATGAAATCCATACTCCATTAAATGTTCGTAATATAAGTTTCCTGCGTTCCAAATTTTACTTACATTTTTATTCATCTCACATGGTCCTGCCCCTAAAGGTTTATGATGCCTATTTGCTAGTCGATAAGGATCTGTATGGCATATAATAGCCATATCAATTTTGGGCCTATCTATAGTTTCTATAATTTTTTTTAAATGTTTTAGTATAGTATATTCACTACAACCTTGTTTACCTTTCCAAACAATCTCTGCGTTAAGGTATTCTTTAACAAGTATCGGCCAAGTACCAACGTCGATGTCAGCACAAAAACTATCACCAATAAATGCTATCTTCATAATGCAATATTTAAGGAAAAGTCGTTTTGGTTATTTTTTATTTTTAGGAATTGTTGCACCAGGTTTACCAACATATAATCCAAAGAATGCCGCCCCTGCACCAACTATTGTTGATATGTACATTGCCTGAGCATTTGTTGGTTCTGGTAATTGCATAAACCACGTTACTGATTTATAAAATGCATAGATGTAAGACAACATTATAAGTCTAGGTATAAATCTAAATTTATCTAATAAACCTGCTGTCTTATTATACCATGTAGGCGCATCTTGTCCAGAGTCAGGAACAAGATCACTTTTATTCAGTTCGTATGTTATTTCTTTGACTTTAATTTTATCTTCTTCAGGCATATTGTTATTTATTTTCTAACTTTTTAATTCGGTTTTCTAGTTCTTCTATATTCTTTGCAATATCAGGAAAAGTTACTTTCCAAGCATTTCTAGGTTGATCAAGCCATGTCAATCCCCATTTATCACGTAAGTAATCTATAACGTTGTCAAATTTACTGTATGACCATATACCTAGTCTAGTAGTTTTAAAGTAATGGATAAATGCGGCTCCAATTATAGCACCAACTATAGCAGTATAGATCCATAGTCTATCTGATAGCATAGTTTCTATCATTTATTCTTCGTTTTCATGCACAGTTTCATAATAGTCTTTATATGCTACTATAATATTTCTATGCTCTGCTATTGCTATTCTTATATCTGCAAAGTTAGTAGATATAGTTTCATAACCTTCTTGATCTAATGCAAACAACACTACATCTTGCTTTGGATCTTCTTTAAGTTTATTCCAAACTTCTTCAGCATTGTTTTCGTTAATAATAATCCATTCTACTTCTTTAAGTTTTAATGGTGCAGGTAAGTCTATATTTAGAGGTGTTTTAGGTTCTGGTCTATTTAATACTTCTATCATTTTTATAGGAGTCGTGCAACTTTGCAATATAAACATTGTGACTATTATTAATGCAATATATCTCATAAGTTCTTTTCTTTCCACGCATCTGACTGTGCGTTAGGATCAAAATTTGGATTTGCTAATCTCCAACACTCTGGATTAATTTCGCTTGGTTTAGAAGCAGTTAATTCATCTTCAGTAAGTTCAGCACCAGAGGCAATTTCCAAACATCGATTTGCATTTTCAGTTTCTTTATTAATTACCTTTTCAACTAATCCTGGTTTGTTTTCTGCTAAATTACCAAGGTCATGTCTACCTAGTTTATTAGTAAGATTTTTTTTATCGGCTTCTAATGCATCATTTTTTGTTGCTAAATCTTTGTTTATAGATTGTATTTGTTCAAACTCTTGTTTTTGTTGTTCAATTAATGCTTGTTGTTCTGTAACAGCACTTGTTAACTTTATCTCATTGGCTTTAAGTAATTGATTATCTGCTCGTAGTTTTTGTACATAGAAGTATCCACTTGCACCACCGGCGAGCATTATCACCATTAATAAAAGTTTAATTTGAAGCATTATTGTTTGCTAGGGCCACCTACTGCCATAAAAAAGTCTGCAATAACAGGACCAAATGTTGCTATTGCCCATATTAAGAATGCAATGCTGACAAGTCCTGCTAGTAACCATTTGTTATTTTTATTGTCAGCGGCCATTTTAAAAGCAATTAATTCATTGCCTAAAACTCTAGCACTGATTTCAAATTTACTTTCTTTATGATCATCGTCTGCCATTATGCTAATGCCCTTATTCTATNTCGTAATCTTTCTGCTCTGGAACCTACTTGTTTTGCCCAGCGAGAGTCCATCATTTCAACAGCCGCCTTTTCCCAGTCGCCTGCATTTACACCTGCAATAAATTTTTTAAATTTAGATAGTCTTGGTCTTCCCATATTGAATGTCATATTTACAATCACTTGCTGTGCTTCTTCTGGTAAATCTTCTAAATCAGGAAAAAGTTTTTTTGCTTCGTCAATCATAACAGAAACATCTTCATCGAATGCTTCGTTTACTCTATCTAAATGAACACCAGTGCCAACTGATTGACCATATTCTTCATCTGATTCTACGATTAAATGTCCTATGCCAAATGTTGGGTATCCTAAATGATCTTTGTAGATTTCGTACTTGACGCCCTCATCTACTTTGAGGGTCTCTCTTAATTGTTCTATATCCACTATACTACCTCGTTGGTATATCGCAATGGACTTACTGCCATTATTTGTTCTAAGGTATTTAACTGGTATATGTATCGTTTAGGATCTTTATAGAATTTGAATTCCCAATCTTTATCTTCAGTAAGTATTTTAAGTTCTCCAACTAATTTGTCTATTTCTTTAACAGATTTCCTACTGCGTGGAAATTCTGCAAAGACTTTATAAAAACCATGTCTATTTGTACTATCTATAGCATCTGCATCTAGTACTTCATTATAGCCTTTTTCAATAAAATTTTCTAAATCCTTTGCTACGTCTAAGTATTTTGCATTAAAATCTAGTACAATAACGTCTTTATCTTCACCCATTTTGCTTTTGTACCTATCCACGCCAAACATTGGATCTACATATTCTCTTAGATCACCTTTTTCAATTGATGAATCTAAGAAACTGTAATCTTCTGTAACATTTTCTTTGTTTTCTTCACCATATGCTTTTAAAACTGGTTTTGGCATACATATTTCTACAATCCATACAGGAGTAGGATCAAATTTAGGTTTTTTAGTACCTGGTCTAAAATCAGCATAACTTTCAATTTTACGTGGTTCTAACAATTGATCTTTTTTATACAGTACTTTACAGCCATTTTCAGTAAGTCTAGTTCCACCTTCTGGATTAGGCATCTCATCTGTTCTATACATAAATGAACATTTTACTCTATGGCGTTCAACGATAGGTCCTTCAACTAATTCACCTTTTTTCCAGTTTTTATACAAATACATATCGAGTCTATCAAATACTCGTTCAAAGTCCGTAAGAACCTTCAATTGACCTGTGTTTTCGTATATGCGTTGTATGTTTTTTAAAACTTCTACTAGATCATGCATGATACAGTATTTATGCGGTTAGAAAGGTATCTATTCATATAACATTTCACTATATGATACGTAGTTTTTTATATTAATACCACGTTTTTTATCTATTTCTTTGTTCCAGAGTTTTAATTGTGCCCTTTTAGATGCTGAATATAGGGTTTCATCGTATTGATTTTTTAACGTATCAACAACTTCGTTGTAAAATTTTTCTAAACAAGGAAAAAATTGTAATTGTTCTTTTGTTACTTTGTTTAGATTATCTAAACATAAATTTCTATATTCTATTGTTGAATGAATCATATCCATAAATTCTGGACCATGTAAGAAAATTGCTTGTATATCCCATTTAATATTATTGTGTTGATTATTACTTGCTAAATTATATGCCCATTCAATTATTTTATGAAGATTATTAACATTAATAATATTAACAGTTGGTGTAAAGTATAAGTCAATTTTTGTATTTGATAATCTGGCATGATCAATTATTGTACTAACATTTTTTGTAATGGCTGACCATTTGCTTGGATACCTAATATATTCTTGTATACCTTCTATTCCATCAATACTTAAATTTAATGAAACCCTTCTAAACTCTCCAATAATGTTTAAAAAACGTTTTTGTGCATTTGTAACATTTGTATTAAAAACTAAAGAAATATTTTTAGCATAACCTTTTTCAATAAGTTTTTGTAAAAATTGATAGTTTCCTTCTACTAGTGTTGGCTCACCTCCTGTAAGATATATTAATTTTACATGAGGCATATACAATTCTAATTCAGTCCAAATATCTGAATCAATATTATACCAATCGAATGTATAAGTTTTTGCACTATCAGGAGCAAGTAATCTAAATTTCTCATTTTTATTAGCAATGTTTTCAAGTTCTTCACCAAGTTCACTGGAGTACATTCCAGTACACATACGACATCTTAAGTTGCATAAATTTCCAAAACGTATATCTAAATAAATTGGTAAGTCAGGCATGACGTGTTTTGATTCACGTACCTTTTTTTGATCTAGTCTCATACCTTGGAAACTGGTAGTGTATTGGGTGTTGACCAATTCTGCATTATAATCCTCATAGTATTGTTTAACCTCTTTGACTTTGTTTGCCCAGTCATCATTTGCTCGTTGTCTAAAACTATATTCATTATTACGTTCTTTTCTATAACATTGTCCACAATCTTTTATTTGTTTACCTTGAATCATACGTTCTCGTATGTCCTTCATATATTCGTCATTCCATAAATGACTTAACTTATTTTTTGATACGTGCATATGAGAACCTTCTAGTTTTTTAGTAGGTGCTTCTGCTACACAGCACAATTTAACCGATCCATCAGTATCGATCATTTGATGCATCCATGGGTAGATGCAGAAAGTTTTTGAAATATTATTATCCATAAAAGTCTGGTATATAGTCTTCTATTTTAAGTTTCCTAATTGTGCATAATTGGTTAATATATTCATAAAGAGGTTTTGTTCTATCAATATTATTACTATTAAATAAAGTTTTTTTTAAATTAATTAATTCTAAGTCAAATTTTGTAGCAGATTTTATTCTAGTAGATGATTTTAAATATTTTTCTAATTGTGTTAAAAACTTGTTTTTCATATAAGTTGGTGCAGATAGAATATCTAATTGTATTGGACCATATACTCTTTGTAAATTTACTCGTAACATTTTATTTTTTTTAGCATATAAGTTTTGCATTTCTATAATCCAATTCATGAATTGTTCAAATCCAAAAATAGATAATGTTTGTAATGCAACATGAATAGATAATTCAAATTTGGTGTCGGCTAATGCTTTTATATTTTTAGTAACTTGTTTAAAGTTACTTGGGTATCTTATAAAATCATTTGATTTTCCATACCCATCTACACTTGCATTAATTGTAACTAATTTAAATTTTTTGAGATTGTTATAAAATCTATTGTTTATGTTAGTTAGATTGCTTACAACACCTATGTTTATATTTTTAGCCAATTCTTTGTCTACTAGAAAATCAATGTATTCATCGTATTCAGGAATAAGAGAAGGTTCACCACCTTGTAAATTAATATGTTCTANATCAGTTGACATTTCGCATATATCTTTAAGAACTTGTGGACTAATAGTTTGTACACCATTACTCGATTTGAAATCTCCGGTTTCATTGGCCCAAGTAGAACTTCTATTACTGTTACACATTATACATTTAAGATTACAAAAATTAGACCAATCTAAGTCAAGTGATACAGGATTCTTTTTAATTGGGGTATTCTTATAAAAACTATTATATTCATGTCTCCAACTTACTGCTCCTGCTTTTTCTCTATAATAACAATTTTGACAAACTGGGATAGGAATATTATCAGTCATTGATTTTTTTGCTTGTGAACGTATATCACTATTCCAAAATCCTTTTGGATGTTGATCTTTGTGCTTTCTGCCAGGACCACAAAGTCCAGTTCCTCTATGTGAACTACCTAGACCTATAAATGCAAATTTACAGTATACCGACATTATATTAGTATTTAATGATTATATTTCTTAGCTGGAATATACTTTATTAATAGTATTATTAACTTTTACGAACGTTGCACATTTTGGCATATCTTTAATTCTTCTTGCTCCTATGTATGTACAAGTGGATCTTACACCACCTATTATTTCAATTACAGTAGGTTCAATTGGGCCTCTATTATCTAACAATACACTTTTGCCTTCTGCACCACGGTAACCATCTTTTCTAGCACCATGAACTTCCATAGCACGATCTGAAGCCATGCCGTAGAACTCTACTTTTCCATCTTCTATTTTACCTTCTGACTCATCATGTCCTGCTAACATTCCGCCAAGCATGACGAAGTCTGCGCCAGCGCCAAACGCCTTGGATACATCTCCTGGGGTATTGCAACCACCATCTGCTATAATATGACCTCCAACACCATGAGCCGCATCTGCACATTCCATTACTCCTGAAAACTGAGGAACACCTACTCCAGTCATTGTTCTTGTAATGCAAACAGAACCAGGACCAATACCGCATTTAATAATGTCTGCACCTTTAATGATTAATTCTTCAACCATTTCAGGTGTGATAATATTACCGGCGATTATAATTTTGTCTGGGTAGTCATCTCTAACTCGTGCTACAAAGTCAGCATAGTTTTGATGATAGGCATTTGCTACATCTATTGTAATAAATTTAATGTCAGGCCAACGTTCTAGAACTTCTTTAGCAAGTGCATAATCTTCTGCGTCTTTTTTCCATATTGCCGCAGTACCAGTACACACAGAAAGATATTTTAGATTTAAACCATTACCTATTGCATTTTGCCATTCTTCTATTTTATAATGCTTTCTTATTACAGTCATCATTTTATGTTGCTGTAATACTTTAGCCACAGAAAATGTACCTACACCATCCATATTGGATGCCATAATGGGTAGACATTGGAAAGTTCTATCTGAATTATGAAATGTAAAAGTTCGTAGCATTTCAACATCACGTCTGCTTTCTAGTTTGCTACGTTTAGGTTGGAATAATACGTCTGCATAATCTAATTTTACATCTTCTATTATTCTCACGCCGCTAATCTTCCTAGTTTAATTAATGTTGCGGATAAGTTTATTTCTGGATCTGCTACAAATGAATGATCAACTAATCCTTGCTTAATAATTAATACTGCTTTGTCCTGTCCTTCTTCGTCTTTTGCAAATAACTCTATATTGTCATACATCCATCTGTAAATATCTTCCATTTCTTCTGGTCTTGCTTGAGTACATAACATTCTTCTTGCATCTGATATTTTACCTGCTTTAAACAATTGCACCATTTCAAGTTTATAATCTTGTGTTCCTGAATCTGCTGTATCTGGTGTTACTAGTTTTCCTGTTTGCGAATTCATTTGTACCATATTAATACATTTACGCAAGTCAGGATATGTTGCTTTAACATAAGTGTCTATAGTTTCAACATCAAATTCAATTTTTTCATCTGCTAATATTTGTCCTACTCTAACAGTAAATTCTGTTTTGTCTAAACGTTCAATATGAAACCCTTGACATCTACTATGTAATGCAGGAATAACTCTGTTAGGATAGTTGCAAGTTAAAACGAACCTTGCAGTAGTATGGTATTCCTCCATCACACCACGCAAGGCCGCCTGCCCGTTTGGTGAAATATAATCAGCCTCATCTAGTAAGACTACCTTTATATCGCCAAATGGCATAGTTTGTACAAAGTTTGTAATTTTGTCTCTTATAGTATCAATAGAGTTTTCTCTAGATGCATTTATTTCTAATATGTCATATTGATCAATTTCAAGTTCGTTGAATAATATTTTTGCTAGTGTTGTTTTTCCTGTACCTGGTGCACCACTAAACAATAAATGTGGAATTGATCCAGATGTAATCCAACCTTCTACCTGTGCTTTTTGCTTTTCATCTCTAAACACATATCCAGTTAGTGTTTTTGGTCTATATTGTTCGGTCCAAAGTTTTTTCATTTATCTATTGGTACTTCTTTTAAATCATGTTCGCGATCTAAATATTTCCATTGTATTTTAATAGGATCAAATGATTTTTTTAATTTATCAAAAACAATTTTTGTGTCAAATGGTCCACAGGTATAGACATCTAATTGCACTAACCCAGGATTAACTTCATCCCAAACGTGCATTGATACATGACTTGTTTCAATTATAGTAACGCAAGTCAATCCTCGATTTCCAGGTTCATCAACATACGCACTAATAGGTCCTTTACAAATAAGCATACCAATATCTCGTATTAGTTCTCTCATCCATTTTTCAACAGCATATTGATCAGTTGGTGCATTATTGCATTCGGCTCTTATAATCAGATGTTTATGTACGGGTTTCTTCATATTGTTATTATAATATATGATCGCTGGTATGTCTACTGATTTAAAATACCATAAATTTCTTCCCAATTTCTAACTCGTTGAATATTTGAATTTTCTGTTCTATTATATTCATGAGCAATAAGTAATGGTTTCATATTATAACTTAATCCTGCTAAAGCATTTTTAAATTTATCTTCAATCCAGTAATATTCGCCATTGGCATATTGGGCCAAACATTCGTCTTTACCATAATGCAATGGTAAACAATGTAATTTTAATAATCCTCCTGGAAATAATTCTTCTATACGCATTTTTCGAAGTTGATAAACATCAGGATCATCTGTAACAGAAGAGATGGCAATAAATTTCCATCCTTCTTTAATAAGTTTGTTTACCCAAATTTCTGCATCAAGTTTGGACGGCATGAATCTTTGTTTGGCTGATGTATTAAAATGCACAAGACAAGTTTCTGCTTCGTCTGGGGTCATGTTTTCAAATTTGTCGTAAATATTCCATTGTGACATGGCATCTAAACTAATAGGTATAAACCGTGGATAGTGGTTGCCAACCCATTCAACAAATGCATCATGCCACGCAAACAGACAATCGTCTACGTCAGTAAGAAAAACTTTATCCAATTAATAAGTATCCGTAGGTTTATCAGAAACAGCAAGTATATCTTTAAAATCAACTCTGCGAATTACTTGTTCAGTGCCATCGGGTTTTTGCATTAAGACGCCTCTAGTCCAACGTCCATGATCAACTAATACCCATTCATCTACTTTTATTTCTTCTTGTTCTGGGCCTATGGAATATACTTTTGCCCATCTTGGTCTAATGCCAGAGGTAGTTGCATCATCATTTACTAGTATTATGCCACCTTTTGTTGTTTGTGCTTGAAAATCCATGTCTTCAACTAACACGTGATCTTTGATTGGTCTGATATTTTCTGCTTCAACTACGTGAGCATAATCAATATTCTTCATGTTTAAATTTTACTATCTATCAAGTAGATCGTCAAGTTTTTTAAGTGTAGATACTCTATTGCTTTTAGATATTCTATTGTTTTTAATAGTAATTTTTTCTGTTGTTTCACGTTTAACGTTTTGTTTTGGCTGTTGTATAGCAACTGGTACTTCTACATACTTGTGAACAATTTTTGGTTTCTCAATTACTTTTTCAACTATTTTCTCAACTATTTTCTCAACTGGTTTTTCAACTATCTTTTCAACTATTTTCTCAACTGGTACTTCTTTGATTACTTCTTTTACTACTGGTATATGAACTTTAAACGGTACTTCAACTACTTTAACATCTAATGCATTATTCATTAAATTGTTGACTGTGTTTAATCGTTTGTTATCGTGCTCTAGTTTTTCAATTAAATCTTTATCTGTTACTGGAACAGGTTGAGTTCTTTTTGACTGTGATGGTGCTGAAGCGGGTTTCTGCTTACCTTCGAGTTTTTGTAATAAGTTAGGATCACTTATTTTTTTCACTTATGCTTCGTACCAGATACCGCCTCGTTTAACATAGGTAACATTATCAACAGTTTTTGTTTCTTCAATTGGAGGTTGAGGTTTGGCTTGGGTGTTTGCTACTGCTTTTGGGTTTGTAGCATAATATTCTTTAATAATTTCTTCACGTTTTTTAATAATTTTTCCACCTGGACCTATTTCATCACCTCTAGCATTTACAGGCACATTGCCTACTGCTGTCGCTGTTTCGTTGGCACGTCTTAATTTTTCAAAATCAATTTTTCTACCACGTGCTGTAGTTACTATGTTTCTACTTTTTGCTTTTAATGGCATTTGGATTCTCCTCATTATATTTATCTGTTGTTTTAGTAGTAAATCTACTTATCTAAGGAATTCGTGAATGTCTAAATTATGCGTAATAGGGTTTACTTTGTTTATACCTATTAAGAATAGTATAAAACTGGATAAACTTGAGCCTCTACCAACTCCCCATACAATTTTATTTTCACGCATAGTATCTACAACATATTTGATATATTGCAATACAGGAACTAGATCACGTGATTTATAAAGCATTATCTCATCATTAACACGTTGGGTTTCTTCTGCTGTTTGACATTGATCAAGAACGAACTTTTCAATATCTAGTTTTTTGTAAGATTCTGGCATAAACCATGTGTTTAGTTTCATTTCATGGAAGTCGTCTATGTCTTCTGTAAGACTGTTATGGTTAGTTAAGCAAATAAGTTCTCCTAATAAGTTTTGGCTTTCTTTATTAAATTTTTCACATTCTGTAGTTTCTAAAGAAACTTGTGTGAGATCAAAATCTGGTCTATGATATAATATTTCTAGAATTTCTTTAATTGAATAATGCACTTGTCCATATTGATCAACTTTCATTTTTTACCTCCATCAATTATAGTTGGGTTAAACGGTTTCTTTGTTTTATTATGCTTTGGTTTTTCAGTTTTGTCAAATTCTAAATTGATATGTTTCCATTCTGGAATTTTAAATTTAGGATCTGCTGGAGTAAATGTAATTGGTTTTGCGTGTTGCCACCATTGAACTGGTCCAAAGTCTCCATTCATGAATAATTTAGTTAAACCATATGCTTCACTTGTATATGTAACATTATCACCATGCCAACTATCAAGTTGTACTTCTGTTATTTGTATATTACCTTCCACAATGTTTATTAATTTTGAATGTATTAGTGCTACCAAAACTTGATCGAATGGTTCTTCTGGGATCATTATAATTTTGTCTGAGTATTGTGATAAACCATCGGCGTGTTTATTTTTATAATTCATTATTAATCCGTTGTGTAGCATATTTTGGAAAAGGAATTTTATTCTATCAAATGCTCTGTTTTGATTTTTTATGTTGTCTGTATTAGAATTAAATGTTAGTGAGATCTTATATGTGTTTGGTAAAAGACTTTCATGCAATAAAATAGTTGATGTAAATGCTGTGTTCCATTTTAAATCTGCTAGATGCATTATTCTACATTAATAAGATCGTCATGATCTGTACCTTTTTCTTTTTCTTTGGCTATGCGTATAGCACTTCTCTCTGCGAGTTCTAATTGGTAAACACCTAGAAGATTTTCTATTTGCATTAATACTTCTGGACTATTATTTGTTCTTATTACCATTGTTCTTTTTTTACGTAGTTCACTTATTTCTTCTTGAACTTTATCGTCAGGCATCTTCCGTAATTCCTTCTGCTCAATAAGTGGGTGATGCATTATAAAATTATATAATAGAATTTAGTGAAAGTCAATTAGTATGTTTGAGGATAAGATGAGTACTTTGTTGTACCACCATCAACAGTAAACACATCTATAATAGTAACTCCTGCTAATGCTGGTATAGTAATACGAGTTGAATAGTCTAAACCAGTTGTATCTGTGCTGGCTGTATGAGCATCTGGATTATGTAAGTAAGGTAATGTTACACCTGTTAAAGTAACAGAGTGTGATCCACCTTTTGTAATTATTAATTTAACAGATTCATGCCCAGTATTTTTCCAACCAGCAAATGCTAAAGTTAAATTACCAGAAGAGGTCATTGTAAATGCGGCACCATTTGTAACTGTAACAGTATTTGATCCAGTTATTGTACCTAAAGCACTTACTAATCCTACGTCTTCACTATAAAGAAAGTCTTTTAAAGCCAACCCAGCAAGATCATTTGATGCTGTTACAGCCGGTGATGTTAAATTTGTTTTTAATACGGCATTTGTCTGCAAGTCTTCTAATTCTGCTTTTGCGTATGTTAAATCAGTTTTAATTTGATTAAAGTTATCTCTAAAACCTTGAGAATCATTATCCTGTCCAGCGACTGGATAGGTTGCGTCGATTGAAGTAGGTGCTAAACTAGATGCCATGTGTTATATTTCCTTATTATGTTTATTTATCACTAAACAACCAACAGCATTACCTTGTAGATATGTGCTGTAAAATACGATCTGCAATGATCTTATGACCAACTCTTGTTGGATGCCCACTAAATGGGTTCACTAATTTATGTTCTTTTGCTTTGGTAATTTTAAGATCTGTGTCGTCCCAGTCGCTGATATGGTACTTGTCGTTCGTTGTATAGTCATTTATTAAAATGCTTAATAAATCATTTCCTTCAAATAAAAGATTATGAAATTTGTGTGGATATGTGTGGGGGTTGAATGTGTTGAACCAGTAATTTGTAATTTTTTTGTATTCAAAAAAGTTATTGAACAATGTCATATCTTCTGATAATTTTTTTAATTCAACTTCTTCTTTGAAGTATCGTTGAAGCAGTATTTTAGAAAATTTGCGTTTTTCGTCATTGTCTGTTGACCGCAGGATACATCTTTGTGGATATGTTAAAAAGAGGCTATAGTAGTCTTTTATTTTTGTACTGTAGAATTCATTGCGATATAAGGAGGTTAATCCCCACAACACTATAACATCATGTTGATCAAACCATTCTTGATCTTTTGTAAGAAAGAACTCTCTAGCCAATCTAAATTGTCTTTGGTTAGACGAACCAATGTCAGAAAAGTTGATGTGAACGCGATCCAACTTGTTGCTTATTATTTTCCTAAAACTTAATGGTTCGATTTGATATTCATTCTCAAAAACATTCTCGAAATCTTTTTTTGTCATACCAGAGATGTAATTTGCTCCNANTCCGTAGGTCCAACTACACCCAAATGATATTAATAAATTTTTATTTTGAATAGCCATCCATTTTATTTATGGGCTCTATATCACCAACTGCTCATACCTACGTATCGCAAATGCTTGATCATGTGTTAAGTCACGTCTAGGTATAGGTAAACTTCTTGTAGAATTACGTCCTATATCAAAGGTTATATAATTGCCACCAAAAGTTGTACCTTTATTGTCAAATGTAGTCATTGCAGGGATTCCTACTGCACTAATTTCTGCTCCAGTTGAATCTGCTGTAATATTAAGTTCAGAGTTAGTTGATTCTGCTCCATCACCTGTTATTGTTCCAGAATCACTGCTATAGGCTTCTGGTGCTAAAGTAAATGTAATTACATTTGCTAATCTGGTGTATAATGTTATTGTAGCATCGCCAACTTTTACTGTTAGTGTCCCTTTTGGAACAAAGTATATTGTGAATTCTACAGTTGAACCATCACCGTAGTTAGTAGTGTCAGTTTGTGTTCTTTCTGTTCCATCGAATAAAAGAGAATTTTTAGTATCAAATCCTATATTTTGTTTTCTAGTTATAACAATTGTTGATAAATTTACTGGTGCTGTAGTAAACACAATAGTTGTTGATTTTCCACCATCATCACCTGCTGACTCTGTAGTAGAATCGGAAGTATTTGATGAGTCTGCAGTTAATCCTAAAGTGTATAATGAAGGATCTTGAAATTCTCCACCTATAGTTACTCTTACACATTTATTACTGCTAATTGTATGTGTACCTGTAGTAGAATCATCTTTAGTATAGGTTGTTATTGTAAATTTTTTATTCGTGCCATCTCCTGTGCGTGTAACCGTTTGAATAGCTTTATCAAATGTTGTTCCTAAATGGTTATCAATTGTAATATCTCTAAAACTAAATGGCATTGATTTAATATCCATTCCATTTGTTTCTAGATTATATTTGATTTGAGATGACGTTCCTGGTTTACAATATGCTATTGGTACTGCTGGGATCCAACCTAATGCATTTCCAGAATCTTGAGTTGAACGCATCCACATAGGTAAAAATTCTCCAGTTACTTGACCTACATCATCTAAACGTGAACGCATATTTTTTATACTATTTGGATATATTGTGTCTATTTGAGTTTGATCTGCTGTGTATAAACTTGAATTTACTAAAGCAATATCAGTTGTTCTAAATGGAATATTAATTGCACTAACATCTTGTGATGTAGATATTCCATCAATTTTATCTATAATTGGATAATAAAGTATTTCATATAACGTAGTCCCTGAATTATTTTTTGCTTTTGCTGTAGTTAAATCTCCAAGATACACAGTTTTATTTGAAAAGTTTGTTAACATTTCACTAACGTAATCATTAAGATGAGTTGTTTTTATTCCAGATATTAATAGCATTCTTAATTGTTTTGCTATTCCAAAATTTGAATCTCCTGGTCTATATAATTTAGAGTTGTCAAAGATATTATTATTAGAATATTGAGATATAAATCGATTTCGTTGTATTAAATCTAAACCTGCTTCTGCATATACCGATGTATAACCATCAGAGTATGGTGTTGTTATTTTAATTTTAAATTGTTGATCACTAGTAGTAAGAGCAAAATCTGAACCAGTTGCTGTAACAGTAAACGTATATTCTCTGTCTATAGTAGTTGTTTCAGTAGCATCTACTGTATCTAATGTAGTTACTCCATCATCGAGTTTAAAATATTTGTCACCAACTCTGCCTTCTATTTCTCCACTTGGTTGCACAGATAACCCAAGTGGTAATCTACCTTGTTTGTATTTGTAAGTGAATAGTACGTCTGATTGCGTAGAAGTTGCCGCCACACTAAACAGTGATACTTTTCCTGGTTCTATAGTTCCTAAACTTAATACAGCCATTATATTACTAACTCCGTAGGTGTTGCCCAGGCAACGGCAGATGCTCTATCATTTCTTACTGTAATTGAAAAAGTTCTTGAGGTACTAACACTTAGACTTCCTACAGTAATCCTTGTTATTTTTACAGTAAATTCATAATCTTTTTCAGTATCTATTTGAGTGCTTATTGTTCCAAAGACTTCACCAGTTTGAGTATCTAAAGTCATTCCAGGTGGTAGTGTTCCTGCTATTATTGAATATGAAATTACATTTACGTTTTGTTGTAGTAAATCATCGTCAGGATCTGTTACATCTATTTTAGCAATATGGTAGTTTTCATGTGTAAACACACCAATATTTCCACTAGGTGTTGTAAACACTGGTGGCCTATTTGATGACGCATCTGTTGTAATGTATTGTGTTTTTGGTGAATAAAGTCCATCTGCAGTTATTTTAGTGTTATCACCTCTGTATTCATCTACAGATGTTACATAAAAATCAAAATTACGTTCGGTTGTTGTTTCCCCATCTGTAACTCTTATTTTAAAATCGTAGTAACGTGAAAAAGATTGGCTTCTATAAATTTCATCCCACGTAATACTTGGACTATCAAAAGGATTCATATCCCATCCAACTACCTTTGTATCTGATACTACTTGTTCTGGTGCTACAATTCCAGAAATTCTTCCTGTTTGATTATTAAAAACTAATCCAGGTGGTAGTGTTCCTGCTGATTGATAATATTTTAGAATATTATTATCGTCATCTGTGGCTACAATAGTTTGATCTACATATTCTCCATCATTAAGTGTTAAAAGTGTACCTGCTGGGGTTGTAAAACTTGGAGCATCAGCACCTTGAACTGTAATATTAAATGTTCGATCAGAACTACTAGTTCCATCAGTTGCTCTTACAACAAACTTTGATGTTGTGTTATATGCTACTTCTGAAGGTGTTCCTTTAACTATACCACCAGTAGTAACATATATTCCACCAGGCATTGATCCTGCGTGTAAAGAATAACTTGTTGCATTTGTGGCTGATAATGTAGTCGAAAATGCAGTTCGTTCTTCAATAGTGCCAAGTGATCCAGAAGATGTTGTCCATTCTATTGCCATATACCATATTTATTGAAATCGAGTCATAAAAAAAGGGCAATATAAAATTGCCCTTTTGTGTATTTGTTTTGTAAGTTCTATTATGATACAGCGGCAGTAAATGGTGTAGCCGGATTTGATCCTGCCGCACACACTAATTGCCCTTCTATAGCATATTGGTTAGTCGCGATATCTGTTAGTGTAATAGTATCACCTATTGAACCACCACCTGAAGTTGTACCGTTTAAAGTAACAGTATCAGAGTCCGCCGCAGTTACAAATGCCGTTTGAGCATTAGCATCTGCATCTAAGAGATTTACTGAACCATCGATTGTGTCAGTAGCGTCAGCAACTTGAATTTTATAACTTGATGTATTAACAACACTTACAATAAATTTGTATTCAAGTCCAGAGCCTGTAGCCGCTGGAAGTGTTAGTGTTACTAGTGCGTTACCACCTACTTCACCTAAAAGATTTACACGTCCTGCGTGTTCAATTTGTGTAATATTATCTGTGGCCGCGATAGTTACCAATGCTCGTTTAACAGATCCTGAAATTACCATTGTACCAGTATTTGTGATATTTAAATCACCTGAACTGGCAATTGTTAAATCAGTACCGTCACCTTCAATTTTTTCACCATCGTTACCAAATGTTAATCCAATATTTGCTGGAATTATTACGTCAGCACCTGCTGTAAGGTTAATGTTACCTGTTCCACTTGGTGCAAGTGTAATGTCAGCATTGGTTACTAATGAACTAATTGCTGAACCATTAACTAATATTGCATTGTCTATTTGTACATTGGCGGCAAGTTCTACTAAACCTGTGCCATTTGGATTAATGATAATATCTGCGTTTGTTTCAGTTGATCCAATAGTACTTCCTGATATATCAATACCTTTTGCACCTGCTACATCTTGTCCTAGTAATGAATAAACTTCTGTAAAATTTTCGTTAATTTTATTAAAGGCTGTTCTTAACGGATCACCTGTGCCGTCATTTGCTGAACTGCCTATACCTACTGCTTGTACTGCCATTGTTTTATCTCCATTTTAATTAAAATATATCGTATTTATTTTTTAGTTTTATAATCTTAATGTAAATATAATATGTTTGTTAGACTCGAGCATATTATAACAGAACACGTAAGACCTTCTAAAAAAGGAAATTATCACCCATACATAAGAAGAAAAACAGTATGCTTATTTGTATGTGATAAATGTGATAAAGAATTTAGGCGTGATAAAGGATCAATTGATCCTAAACGTTTATCAAACAATTATAATCATGTGTGTCCTACTTGTGACCCAAAACGTTTTGCACAAAAGAAGGGTGTAGAAAAACGTAAAAAATTAGATTTGCCTGTAGATAGTTTAATTACTATTGATAAACTTTAAACACTAAATGAGTCACCGCACCCACAAGATGATTTTGCAGTTGGATTTTTAATTTCAAAATGTGAGCCAAACACTTCACGCACATAATCTACTTCTGTACCAGCGATGTAAAATACACTTGCACCGTCTATAACTAATTTACCTTTGTTAAAATCCATTACTTCATCATTTTTTTGAATTTCAGCATCGTTAACAAATCCCCATTCATATTTGAATCCTGAACAACCTCCACCGTTTACTTGTAATTTAACGGCATCAGTTTTATGTTCATTACATAAATCTATTACTTGTTGCTTTGCAGAATCTGTTATTGTTATCATGCCCATCTCGTATTTATTTGTTTTTCAATGAGTGGTTTTAATCTTTTAGCCATAATTTCATGTCCTTTTTGATTAAAATGTCGGCCACTTGCAAATACTTTTTCACCTAATGTTTTATTAATTTTAGACATTATATGCCAAAAAGAATCTTGCATAATATTAAATCTATACAAATATTTTGGATCCGGATTTCCATAGTCTAATTTTTCATTTGATTTTATTGTCCAATGTGGTGTAACTAATCGTCTTCTAGACTGTGAATACCCAGGTTCCTCAAACATATAACTCATAGCATATGGCACACTATTTCGTTCTAGCCATGTTGCCAAATAGTTTACTTCATGAAACATTGTTCTTGCAAGGTCTACTGGATCATTCATGTGCTTTATAAATTGTTTATGAAATTCTGTTATTTGAGGTCCTGCTAACCATTCTCCTTCAGCAGGTGGATTGTGTATATTAAATCTAACGTAATAATTGTTGTGTGTAAAACAATATCTTATTGGAGATGTCCAACCAATTAAAACAAATGTGTCTCCTGCTCCTTTAGTGATTAAGTAATCCAATGTTGATTCAACAATGTGCTTATTACTGATGCCTGGTAGTGCAATGTTATCATATTCTGTGAATATATCAAATTGATCCGCTAGGATTTTTGCATAGCATAATTCTGTATTAGCAGGATCATATCCATCTGTTACTAGTTCTTGTCCGTGTGTTATTGAACATCCATTTGCTAATAATTTCATTAACAGCAATCATCCTTTTTTGTTAATCCTAAAATGCTTAATCTTAAAATTGTAAATCCACCATAGCAAGTAAGACTGGCTATTCCACTAATTCAAATTCTTTATTTTGTTTTCGTACGAAAGGATGGCTTTCATACAAATTCGTAATGTTACCTATTTTCATTTAACGTGACTCCCTAAAGTAATTATTATAACTTACTTTTTTTTAGAAGTCAATTTTTTAGCAGTTTTCTTTGCGGTCTTTTTAATTTTTTTAGCACCTTTGGCTGTGGCTTTTGCGCCTTTTTTTGCTGTGCTTTTAGTTGTTTTCCAAAGTGAATCAAAAAATCCCATTATATTTCTCCTTTTATTATATTGGTACTTTATTTAGTATGAGTTTTTTCAGTATGGATATAACCTGGTCTTAAGGTTTCTATTTGTTTATTCATGTAGTCATGGTCTGACCATCTGTAATCAAATGTTGCGTTTGACCCATTTGTTTTAATTTGATATACATCATGATACTCATAAAGTATTTCCCATACATCTTCTGGGGTATCTTCTGTACCAAATGATCTGTGTAAATCGATTTGTCCTACTTTAGGATGACCTAAAGTTAAATTTTTATCGTTTGGGTCAAACTTATTATCAATTAACCATTGTCTAAATTTTTTATTTTCTTCAATACGCCAAGTTTCAGTTCTATCTGTACGTCCTAAATCAATATCGAAATCACCTGCCGCTAATGTTTGTCCACGCATAGCAATTGTTGTTAATTCATCTATACGAGCACCATCTTCATCACGAAATACTTCATAATGATGTTTGCCAACTGCTTTATTAACTCCTAAATATATGCCTCCAAAATCTTTATATAATGCATCTATTCCAAAACTATTAAAATCTTCTTTAGTAAGTTCAAATTTTGGAGCATTCAACCAACAAAATAATAATGCTGGTCTTTGCCATTTAGGCAAGTATTTTTTTTTGCGATTGCTTAATGCCCAACTTTCGAACTCGTGACATAAATTGTTTAGTTGTCTTATATGCCATTTTGTAGTATGATCTGCTTTAATGTAATAAGGACTTAGATTTTGAGTAGTGCCTTGCAAATCTTCAAAATATCTATGTAGGTTGTTTAACTTATTCTGCTTTAAAGGATGTTCTTCGAAATCTTTTACATCTATAAGAGTGTTTTCTACAGTAAAGTTATCATCAATATGATAATCTAAATTTGAATTGTTAATAACTTCAATTGTTTTATTAATTTGTTCGCAAAGATATTCACCATTACGTTTGCTATCGGCCCAGCCATGCCACAAATAGTTCTTTTCTAAATGAAGATTTTCTTCAAGTATTTCTTGTAATGCATTATACCATTTGCGTGATAGCGATGTATCAAATACATTGAGGTAGATGCTATGAGTTTTAGCAAATGCATTTTGTAAAACTATTTCTATTGAATCCAGTATTGCCATACTGTATATATTTACAGTATGATTTTGAAATTTATTTTTTGGATCAAAGCACCTTGTATTCGGTGTTGTTGTAGTATTTCTAATAAAGTTTCTGTTTTATATGTGTCAATAAAATGTAGTGGTTTTTTAGATCCTACTACTAATATAAATTCTTTTGATTCTTTGGCGTCAAGTAATCTAGCCACATAAGCATATTTGTCTGTGGTTGGTAAAGTTATTTTATCAGAAATTTTACCATCATATAATTTATAAAATCCATCCCCATTTGCCCAATTAAAAACATAAACATACATTTTTGTCGATGGTTTTATGTGTATTTTTAAATGCTCACCTTCTTTAAAAATGGTATTGTTTATTTTAAGATTTAAATGAAAGTTGGGGTCTTGTAGTTTAATTTCTTCAACTTTAGCAACAATACTAATCCTACATTGTCTGGGATTATTTAGAATGACTCTTGTTTCATTTAAGATACCAGTTATTTGTCCTTGTTGTTCTATCCAAGAAAAGAAACTGTAATCACAGTTGTTATCATCACACATTTGCCAATCAGTTGAACCAACAGTTTCACCAAATGCATTTCTTATGGCGTCTGCTTCTGCTTTTTGTTTAGCAATTTCACAAGATTGATTTTCTGTTATACTAACACCAAATTGATGTACACCTACACCAGTCACCGTTTTTGCTAATGCTGTCCAGCAAAGGCAAGTAACGATGACTAAAACAGTGAGGACCAGAATGATTCTATTTGGTTCCATATTGGTTCTATAAATTCTGGTTGTTCTGGCATAAAGTTCCAAGCAATTAACATACCGACTGCTATGCCAAATATTAATTTAACCATTAATGACTCCTATTATCCATAGTGTCACAAATATTGCAATACCTATTTCTGCTCCGGTCATATTATCCTCCTATTGGATTACTTCACTACTATTGATTGTATTAGCAATTGCTTCTTTATCAATTACTGCAACCTCTTTAGGTGCTTCAAAGTTATTAACATCATATTCTAATAATACAAATGTTCTAAATTCGCCACCAACATTTAAAATTTGCTTGTTGATAACTCTATATTTGTTGACCATCACTCGTTCAATTACGTTTTGTGATATTTTAGTTGTTTCTTGCACAGTATTACTGGCATTAACATTACCACTATCAGTAATAAAACGTTTGAAGTCAGAATTAATTTTATGATACATCTTATCTGCCAATTCAAGTTTAGCATCATGCATCGCTTTGTCGACACTTAATTGCATATCTTCAGCAAGTCCAGTTGCTACAGCATAAATTTTATCATCTGTATCTGATGGATACTTTTGAAACCATTTAGGTGCCTCCGTTTTACTGTTGAGATAAAGTTTTGATACTTTCTCTCCGTCGTTAATTGTATTTTTAGAACAGCCAGTTAATAATAAAAGACCAGTTACTAAACCTACAAGTAATAGTTTTAAGTTCATTCGAACCTCCTAGTTTAGTACTCGCCACGCACCATTTGGCAAACGACAAGTCCTACCTGCTTGTTGAACACCACCCTGCCAAAACGTAACGATTTGTGATTGACACAAATACCCTTCTTGACTAATAAAGAATTCACCTGGAACACCTTGTATATTGTCTGGATTTGTCCAGTTGGTGCCGTCTAGTGAAATTACTTCAACTGTCTCTTTAGGTATTTGTTCTTCTTTAACTATTCTTGCTTTCGCATTGCTTGTCATAACTGTTGCAATTGCTACAGCAAAAATTAGATTAATAAATGTGCTCATTATGTTAATGTTATAATAAAATGTGTTTTTGTCAAGTTATACAGTTGGTAAAACCAATTATTCTTTGTATTTGTGCAAATCTTCAAATGTAGCAGTACCTAAAGAACTGGTAACTCTTAAATTTTGTGTAGATTTACCAATTCGTTTAAGATGTGCCCTTGCTGTATCATTGTATTTTATTTTATAATGGTCTTTCATATACTTGGCAAATTCTAAAACTTCACCCTCTAATTCTTCAAGAAACCAAACCCTATCATCAGATTCAGATGCAATTGAATGCTTTACATATGGTTTATCTAATTTAATAGCCACGTCACTCCTACAGTTCCTAATATTATTACTAAAAAAATAATACCGGCAATACCTAGCCAATACCTATAAGCATCCATGTCTTCTTGTTTCATTAACCTCTCCTCATTTTTGCAATATCTTTTGCGTCTTTTATATCAAATACAGGTACCAAGTTACTTTTATGCATTACTGCAATTCCTAATAGTTTTTGTTTACCAGAATAAACTTTTGGTGCTTCATTTTTCTTTAATCCACCATCTTTCATTTGCGTTAGTTGTTGTTCTTTTATTGGTTCAGTTTTAGTTGTATTAGAACCTGTGTATTGTCCAAAGTATCCTTTAAAGTTATTAGGGTCAATGTCTCTATGTGGGTCTAGACCCACTTTTACTAAAGTTTTGTTCAATTCTTGTTGTGCTTTATCACGTGCTTTAATTTCTGCTTTATTCAAATGTGCTTTATGTTTTTTAGTAGATGTGGTGCTCATGCCACGTACAAGATGCATTGTCATTCGTCTAAATCCACACTAATACGTTTAATTGTATTTAATGAAGCATTGGTGGCTCCTAGTTGTCTATCAATAGCAATTTTCATAAATTTCATCCAAGATCCCATATCTCTTCTAAATTTTCTATTATTTACATCAAATCCTTCATCTGAAATCATTTTTAAAACTGTGTATGTTAGGTCTTCTAATAATCTTTTAGATATTTGATCTGGCGATTCTTCATTCTTTGGAAATTTAATAATATTGTCCATATTAAAAGTATATGATCTTTTATTATATTGTCAACGATTTTGATAAAGATTTGGTAAAAGTTTGGTAAAAGTTTGGTTGTAGAGTGTTTTTGTATGGTATATAAATTGCATTAAGGTAATCTGTATTAGAAAGATAGGTCATTTTTTGTTTTGGTGGATATGTTATGTGTATCTTTGCTATGTTTTCTTCAGATGTGTCTAAGTTATTATACAAACATTGTAATTTGTCATATGTTTGTATCCCTGACATATTAGATAAAATACTTTTAGGGTCATAACCATCTGCTTCAATTTGTCCTTTTAACTCTAGTATGTTTGAAAATTTATGTAATAAAACTTTTTCTATTATATTGTTCTCTACCATTTTAATATGAGAAGAATCTGTAGGATTGTTAATAATCACGTATAGTTTTTTAGCATTTATTTTATCAAGCATTATTGGATGATAATGAGTAGGAACTACATACCATTTAGGTGAGTGCTCAACTTTGTTCAAAATTTTATGTATAGTATCATAATTTATAGGTCCGGATCTGCCTTCGCATTCTAAAATGTCTACAGTAATTGTTCGTTGTTCAACAGTTTTAGATTTTAAATTATTGCACTTATCTAATTTAGAAATTTCAGTTGCTAATTTTTCACCGCCAGTACCTTGACTATAACAAACAAATATTATTTTAATCATTTTGAAACTTTTTTAATTTTTCATTTAGTCCATAAAATTGTAAGAATTCTTTATTAATTTTTTTAACGAAGTGTTTCATAAATTGTTTACAAGGTACAGTATTTTGATTAACATGATCATGATATTGATAATATTCGCTTTGGTGGTAGTATTTTTCCATATTAAATGTTTCATCAAAATCAATAAGTTTTAATAGATGATGATTGTTCCAGTCAATTTTATATCCCTGAATAATATGTAAAGAAATATTAGATTTTTTACAGGCTTCACTTAATGCAAATAGTTTCACAGCAGTATTATCAACATCAATCGATTTTGAGTATATCCATTTGTAATAATCTTTTTTTACTTTGTGATCATCACTACTGCTACTAGGCCAAACACCTTTAAATGTGAAATTTCTTAATGTGTCAGTTTCAACCAATTCTTTATATCGTTCATCATTTGATTCTATATCAAGTTTTCCTGTAGCAGTTAATTGACATATGACGTGTGTAGGTTTATGTTTTATAATGCCGTTTATTAAACTATTAAGAATCCATTCATTTGATACAGCAGGACCACCTACATCAACTATATTCAATCCACAAATTTTTAAAACTTTTACCCAAGAAGGTTTCTCTTGTTTACTATAACTCATTCCGCAACCACTAACTAATATTTTGCTTAACAATTACTTCTCCTTGTTTATAATGGTCAACAGAATGTGATCTATTTTCTGGACACATACTGCAAATCTTTTCTGGTTTTCCTATTAATTTAACAAATTTATCTAGGTCTGTTTTAGAATCTATAGGATTATAATTAAACCCTTCTGCATTTGGTAAATCAAGGATATTGGCTATTGGAGCACATTTATATAATTTGTTTTTATATAGAATAGGTACATCTGGATTACCACAAATGCTGTGTGCTTTTTTTGGATTGCTCTTAAAAGGTACTAGATTATTATTTTCATAGTTATATGGTATTACAAATTTACCAAACTTGCTTTTCCAAATTTTAAATCCAGGTCTATACCATTCATATGAATGATGAACTCCATCCATTTCTTCTGCAACCTTTGCCATGGTCCAATCTGAGTGTTGTTTAATAATAGCCAATACATTTTTTGTTATTATTTCTTCATGATCTAGTCTATGAATACTTACTTGCATCTCAAATGGTTCAACACAGTTAAACCATCTTTCAGGATCTATTCTATTAAGTAGGTATCCATTTGTAATTAATCTTATAGTTGTATCAGGCCATGCTATTTTAATTAGATCAAAGATATTAAACAACCTTGGATGCAGTAATGGCTCACCTCCAAACACAGATACGATCTTTGGTGATAAATGATCTTTCCAGATGTTTATACTTTTTATAATATCTTCTAGTGGCATTACACCACGTCTATCAAAGTCACTTAAACTGAGGCAACCTTTACAAGAAAGATTGCAGGCATACGCAATATTTAGATCTAATCGATTTATC
This sequence comes from Candidatus Pacearchaeota archaeon, assembly GCA_002688875.1. Taxonomy (GTDB): domain Archaea; phylum Nanobdellota; class Nanobdellia; order Pacearchaeales; family GW2011-AR1; genus ARS1285. Next base: position 35 of record NZDU01000042.1, on the reverse strand, counting down.
TGATGCACGGTGCTATATTGAGGCTACTACTAATA